>NZ_JAVAYC010000040.1:0-33337 GCF_042709235.1 Pseudomonas sp. LS_2 | reverse complement strand
CAGTTGCCGGCAGGCCGCTGGTGCTTGCGCCAGGTGTCGTCGATTTTCGACCAGGTCTTGCCGTCGGTAATGGCCAAGAGCTTGCGTCCATCCTTGAATGTGGCGAGGAAGGTCGCTTCCTCTTCCTTGCCGCCTAGCCACAGCCCGGCCAGCAAGCCCACCGGGCCTGCTACCAGGGCACCGGCGACGCCCCAGCCCAGCGCACTGCCCAGGTTGCGGTTCGACTCCAGGCAGGCCAGCTTGAGGTCGGTGACCCGCGCCAGGGAGATCCTTTCTCCTGGCGAAGGGCTGCGGGGGGTCTTGAGCGTCAGCGCGCCATTGCGGTATTCGCCTTCACCTTGCAAGAAATCGCCGGATTGCACCGTGAGTCTTGTCATGTCGTCATCCTGTCCGTGGGAGGGCTGTAGCCAGCACTTACTGAGCGCTGCCGTCGCAGGCAAGTCAACGGGCAGGCGACGAAGGGGCGTGCGGTGGATTGCCGCGTGGCGTATTGCGATCAGGCGGCGAAGCCACCGTCCGCGGTCAGGCTGGCGCCGGTGATGTAGCCGGCCTCAGGCCCTGCCAGGTAGGCGACGAAGCTGGCGATTTCGTCGGCATGGCCGTAGCGACCGATGGCCATCAGCGGGATCAGGCTGTCGGCGAAGTCGCCGCTGGCCGGGTTCATGTCGGTGTCCACCGGGCCGGGCTGCACGTTGTTCACGGTAATGCCGTGGGGGCCGAGGTCGCGGGCCATGCCACGGGTGAGGCCGACCAACGCCGACTTGCTCATGGCGTAGGGGGCGCCGCCTGCGAAGGGCATGCGCTCGGCGTTGGTGCTGCCGATGTTGATGATCCGGCCACCCTGGCCCATGTGCCGGGCCGCCGCCTGGCTGGCGACGAACACGCTGCGGACGTTGACGGCCAACAGGCGGTCGAAGTCGCCCAGGTCGAACTCGGCCACCGGGGCCACGGCCAGCACGCCAGCATTGTTGACCAGGATGTCGAGGCGCCCGAAGGCTTTCACGGTGTCTTCCACCACTTGCTGCACGGCACTGGCATCGGCGCTGTCGGCGTGCAGGGCCAGTGCGCGGGCACCGGTGGCGTTGATTTCCTCGGCCAGGGCCTGGGCGGCGCTGGCCGAGCTGACATAGGTGAAGGCGACCTGCGCGCCTTCACGGGCCAGGCGCCGGACAATGGCGGCGCCGATACCGCGTGAACCACCCTGGACCAAGGCGACTTTGCCTGCGAGGCTCGATTGCTGGGACATGTTGCTCTCCTGAAAGGGACAAGGCGCAGTGCCTTGGATGGCTGCCAGTATCGACCTGGGATTGCTCGCTGATAAGATGGCAATCGCTATCATCAGAGTGAACTTTTAGTTGGTAATTGGCCATGGAATCGTTCAGCAGCCTTGAGTGCTTCATTCGCAGT
Organism: Pseudomonas sp. LS_2; assembly: GCF_042709235.1. NCBI lineage: Bacteria > Pseudomonadati > Pseudomonadota > Gammaproteobacteria > Pseudomonadales > Pseudomonadaceae > Pseudomonas > Pseudomonas sp. LS_2. Next base: position 31,930 of record NZ_JAVAYC010000040.1, on the reverse strand, counting down.
GCCGAGGTCGGCAGCTTCGCCGAAGCCGCGCGGCGCCTGTCCTTGACTCCGGCGGCAGTGGGCAAGAGCGTTGCCCAGCTGGAGGCGCGGCTGGGCGTGCGGCTATTTCAGCGCAGTACCCGCAAGCTCACCCTCACCGAGGCCGGGCAGCGTTTCCTGGGCGAGGTCAGCGACAGCTTCCGTACCATCCAGCACGCCGTCGCCAACCTGGCCAGCAGCGAGGGTCAGCCGGCCGGGTTGCTGCGGGTCAGCATGGGTACGGTGTTCGGGCGCTTGTATGTGGTGCCGATGCTGGGCGAGTTCCTGCGGCGCTACCCGGCGATCGTCCCGGACTGGCATTTCGACAATCGTCAGGTCGATCTCATCGGGCAGGGCTTCGATGCTGCCATCGGCGGCGGCTTCGACCTGCCGCTGGGCGTGGTGGCCCGTCGCCTGGCCCCGGCGCACCGGGTGCTGGTGGCCGCTCCTGATTACCTGGCCAGGTGTGTACCGATCGACGAACCGCGCGACCTGGCGCAGCACGACGGCATCCTGATTCGTTCGCCACAGACCGGTCGCGTGCGTTCCTGGCCGCTTACCAGCCGCTGGCATGAGCAGCAGCCCTTGCCCTTGCGCCAGGGCATGACCATGAGCGACTCGGATGCCGCCTGTGCGGTTGCCGCCCAGGGCTTGGGCGTTGCCCTGGTCAGCCTGCCGTTCGCCTTGCCGTATTACGCCAGCGGCCAGTTGCAGCGTGTACTGCCGGACTGGTACGTGGACGATGGCAGCGTCAGCCTCTATTACGCCGAGCACAAGTTGCTGCCGGGCAAGACCCGGGCATTCATCGATTTCCTCGTGGAGCAGTTCGCCGAGCAGGGGCTGGCCACGCGCTTCAATGCGTTGGAAATGCAGTAGCAGGTATTTGCAGGGCGGCACCGGGCCTCTTCGCGGGCAAGCCGGTGCGGTGAAGCCTATTCAGACGGCATCGATGATGATGTGAACCTGGGTGACCCCGGCGACCACCAGCCCCACCTCGTCATCCACCCGTTTGCCCAACAGCTGTTGCCCCAGCGGCGAGCGCGGGGTGATGACTGTCACCAACTCGTCCTGTTCGCCAATCTTCAGGCCTGCGGCCTCGGGCCCAAGAAAAAGCAGGCGCTGCGCTCCATCCTCGTCTTCCAGTGTCACCAGGTTGCTGAGCTGGATTCCCCGCGCCGGGTCGTAGTCGCGCAGTACCAGTTGCTGGTAGGTCAGCAGCGCCTGGCGGATCTCGGCGGTACGCCGCGCCTGGCCGGTGGCCAGGTAGGACGCTTCAAGGCCCAGGGTGTCGTACTTGTTCTCGGCGATGTTCTCTTCGGCGGTGGCGGTTTCGTAGGCGGTCTGGGCGGCACGGCGCAGCACCTCGACGTCATGTTCGAGGGTGGCATTGATACGCGCCAGGAGGGTGGCTTTGTCCATGGTCAGTAGCAGAATTCCAGCACGTTGGCCTGGCTCTTGTCGGTGGGTGCGGTGCGGTTCTGTTGCAGCCAGAACTGGCACTTGGGGTTGTTCAGGTTGCGCATGTTGCCCTGGGCGGCGTCGGCGGCTTGCTGGGCCTCCTGCTTGTGCAGGATGTCCTTGTAGCGTTCGAACATCTCGGCCTGGGCATCGGCCGGTTGCGCGGCAGGCTGGGCAGGCGCAGGGGCCACGCCAGCCGGGGCAATGGCCTGGGCCAAGGGCTCCACCTGCTGGGGCCAGGCCCGCCAGGCCAGCCACAGGCTCAAGGCGATGGCCATGGCGCCGAGCCACAGGCCGAAGGCCACGCACAGGATCAACTGCACAGGCTTGAGGGTGATCTTCAGTTCGCGGTGGCGGGGCATGGCGGCCTCCTGGCAGGGCGGGTCGAGGGCGGCCATTGTCGCACGGCGGTAAAGGTTTTTTCAGCGACGGTGCTTTTGTCAGCGAGAATTAATCCGCACAATCCGCTGTTTTTTCCGTGTCGAGAGGAAGAACGGGATGAAGACCCGCTGGGACATCTTTTGCACGGTCGTCGACAACTATGGCGACATCGGCGTGACCTGGCGCCTGGCCCGGCAACTGGCGGCCGAGCATGACCTGGCCGTGCGCTTGTGGGTCGACGACCTGGCCGCCTTCGCGCGCCTGTGCCCCGAGGCCGACCCATTGGCCGGGCAGCAATGGCAGCAGGGCGTGCGGGTATGCCACTGGTCGCCCGACTGGCCGCCTACCGACACCGCAGATGTGGTGATCGGTGCCTTCGCCTGCGCATTGCCCGATGCCTATGTCGAGGCGCTGACCCTGCGTCCCGCCCCGGCCTTGTGGTTGAACCTCGAGTACCTGAGCGCCGAGGATTGGGTCGAAGGCTGCCACGGCCTGGCGTCGCCCCAGCCCAATGGCCTGCGCAAGCAGTTCTTCTTCCCCGGCTTCACCGACAAGACCGGCGGGCTGCTGCGCGAGGCCAGCCTGCTCCCGCGGCGCGAAGCCTTCGAGGCCGACCCGGCGGCGCAGGCGGCGTTTCTCGCCAGGCTTGGGGTGCATCGCCAACCCGGAGCGCGTTTGATTTCGCTGTTCGCCTATGAAAATGGGCAATTGGGCGCGTGGCTCGAGGCCCTTGCCGACGACGCACAGCCCACCCACCTACTGGTGCCCGAAGGCCGTGTGCTTGCTGACCTGCGTCACTGGTTCGCCGAGCCGCAACTGGGTGTGGGCGATGTGCGGCACAAGGGCCGGTTGCGCGTGCAGATCCTGCCGTTCGTCAGCCAGGATGACTACGATCGCCTGCTGTGGTGCTGTGACTTCAACGCCGTGCGCGGCGAGGATTCGTTCGTGCGTGCTCAGTGGGCCGGGCGGCCGTTGCTGTGGCATATCTATGTCCAGGAGGAGAACGCGCACTGGGAAAAACTCGAGGCCTTCCTCGCGCAGTATCGCCAAGGGCTGTCGCAAGAAGCGGGCGATGCGCTGGTCGAGTTGTGGCGCGCCTGGAACATGGACCGCGACATGGGCGTGGCCTGGCGCCAGGTGCTACTGCACTGGCAGGCACTCCAGGTACACGCCCGGCAGTGGTGCGCTGCGCAGGCGGTTAGGCCGGACCTTGCCACAGCGCTGGTGCAGTTTTACCGAAATTGGATATGATATGCGGCCTCGATTTTTATAAATCCATCCAGATTCGGATATACGCAATGAAAACTGGTAAAGAAATCAAACCCGGTACCGTACTGCGCATCGACAACGATCCGTGGCTGGTCCAGAAAGCTGAGTTCACCAAGTCGGGCCGTAACAGCGCGATCATGAAGACCAAGCTGAAGAACCTGCTGACCGGCTACAAGACCGAAACCGTCTACGGTGCGGACGACAAGCTGGACGACGTGATCCTGGATCGCAAAGAAGCGACCCTGTCGTTCATCAACGGTGACGAGTACACCTTCATGGACACCAGCGACTACACCATGTACGAGCTGAACGCCGAAGACATCGACGCCGTCCTGCCGTACATCGAAGAAGGCATGGAAGACGTCTGCGAAGCCGTGTTCTTCGAAGGCCGCCTGGTATCGGTAGAACTGCCGACCACCATCAGCCGCAAGGTCGTCTACACCGAAAACGCTGCTCGCGGCGACACCTCGGGCAAGGTCATGAAGCCGGCCAAACTGGCCAACGGCACTGAAATTCAGGTTGCCGACTTCATCCAGATCGACGAGTGGATCGACATCGACACCCGCGACAACAGCTTCAAGGGCCGCTCCAAGAAGTAATGCTTCTTGCGACCCACAAAAAACCCGGCGTTGGCCGGGTTTTTTTGCGCCTGGAATTCAGGCGGTGAGGGCCGCAATGCAGCCCTCGGTGACTCAGACCGCTACGTGCAGGCGTACATCGAGGTTGCCGCGAGTGGCGTTGGAGTAAGGGCAAACCTTGTGCGCTTTCTCCACCAGGGCTTCAGCGTCGCCCTGGCTCAGGCCTGGCAGGCTGATGTGCAGGTCGATGTCCAGGCCGAAGCCGCCTGGGATCTGGCCGATACCGACTTTGGCGGTGATCGAGGCGTCAGCTGGCAGGGCTTTCTTTTCCTGGCCGGCGACGAACTTCAGGGCGCCGATGAAGCAGGCCGAGTAACCGGCGGCGAACATCTGCTCAGGGTTGGTGCCTTCACCGCCAGCGCCGCCCAGTTCCTTGGGGGTGCTCAGCTTGACTTCGAGCTTGCCGTCGCTGGATTTGGACTTGCCATCGCGACCGCCAGTGGAGGTTGCTTCTGCGATGTACAGGGGAGTGACCTTTTGCATCTTGAGCCTCGCTTGTGTGCTGTGCGCCTTGGCGCTGGGTGGGTATGGCGCTAAATTTAGCGCGCAATTATTTAGTGTGCAAGTTATTTTTTTGCCGTTTATCCGACAGGCATCACACAGCGTAGTCGTCAGAGGTTTTTTTGCAGGCTGGCGCGCAGATCCAGCAACTCGGCTTGCAGGAGCCGCAAGCGTTCCATGGTGCGGCCGCTGGCGTCGAGAATGCATTGCGGCACACGCTGGGCCTCTTGTTGCAAATCGCGGCCCTTGTCGGTCAGCTGCACCAGGACCACGCGCTCGTCCTCGCGGCTGCGGGTGCGCTTGAGCAGGCCTTCGCTTTCCAGGCGTTTGAGCAACGGCGTGAGCGAGCCAGGGTCGGTGATCAGGCGCTGGCTGATTTCGCCCACGGTCAGGCCGTCCTGTTCCCACAGCACCAGCATGGCCAGGTACTGCGGGTAGGTCAGGCCCAAGGCCTGCAGTAGTGGTTTGTAGACCTTGGTCATCAGCAGCGACGTGGAGTGCAGGGCGAAACAGACCTGGTTATCCAGCAGCAGGTCGTCGCAGGAAGTGGGTTTGTCGGCTTTCATGCTGGTCCTTGAATAACGTTTGGTTAAGAATCTAGCACGCTGATGGTTAGCGCGCTAATCATCCTTGCAGTTCGCTGCGTAGTGCCAGGTCCCAAGGCGGCACCGGGCTGAAGCGGCTCTTGAGGAATTCGAGCAGCAAGCGGCTGCGAGAGTTCGTTTCATGTTCCAGGCGCAGTGCATAGATGCCGGTGGTTTCCGGCGCAGGCAGGCCGCTTTCGCAGAACAGCGGCAGCAGTTCGCCGCGCAGCAGGTACTCGCTGATCAGCCAGGTGGGCAGGTGCGCCACGCCCAGTCCGGCCAAAGCACCGAACAGCAAGGCTTCGGCATTGTTGGCGGCCATGCGCATGCGCGCCGGGCGGTACAGGCGCAGTTGCCCATCGACGTTGAAGCGCCAGGCGAAGGGTGGCGCCAGGCCGTCCCAGTCCAGGCCGTCGTGCTCGGGCAGTTGGCTGGGGTCGCGCGGTACGCCGCGGTTGGCGAGGTAGCCCGGGCTGGCGCAGGCAATACGCACCATCGAGGCCAACGGCGTGGCGACCAGGCGGGTATCGGCGAGGGGGCCGGCGCGCAGCACCAGGTCGACTTCGCCCAGGTGGCTGCCCTGCATGTCGACGAAGCTGTCGATCAGCCGAACCTGTACATCCAGGCCGGGGTAGGCGACCAGAAAGTCGGCGATCGCCGGTGCCAGGTGACGGCGGCCGAACGCGGCGGGTGCGTCGATGCGGATCAAGCCTTCCGGGGCGCTGCTCAGCGATACGGCTTCGGCGCGGGCCAGGCGCAGTTCCTCGACGATACGCCGCGCGCGTTCGGCGAACGCCTTGCCTGCTGGTGTGACGCGCACCGCATGGGTACTACGCACGAACAGACGGCTGCCTACGGCGTTTTCCAGATTGTCGATGCGCCGCGCCACCGCCGACGGCGTCAAGGGATGGCGGCGGGCGGCGGCGGAGAAGCTGCCGGCCTCCAGTACGTCGAGGAACAGGCTGAGTTGTTCGGTAAGAAGGTCTGGGCTCATGACGATTCATTGGGTTGCTTATGCGGATTACGCAAAGCCATTGTGCGCTGCTGTGCGTTTCCGTGCCAGGGGCCAGTGGTTAGGATGGGCGGATAACTTGTACAGGCGGATGAGACGCTGATGATCGAATGGTTGATGTACATCGCCCTGGGCGCTGCCTTGGGCACTGTGGGTGGGTTGTTCGGGATTGGTGGCGGGCTGATCGCCATTCCCGCGCTGGGCGTGCTGTTCGGCCTCGACCAGCAACTGGCCCAGGGTACTGCCTTGGTGATGGTGGTGCCGAACGTGCTGCTGGCGCTGTGGCGTTACCACCAGCGCAACCGCATCGAGTTGCGTCACGCCGTGCCGCTGTCGCTGTGCAGCTTCCTGTTCGCCTGGTTGGGTTCGATCTGGGCGGTCGGCCTCGATGCCCATTCCATGCGCCTGGGCTTCGTCGGTTTCCTGGTGGTATTGGCGATATGGAACGTGGCACGAATTTCCATGCGTATGGCGCCGCCCAGCAGCGAGCTGCGCCACCCCTGGCCTTGGCTGGGCGTGCTGGGGGTCTTCGCGGGCACCATGGGTGGTTTGTTCGGGGTGGGCGGCGCGGTGGTTGCCACCCCCATCCTGACCAGCGTGTTCGGCACCACCCAAGTGGTAGCCCAGGGCCTTTCCCTGGCACTGGCGGCGCCCAGTACCGGTGTGACCTTGTTGACCTACGGCCTGCACCAGAGCGTGGATTGGAACGTAGGCATCCCGTTGGCCGTGGGCGGGCTGATGAGCATCAGTTGGGGCGTCACGCTGGCCCACGCGATGCCGGAAAAGGCCCTGCGCGTGTTGTTCTGTGGGTTCCTGATCGTCTGCGCGGTGATGCTGGCTTTCGAGCTCTGAGGTTTCTACTGGAACCCCTCGGCCACATGGTCGGCGAGGCTGTCGGTGATCGGCGACTGGCTTTTCGGGTTGCGCAGCAGCATCACATTGGCCAGTGGCAGCTGCGGCAACCCGTGCTCTTCGCCGAGGATGTACAGGTTGCCGCCGATCAGGCTCTGCAACTGCGCCGTCACCGCGAGCCCCGCGCCGACAATGGCGAAGATCGCCGCCAGGCTGGGGCTGGTGTAGGCGATGCGGTAGTCGATCTCCTGTTGCTCCAGGGCATTGCACGCCCAGGAGCGGCAGAAGCAATCGGTATTGAACATCGCCAGCGGCATAGGCCGCTGCTCTTGCGGACAGTGGCCCTGGGCTGCGGCCCATACCAGCCGCTCCTGGCGTAGCAGCTGGCCGACCTCCGAGCCGGGCTCGCAGGTGATGATGGTCAGGTCCAGGTCCTGGCGCTGCATCAGCTGTTTCGACGGTTCGCAATGCACCTCCACCTGAATCAGCGGGTAGCGCTGGGCGAAGCTCGAAAGAATGTTCGGCAGAAAGCGCATGGCGTAGTCATCGGGTGTGCCGATGCGCACCACCCCGACCATGTGCGGCATGCGCAAGGTATTGAACACCTCGCCGTGCAGCTTGAGGATGCGCCGGGCATAGCCCAGCAACACCTGGCCCTCGGCGGTCAGACGGACCTGGCGACCGTCGCGTTCGAACAGCTGGCGCTGGAGGATGTCTTCCTCCAGGCGTTTCATCTGCATGCTGACCGCCGATTGGGTGCGGTTGACCACTTCGCCGGCGCGCGTGAAACCGCCTTGCTCGGCAATCGCGACGAAGGTGCGCAGCACGTCCGCATCAAGACTCTGGTATTGAGACATAGCATCAATCTCGTAGATGCAAAGCATTAGAAACATTCGTTGGATTGATCTTAAGGCCGGCGCGACACTTAAGCCATCTCTTACGGAGGGCTTCAAGATGAAAGGTCATGTCAGCTATCACTCCCACGGCTTTTCCCTCACCCATGCCATCGCCGCCGCGGCTCGCCAGGTAGCGCGCTGGCACCAACTGGCGCGCCAGCGTCGACAACTGGCCAGCCTCAGTGACGAGGTATTGCACGACCTGGGCTTGAGCCGGGCCGATACCTTGCTGGAAGTGGAGCGGCCATTTTGGGACGACCCCCTGCGCAAGTGAGCGGGCGTTGCAGGTTCGAGCTAAGCGGGGACTTGTAGCGGGTTTGCCCGCGAACCAGGGCAAAGCCCTGGGCACCCTACCATCAGGATTGGGCCGAACCGCCGCGAATGGGCCGCAATTGACACTACACTGACCGCTCACCCATGAAGGAGCCGTGCAGTGTCTTCAAGCCTTTCCCTCAAGCAGGCCCGGCGCCTGGCCCTGTCCGCACAGGGCTTCGGCAAGCCGGTCGAGGCCACGCCCAGCGCGGCAATGATCAAGCGCATGTTGCAGCGCCTGGGCGTGGTACAGATCGATTCGGTCAACGCCCTGGTACGTTCGCACTACCTGCCGCTGTTCTCGCGCCTGGGTGATTACCCGCAGGCGGCGCTCGACCAGCTTGCCTGGGGCCGTGGCCGCCAGCGCCAGCTGTTCGAGTACTGGGGGCACGAGGCTTCGTTGTTGCCGCTGGCGCTTTACCCGTCCATGCGCTGGCGCATGGCGCGGGCGGCCCAGGGCGAGGGTATCTACCAGCAACTGGCGAAGTTCGGCCGCGAGCGCCAGGACGTCATCGCCCGCGTATTGGCAACGGTACGCGAGCAGGGCGCGTTGGGTGCCGGCAGCCTGTCCACCCGTGAAGAGCGCGCCGGCCCCTGGTGGGACTGGAGCGAAGAAAAGCACGCGCTGGAATGGCTGTTTGCGGCGGGGCAGGTGACCGTGGCGGGGCGGCGCGGCTTCGAACGCCTCTACGACCTGCCGGAGCGGGTACTGCCCAAGGCCATCCTCGAACAACCCACGCCCAGCGATGCCGAGGCGCAACAGGGCTTGATGCTGCATGCCGCCACGGCCTTGGGCGTGGCTACGGAAAAAGACCTGCGCGACTACTTCCGCCTAAGCCCCGCGCAAAGCAAGGCGGCGCTCGCCGAGCTGCTTGCCGATGGTCGCTTGCAGGCCTGTGTGGTGCAGGGCTGGAAGCAGCCAGCCTATTGCATCGGTACCCCGCGCATTCCCCGGCGTATCGAGGCCAGCGCCTTGCTGTCGCCATTCGACTCGTTGGTCTGGGAACGTAGCCGCACCGAGCGCCTGTTCGGCTTTCGCTATCGCCTGGAAATCTATACCCCCGCGCCGAAACGGGTGTACGGCTATTATGTGCTGCCGTTCCTGTACAGCGAGCGCATTGCCGCGCGGGTAGACCTGCGCGCCGAACGCGGCCGCGGCGAGCTGGCGGTGCATGCCGTGCACGAGGAGCCCGAGGGCATGGAGGACGCGGGGTATCACGCTCTGGCCCAGCAGCTGGTGCGCTTGGCGCACTGGCTGGGCCTGCAACGGGTCAGGCTGGACTGCGCCCGCAACGAGGCAGCCCGCTTGCGTCAGGCGCTCAGCGACGCACCTGCTTGAGTGTCTCGGCGATCAGGAACGCCAGTTCCAGCGATTGGTCGGCATTCATGCGCGGGTCGCAATGGGTGTGGTAGCGGTCCGACAGGCCATCTTCGGTAATGGGCCGGGCGCCGCCGATGCATTCGGTGACGTTCTGCCCGGTCATCTCGATATGGATGCCGCCGGCATAGCTGCCCTCGGCTTGGTGCACCTGGAAGAACTGCTTCACCTCGTCGAGGATCTGGGCGAAGTCGCGGGTCTTGTAGCCGCTGCTGGCCTTGATGGTGTTGCCGTGCATCGGGTCGGAACTCCACAGCACCTTGCGCCCCTCGCGCTCGACGCTGCGGATCAACCCTGGCAGGTGCTCGCCGACCTTGCCGGCGCCCATGCGCACGATCAGGTTGAGGCGGCCTGGGTCGTTGTGCGGGTTGAGCACATCGATCAGGCGTATCAGCTCGTCGGTGTTCATGCTCGGGCCGACCTTGACCCCGATCGGGTTGTGCACCCCGCGCAGGAACTCCACGTGGGCGCCGTCGAGCTGGCGGGTGCGGTCGCCGATCCACAGCATGTGCGCCGAGCAGTCGTAGTAGTCGCCGGTGAGGCTGTCGCTGCGCACGAAGGCTTCTTCGTAGTTCAGCAGCAGCGCTTCGTGGGCAGTGAAGAAACTGGTTTCGCGCAGTTGTGGCGCGCTGTCCAGGCCGCAGGCGCGCATGAAGGCGAGGGTCTCGTCGATGCGGTTGGCCAACTGGTGGTACTTGTCGGCCAGAGCCGAGTTGGCGATGAAGTCCAGGTTCCATTTGTGCACCTGGTGCAGGTCGGCGAAGCCGCCCTGGGCAAAGGCGCGCAGCAGGTTGAGGCTGGCGGTGGACTGGTGGTAGGCCTGCAGCAGCCGTTCGGGGTCGGGCACGCGGCTGGCAGCGTCGAAGCCGATGCCGTTGACGATATCGCCGCGGTAGGCGGGCAGGGTGACCTGGCCGATGGTTTCGTCGCCCGCCGAGCGCGGCTTGGCGAACTGCCCGGCCATGCGCCCTACCTTGACCACCGGGCAGCCGGCAGCGAAGGTCATGACAATGGCCATTTGCAGCAGCACCTTGAAGGTGTCGCGGATCTTCGCGGCGCTGAACTCGGCGAAGCTTTCCGCGCAGTCGCCGCCTTGCAGCAGGAAGGCGCGGCCCTGGGTGACCTCGGCGAATTGCCGGCGCAGTTCGCGGGCTTCGCCGGCGAATACCAGTGGCGGGTAGCTGGCCAGGGCCTGCTCGACCCGTTGCAGGTGCGCGGCGTCGGGGTAGGTCGGTTGCTGCTGGATCGGCAGGGTGCGCCAGCTGTCGGGGGTCCAGGGTTGGTTCATCGCAGGCTCGGTATCGGACATTGTCGTGCCTGCCATGGTATCAGGTGGCGCGGCGCTTGTTGCACCGCAGGCATTGGCGGACAATGCGCGTTTTTGCACGAGCGGGTAGGCGATGGCAACGGAGCGGGAAGAGCGGCTGCTGGCCCGGGTGGAAGATGCCTTTGGCGTCATCAGCGTGTACGAGGTCGAGGACTACCGCTTCCTCGAGTTCGGCGATGCCATCGAGCAGAGCTGCACCTTCACCGCCGACCCCAGTTGGCTTGAGTACGACTACACGCGGGCGATGCTGGTTGGCGCGTTGTGCCACGAGCAGCCGGAAAGCGCGCTGTTTCTGGGCCTTGGCGCCGGCACCCTGACCCAGGCGTGCCTGAAGTTCCTGCCGCTGGAGGATGTCGAGGCCATCGAGCTGCGTGCGGACGTACCGCGCCTGGCCATGGAATACCTGGGCCTGGACGACGACCCACGGCTCTACGTGCGGGTGGGCGATGCCCTGGAGCTGCTGCCCAGCGCCGAGCAGGCCGACCTGATCTTCGTCGACCTCTATACCGACCATGGCCCAGGCGTCGGTCACCTGGCCTGGGGTTTCCTGGAAAACTGCCAGAAGCAGTTGAACCCTGGCGGCTGGCTGGTCATCAACCAGTGGGCCAGTGAAGACGGCAGGCCATTGGGCGCGGCGCTGTTGCGTGGCCTTTACCACCGGCATTACTGGGAACTGCCGGTGAAGGAGGGCAATGTGATCCTGCTGGTGCCGGCGGACCTGGATCAGACGCTGGACCTCGATGGGCTGCGCGCACGGGCCGGGGCGCTGGCGGGGCAGTTGGGGTATTCGCTGGAGTACCTGATTCGCGAGGTTCGTCCGGCGACCTGATCATAAAGCGGCGGCGTACCTTTCGCGGGTAAACCCGCTCCCACAGGTTCAGCGCTGCCCTTGAGCATGGCGCCGATCCTGTGGGAGCGGGTTTACCCGCGAAGGGTACGCCGCCGATCTTGAAAAAACGTTTCAGTTTTCTACTAAATGGTGGCCCTATAATGGCCACTACCCGTGAAAAAATTCTCACGGATCAACACGATTTCGTATATAGTACGCGCCGGTCTTTTAGCGGGCCGCAAAATCAGGTGGTGTAAACCCTCCGAGTCCAGCTTCGGCTGCACGTCCGCTAGGCGGACTTTCCCACGTTTTCTTTTTCAATCGTTTTCGCAAATCCCCGCCGCCAAAGCTGCCTGGGTGACCTTCGGGTCTTTCAAGGCATGTGCAGCTTTGGAGCATGGGTCTTTGCGGATGCACATAGAGGCAGACCCATGACCCAGGAAACCGGCGGATTCGCCGCTCTCGAACTCAATCCGAACATTGTTGCCGCCGTTCTGGCGACTGGCTACGAAGAACCGTCGGCCATTCAGCAACAGTCGATCCCGATCATCCTCGCCGGTCACGACATGATCGGCCAGGCGCAGACTGGCACCGGCAAGACCGCTGCCTTCGCCCTGCCGATCCTCAACAAGATCGACGTGAGCAAGCGCGAACCGCAAGCCCTGATCCTGGCGCCAACCCGTGAGTTGGCGCTGCAAGTAGCTACCGCTTTCGAAACCTACGCCAAGCAGATGCCAGGCGTTAACGTGGTGGCCGTGTACGGCGGCGCCCCGATGGGCCCGCAGCTGCGCGCCATCCGCAACGGCGCGCAAATCGTCGTCGCCACCCCAGGCCGTCTGTGCGATCACCTGCGCCGTGACGAGAAAGTGCTGTCCACCGTTCAGTACCTGGTACTGGACGAAGCCGACGAGATGCTCAAGCTCGGCTTCATGGACGACCTCGAAGTGATCTTCGACGCCATCCCGGCCTCGCGCCAGACCGTGCTGTTCTCGGCCACCCTGCCGTCTTCGATCCGCAGCATCGCCGAGCGTCACCTGCGCGAGCCGAAGCACGTCAAGATTCAGAGCAAGACCCAGACCGTTACCGCGATCGACCAGGCCCACCTGATGGTCCACGCCGACCAGAAGATCCCGGCTGTCCTGCGTCTGCTGGAAGTGGAAGAGTTCGATGCGTTGATTGCCTTCGTGCGCACCAAGCAAGCCACCCTGGACCTGGCCGCCGCGCTGGAGGCCAAGGGCTACAAGGCTGCCGCGCTGAACGGCGACATTGCCCAGAACCAGCGTGAGCGCGTGATCGACTCGCTCAAGGATGGCCGCCTGGACATCGTCGTCGCCACCGACGTCGCTGCCCGTGGCCTGGATGTACCGCGTATCACCCATGTGTTCAACGTCGATATGCCGTACGACCCGGAGTCCTACGTACACCGTATCGGTCGTACCGGCCGTGCCGGTCGCGAAGGCCGTGCGCTGCTGCTGGTCACCCCGCGTGAGCGCCGCATGCTGCAAGTGATCGAGCGTGTGACCGGGCAGAAGGTCGCCGAAGCGCGTCTGCCAAACCCGCAAGCCGTACTTGATGCGCGTATCAAGAAGCTGACCAACAGCCTGGCGCCGCTGGTGGCTGAAGCCGAGATCAGCCATGGTGAGTTGTTCGACCGCCTGACCGCCGACCTGGGTTGCAGTGCACGTGCGCTGGCTTCGGCCCTGCTGCGCAAGGCCACCAATGGCCAGGCGCTGGACCTGGCCGCCGTCGAGCGTGAGCAGCCGCTGGTGCCGACCCACACCCCGCGTGAACGCAGCAGCGCTGACCGCGCCGACCGTGGTGAGCGCAGCGAGCGTGGCGACCGTGAGCGCCGCGCGCCGATGCCGCTGGCCGAAGGCCGCGTGCGTTGCCGTACCGCCCTGGGTGCCCGCGACGGCATCGCTGCCAAGAACCTGCTGGGGGCGATCCTCAACGAAGGTGGCCTGGCTCGTGATGCCATCGGCCGTATCCAGGTACGTGACAGCTTCAGCCTGGTCGAGCTGCCGGAAGAAGGCCTGGAGCGTCTGCTGACCAAGCTCAAGGACACCCGCGTAGCCGGCAAGCAGCTGAAGCTGCGTCGCTACCGCGAGGACTGATCCTGGCGCGGCAATGAAAAATCCCCGGCTCAGGCTGGGGATTTTTTTTGCCTTGGCGGTGCGTTTCGCTCAATCGAAACGGTAGATATCCATGCCCAGCGCGCCCAGGGTGAAGCCCTGGTGCACCAGTGAGAAGCGCTCGCCCGCGCCCAGGGCGAAGAACAGCGGCAGCAGGTGTTCATCGCTGGGGTGGTTGCGTGCCGCGTGCGGCGCCTGCTGGCGATAGTCCAGCAGCGCTCTGCGGTCGTCCTCTTCCAGCCGCTGCGCTACCCAGTCGCGGAAGGCCTTGGCCCAGGGCTCGATCACCTCTGGCCCGGCCTGCCAGCTCAACTCGCCCAGGTTGTGGGTGATACTGCCCGAGCCGACCAGCAGGACGCCTTCTTCGCGCAAGGGCTTCAGTGCCTGGCCTACACGCACTTGCAGCGCTGGGCCGAAATGGCTGGGTAGCGAGACCTGAAGCACCGGGATGTCGGCATCCGGGTACATCAATGACAACGGCACCCAGGTGCCGTGGTCGAAGGGCCGCTGGTGGTCTGGGCTGGCCGGCAGGTCGGCGGCTGCCAACAGGTCGATGATCCGCTGGGCCAGTTTCGGCTCCCCAGGAGCGGGGTACTGCACGGCATGCAGGGCTGGCGGGAAGCCACGGAAGTCATGCCAGGTGGGTGGTTGCGTCGTGCTCATTACTTGCAGGGCGCGGCTCTCCCAGTGCGCCGACACCACCACGATGGCACTTGGGCGCGGCAACCCGGCCGCCAGCGCCGCCAGGGCCGGGCCGCTGGCGCCGGGTTGCAAGGCAAGCATGGGGGAGCCGTGGGAGATGAACAGGCTTGGCAGCATGGTGAGGTTCCGCAGGTTAAGATGCTGTCATCTTCGGGTAGCGATCCATCCGTATCCAATGCAAGTTTTGCAGGTTAACTATCGAAAAATCGGGAGGAATCATGGAGCCAGCTTTCTGGCACAAGCGATGGGCGGACGACCAGATCGGATTCCACCAGGCCAAGGTGAATCGGTATTTGCAGGCGTATTGGGCGAGCCTGGCGCTGGCCCCCGGCAGCCGCGTGCTGGTGCCGCTGTGCGGCAAGAGCCTGGACCTCGCCTGGCTGGCTGGGCAGGGCCACCGGGTGCTGGGCGTCGAGCTGTCGCAGCGGGCGGTAGAAAGCTTCTTTGCCGGGCACGGGCTGACGCCGCAGGTAACGCGGCAGGGGGCGTTCGAGGTGTGGCGCAGTGATGAGGTGGAACTGTGGTGTGGCGACTTCTTCGCCTTGCAAGCGCAGGATCTGGCCGACTGTGCCGGGCTATATGACCGAGCGGCCTTGATCGCCTTGCCGCCGCCGATGCGCGAGCGCTACATGGCGCTGCTGTCGGCACTGTTGCCGACCAGTTGCAAGGGGTTGCTGGTGACCTTGGACTACGACCAGGCGTTGATCGACGGCCCGCCGTTCTCGGTGCCGGACGACGAGGTGCGGCGCGGCTTCGAGGGTTGGCAGGTGAATGAGCAGGAGGCGCCGCAGATCATCGAGCAAAGCCCGAAGTTCCAGGCGGCCGGGGTGTCGAGCCTGCTTGAGCGGGTGTATCGGCTTGCACGCTAGGTAAGCGCTGAGCGATGCCGTATTCCTGTAGGAAGGGGCTGTCGGGGCGCTGAATCACCGCGCTGTTCCATCCGCGGGCAGGCCCGCGCCTACAGGAAGATGTGTTTGGCGATCCGTGCATGAAAAAAGGCGACCCTGGGGTCGCCTTTTCGTTACAGCGGGCAATCAACCGCGGCGGCGCAGGGCCTCGATACGATCTTCCAGCGGCGGGTGGCTCATCAGCAGTCCGGCCAGGCCCTGCTTCAAGCCACCATTGATGCCGAAGGCCTTCATGGTGTCGGGCATGTGTACCGGCATGCCTTGTTCCACACGCAGGCGCTGCAAGGCGCTGATCATCGCGCCAGTGCCGGCGAGCTGGGCGCCGGCTTCGTCGGCGCGGTACTCGCGGCGCCGCGAGAACCACATCACGATGATGCTGGCCAGGATGCCGAGGATGAGCTCGGCGACGATGGTCGCGACGTAGTAGGCGATGCCCTGGCCTTCTTCGTTCTTGAAGATCACCTTGTCGACGAAGTTGCCGATGATCCGCGCGAAGAACATCACGAAGGTGTTCACCACGCCTTGTACCAGTGCCAGGGTGACCATGTCGCCGTTGGCCACGTGGCCGATCTCGTGGGCCAGTACCGCACGCACCTCATCGGGCGAGAAACGCTCCAGCAGGCCTTGCGACACCGCTACCAGCGCGTCGTTGCGGTTCCAGCCGGTGGCGAAGGCGTTGGCCTCGTAGGCTGGGAAGATACCCACTTCGGGCATCTTGATACCGGCCTCGCGGGACAGTTCCTCGACCGTCTGCAACAGCCACTGCTCGTGGCGGGTGCGCGGCTGGGTGATGATCTGCGTACCGGTGCTCATCTTCGCCATCCACTTGGAGATGAACAGCGAAACCAGCGAGCCTGCGAAACCGAACACGGCACAGAACACCAGCAGGCTGCTCAGGTTCAGGTCGACGCCGTTGGCGGCCATGAACCCGTCGAAACCGAACAGGCTGAGGGTAATGCTTGCAACCAGCACCACCGCAAGGTTGGTGGCCACAAACAACAGAATGCGCATCATGGTTGTTACGTTCTCCTGACGGACGAAAATCTAGCGTTCTGCGGGGGTATATAAGGGGGCGGGCACGACGATTCAACCGGTCGACTATTTCAAACTGTGTACCGGGGAGTATGGCAGAGGGTGGCGGGAGAGCTGGGGATAGAGCGTTGCAGGATGTAAGAATTGATCCAGCCCATTTGCGGGCAAATGGAATTGCCCGCAAATGGCAGATGGCCGTTATTGCTGGTAGGTGCGCAGGAAGTTGCCGATGCGGCCGATGGCCTGTTCCAGGTCGTCGACCCGCGGCAGGGTGACCACGCGGAAATGGTCGGGCCATGGCCAGTTGAATGCGGTGCCCTGGACGACCAGCAGCTTCTCCGACAGCAGCAGGTCGAGCACGAACTTCTCGTCATTGAAGATCGGGCACACCTTTGGGTCGATCCGCGGGAAAGCGTACAGCGCGCCCATAGGCTTGACGCAGCTTACGCCGGGAATGGCGTTGAGCAGCTCATAGGTGCGGTTGCGCTGTTCCAGCAGGCGGCCATTGGGCAGCACCAGGTCGTTGATGCTCTGGTAGCCGCCCAGTGCGGTCTGGATGGCATGCTGCGACGGCACGTTGGCACACAGGCGCATGTTGGCCAGCATGTCGATACCTTCGATGTAGCTCTGGGCGTGCTGCTTGGGCCCGGAGATGATCAGCCAGCCGGAGCGGAAACCCGCCACCCGGTACGACTTGGACAGGCCGTTGAAGGTCAGGCACAGCACGTCGGGGGCGAGGGAGGCGGTGCTGATGTGCACGGCTTCGTCGTAGAGGATCTTGTCGTAGATCTCGTCGGAGAACACCACCAGGTTGTGCTGGCGCGCCAGCTCCAGCATGCCCAGCAGCAGCTCCTTGGAGTACACGGCGCCGGTCGGGTTGTTCGGGTTGATGATCACCAGCGCCTTGGTGTTCGGAGTGATCTTGGCCTTGATGTCGTCCAGGTCCGGGAACCAGTCGGCCTGCTCGTCGCACAGGTAGTGCACCGGCTTGCCGCCGGCCAGGCTTACGGCGGCAGTCCACAGCGGGTAGTCCGGTGCCGGGATCAGCACTTCGTCACCGTTGTTGAGCAGCGCCTGCATCGACATCACGATCAGCTCGGACACACCGTTGCCCAGGTAGATGTCCTCGATGCCGACGCCGTCGATCTGCTTCTGCTGGCAGTACTGCATGACTGCCTTGCGCGCGCTGAACAGACCCTTGGAGTCGCTGTAGCCCTGGGCAGTGGGCAGGTTGCGGATCACGTCCTGGAGGATTTCGTCCGGCGCCTCGAAGCCAAAGGGCGCCGGGTTGCCGATGTTCAGCTTGAGGATGCGTTGGCCTTCCTCTTCCAGGCGTTTGGCGTGCTTGAGCACCGGGCCGCGAATGTCATAGCAGACATTGGCGAGCTTGTTCGATTTGCTGAACTGCATGATGTGATCCCGATTGGATAAGTCGCGGGGCGCGGCCGTCAAAAGGTTTGAAAAGGACGGCGCGCGGGTGCCAGACTGAGCGTCTGCACGCAAGCCAACTAATATACGTGCCACCCGCGCTGCGGAAAAGCCAGCACAGGGTGAAATTCAGCCTGCCGAGGTCCACCCCATGCACAAGATCGAGAAAACCCTGGAAGAATGGCGCGCCGTGCTCGACCCGGCGCAATACCAGGTGTGCCGTCTGAAAGGCACCGAGCGGCCGTTCAGTGGCAAGTACAACAGCGAGCGGCGCGATGGTATCTACCACTGCATCTGCTGCGACCTGCCGTTGTTCGATGCGCAGACCAAGTTCGATTCCGGCTGCGGCTGGCCGAGCTTCTACGCGCCGATCGAGGAAAGCGCGATGATCGAGATCCGCGACACCTCCCATGGCATGATCCGCACCGAAGTCACCTGTGCCCGGTGCGATGCGCATCTGGGCCATGTGTTCCCCGACGGCCCGCCACCGACCGGCCTGCGCTACTGCATCAACTCGGTATGCATCGACCTCAAACCGCGTGACTGAACGGAGCATCGACATGCAAGACGCATTGCTGGGCCTGCCCTGCGTGACCCTGAACGGCGAGCAGAAAACCCTCGGCGACTTCGCCGGCAAGGCACTGCTGGTGGTCAATACCGCCAGCCAGTGCGGCTTCACCCCGCAGTACAAGGGCCTGGAGCAGCTGTGGCAGCAGTACCGCGACCAGGGCCTGGTGGTGCTGGGCTTCCCCTGCAACCAGTTCGGCAAGCAGGAGCCGGGCGATGCCAAGGAGATCGCGCAGTTCTGCGAGCTGAACTTCGGCGTGAGCTTCCCGCTGTTTCGCAAGGTCGAGGTCAATGGCCCGGGCGCCCACCCATTGTTCGTCGAACTGAAGCAACGCGCGCCTGGGCTTTTGGGTACGCAGAAAATCAAGTGGAATTTCACCAAGTTCCTGATCGACCCGGCCAGCGGCAAGGTCACCCGCTATGCCCCCACCACCAAGCCTGAGGCGATCAAGGCCTCGGTCGAGGCACTGCTCAGCCGCTGACCGGAACCCACTGGTCGATCAGCGCCAGCAGTTCCTCGCGGCGGAACGGCTTGGCCAGGTAGTCGTCCATGCCTGCGGCGCGGCAGCGGTCGCGTTCCTCGGGCATGGCGTTGGCGGTCAGCGCAACGATCGGCAAGTCCGGCCAGCGCCCGCTCTGGCGAATGCGCCGGCTGGCCTCGTAGCCGTCCATCACCGGCATGTTGCAGTCCATCAGCACCATGTCGAAGCCTTCGTGCTCGAGCTTTTCCAGGGCTTCCCCGCCATGGGCCGCGACCTGCACCTGGCAGCCGAGCTTGCCGAGCATGCCCTTGGCCACCAACTGGTTCACCGGGTTGTCCTCGACCAGCAGGATCCGTGCCCGGCGCTCAAGGTGCGTGCCGGCCTCAGGGGCCAGTGGCGCGCTGGGCTCGCCTTGCAGGGTGCGCCGCAGGATCTGGTACAACGCGTTGCGCGCCAGCGGGCGGGCCAACTGGTGCAGCGGCGCCAGGCGCGCGGCTTCCTGGCCGGGCAGGAAATTGCCGTAGGCGGTCACCAGTAGGATCGGCGCCTTGATACCAGGACGCAGGTCGAGCAGGTGCTCCACATCGTCGGTGATGAGCAGGTCCAGGGGCGCGTCTTCGAGCCCATCGGCGCTGTCGCGGCGCTCATGCTCCAGCCCCCAGGCCGGTAGCAGGCCTTCGAGCAGCTCCGCCAGGCCGCTGCTGGCATTGCTCAGCACCACCACATGCCCTTGCAGCCGCGCAGGGGGCAGCGCTTCGCTGTGGCTGGGCAGGGGCAGGTCGGCGCTGAAGCGGCTGCCGAAGCCGCTCTGGGAGTGAATGTGCAGGTGACCCTGCATGGCCTTGCACAGGTTGCGCGTCAGCGTCAGGCCCAGCCCGGTGCCGCCGTACTGGCGGGTGATGCCGGCGCCGGCCTGGGTGAAGGGCTGGAAGATCCGTGCCTGGGCCTCTTCGGGAATGCCGATGCCGGTGTCGCAGACCTCCAGCCGCACCCCGCCGACAATGGTTGAAAGACGCACGTCGACGCGGCCGAAGCGGGTGAACTTCAGGGCATTGGACAGCAGGTTGCTGACGATCTGCCGCACCCGGGTGGGGTCGCCCAGCACCATGGTGGGGAAATTCGGTGTGACCAGGCAGGTGAGCTCGACGTTGGTCGCGGCATTTTGCGACAGCAGGTTGGCGGTGTCTTCGACCATCGCGCCCATGTCGAAGGGAATGCGCTCGAGCTCCAGTTGGCCGGCGTCGAACTTGGAGAGGTCGAGGATATCGTTGAGCAGCTCCACCAGTACCTTGCCCGAGTCATGGGCGATCGACAGCTGCTGGCGCTGCTCGGCGGTCAGGCCGCTGTCCAGGGCCAGGGCGAGCATGCCGAGCATGCCGTTGAGCGGGGTGCGGATCTCGTGGCTCATGTTGGCCAGGAACGCGGCGCGTGCCTGGGCCATGTCCAGGGCGCGGCGGCGGGCTTCTTCCAGTTCCTGGTTGGACTGGCTCAGGCGAGTGTTGCTGGCCTTCAGTTCGTCGGTGCGTGCCGAGACGACGTCTTCCAGTTCGTTGAGGTATTGCGTCAGGCGGTCTTCGGCGCTGCGCCGCTGCTGGATCTCGGTGGCCATGCTGACGAACTGTTGGTTGGCCACCTTGACCAGTACGCCGATCTCGTCGTGTTCATGGCCGTGGGGGTACTCCAGGCGCGTGCGCCCAGGCTGGCGTGCGTCGCTGCTGCTGAGGGCGCCGATCACCGTGACCAGCGGCTTGGTCAGCATCATGTAGAACAGCGCCAGGAGAATGCCGGTGAGTACCAGGCTGCGGGCGAAGCCGTTGAGCAGGGTGACGCCTGCGCGGTCGAGGAAGCGGCTGCCGAAGGCGTAGGTGTCGACCTCCAGGTACAGGGTGCCGAGGTATTCGTCGGGCATGTTCGCCAGGAACAGACGGTCACGGAAATGGCGTTGCTCGCCGAACAGGAAGTCGCTGAGGGTTCGGTAGCGGTCTTCTTCGCGCGGGCGCTGGACGTCGGCCAGAACGGTATCGTTGTTGTCGATCAGTCGCGCGCGGATCACGGCAGGCGACTGCAACAGGCCGCCGGTGAGCTCCTTGGCCAGTTCCGCGTCGATGTTGTAGGCGATGCGTGAGGCCGGGTCGTGGCTGATTTTCAGCAGCGCTTGCACTTCGCGGTTGATGGAAGCGTCTTCGCTGGCATAATCGATGCCGATCTGGATGAGACTGAGCAAGGTTCCCAGGATGAAGCCGACCAGGACTGTCAATCGGGCTTGCTTGTATGACAGACGATTGGTGAACTTGATATCCATGTTTCCCGAGCCGGTTCAACGCTCTTTGCGCTGCGCAAGCATAGCCGATCAGCCTCGGCTGCTGGCGGGTCTGTCTGTTCATTTCAGTTGATCTCAAATCCAGGGCCGCGTTGCGTTCTTCGCGGGCAAGCCCGCGAAGAACGCAACGCAGTCTCGAAAAGCTGAAATTCGTAGGAGCCACCATGGACCCCCGCCTTACCGCCTTTCTCGAACGTGCCGAGTCTGTCCTTGCGCGCCTCGAACCCCTGTTGCCCGCCCCGCGTCAGGATATCGACTGGAGCACCACCCTGGCCGCGCGCTGGCAGCGCGATGGCCGCAGCGGCTACCTGATGCCGCTCCAGGTCAGCCTGGACATCCGCCTGTCCGACCTGATCGGCGTCGACCAGCAGCGCGACCAGTTGGGCCGCAACACCCATCAGTTCATCAACGGCCTGCCGGCCAACCACGCCTTGCTCTGGGGTTCGCGCGGCACCGGCAAGTCATCGCTGGTGCGCGCGCTGCTGGCCGAGCATGCCGACGCCGGCCTGCGCTTGATCGAGATCGAGCGCGACCACCTGGCCGACCTGCCGCGGGTGGTCGAGCAGCTGCAAAAACAGGCGCAGCGCTTCATCCTGTTCTGCGACGACCTGTCGTTCGAAGCCGGGGAGGGCGATTACCGGGTGCTCAAGAGTGTGCTTGACGGCTCGCTCGAACAGGCGCCCGACAATGTGCTGCTGTACGCCACCTCGAACCGCCGCCACCTGGTGCCGGAAAAAGAAAGCGACAACGAAAACTGGAAGCGGGTCGACGGCGAGCTGCACCCCAGCGAGGCGGTGGAGGACAAGATCGCCTTGTCCGACCGCTTCGGTCTGTGGCTGTCGTTCTACCCCTTCACCCAGGAGCATTTCCTCAATGTGGTCGAGCACTGGATCGGCCAGCTGGCAGGCGCCGCCGGGCTGAGCTGGCAGCGTGACGAAGCGCTCGATATTCTCGCCGTACGCTGGGCCACCGGCCGCGGCAACCGAAATGGCCGTTGTGCCTACCAGTTCGCCCGCTATTGGGTCGGGCTGCAATTGCTGGAGCAAAACCGATGATCGACCTCAACGCCAGTGGCCGCGGCCTCGATGGCTACGACCTGCTGGCCGCGCAAGTACAGGCGCTGTTTGCCGACGAACGTGACTTCATTGCCAACGCCGCGCAGTTCTCGGCGTTTCTGTATAACCAGGTGGAGGACCTGAACTGGGCTGGCTTCTACCTGAACCGCGATGAGCAATTGGTGCTCGGCCCGTTCCAGGGCCAGGTGGCCTGTGTGCGCATTCCGTTCGGCAAGGGTGTGTGCGGCGCTGCGGCGGCCAGCCGGCAAACCCAGCGGGTGGAAGATGTGCATGCCTTCCCAGGGCATATCGCCTGTGACAGCGCATCGAACAGCGAGCTGGTGATTCCGCTGGTGAAGGAGGGCAGGTTGATTGGCGTGCTGGACCTCGACAGCCCGAAGCTTGCGCGTTTCAGTGAGGCGGATCAGGTGGGTATCGAGCGGTTGGCGGCGATCTTCCTGGCGTTGACCGACTGTTGAAGGTGGGGTGAATGTACTGGCCCTTTCGCGGGTAAACCCGCTCCCACAGATACAGTGGCGCTCTCAAGAGCAGCGCAGTACCTGTGGGAGCGGGTTTACCCGCGAAGAGACCGCGCGGATCAGTCGTAGATAACCCGCTTCTTCCAGGTCTCGTCCTCGTCGGTCTTGAGCCCTTCGGTCAAGGCGTTCTGGTCGTCCTCGGCCGGCTCCATCTGGTCTAGCACCTGGGCGTTGGCCCGGGCCAGCAGCTTCTCGAGATAAGTGAGCTGTTCTTCGTACTGCTTGGGCTCGGGCTGCTTGCGCAGGTACTGCACGCCACGCTCGAAGGCCAGGCGCGCCTGGCCGGGCTGGTTCTGCTGCAAGGCCTGTTGGCCGAGATTGTTGAAGAACTCGATGTGCAGCAGCACCAGGATATGGCGAATCTCCCGAACCCAATACTTGCCTTCGTTGGCTTGCAGGAAG
Source organism: Pseudomonas sp. LS_2 (assembly GCF_042709235.1). NCBI lineage: Bacteria > Pseudomonadati > Pseudomonadota > Gammaproteobacteria > Pseudomonadales > Pseudomonadaceae > Pseudomonas > Pseudomonas sp. LS_2. Next base: position 8,908 of record NZ_JAVAYC010000040.1, on the reverse strand, counting down.
TTTTCCTGGGTGGCGCGCACGATCTGGTTGTGCAGCGACTCGAGCAAGAAACGCACGTCCTTGGCCTTGACCTCGGTCTGGATCGGGCTCGGCGGGTTGTTCACCGGAATCTTGTCGCCCTGGGCGATCAGACCCTCGAGTTCGGCGATACGGTTCTTGAACTGCACGTTGTGCTTGTCCAGCGCCAGCTGGCGCTGGTTCAGGTTCAACTCCAGGCGGGTCAGCAACAGCTTGAGGGCAGGGGTCATCAACTGGCCGGGGAAGGTCTCGGTGACCTCACCACAGCGGCGCAGGCGTTCGGCGAGTTCTACTTTAAGGCGCGCGCGGTCGAGCTTGGCGTTCTCCACGACATTGTTGAGGTAGCCGATCACGATCAGCAACGCGATACCCGCCACGATAAGCAGGGTGATCAGAAGTGGGGTCACCGTTAACGCCTCTGAAGGAAGTTTTACAGCTGAAGTGTAGTAAGTTCGCCTGGGGCCGAACAGTGCAGCCTGGCGGACAATACGCAGGTGCGCCCGGCACATTGTCTATGTCGGCTTACCCGGGCGAATCTACAGTGCTGGCATTTTGATGCGAGGCGCGTCAGAAAATCAACGCCAATCCCTAGGCGCACCTGAAAAGCCATCGTTGGTGATATGGAAGTCATTGATTTAAATATATTTCCACAAAAGGGTTGACGGCTATTCGAGCCGTCCCTAGAATGCGCGCCACTTGCAGCGTAAAGCACAGCGCAGAGCGTTGCAGGGAGTGAAAAGATGTAGCGTGTCCCCTTCGTCTAGTGGCCTAGGACACCGCCCTTTCACGGCGGTAACAGGGGTTCGAGTCCCCTAGGGGACGCCAATGCGGGAATAGCTCAGTTGGTAGAGCACGACCTTGCCAAGGTCGGGGTCGCGAGTTCGAGTCTCGTTTCCCGCTCCAGTTTCTCCGGCAACGCTCAGGCGGGGCAGGAAAAGAAAATCCAGGCTGAACCGTGAGGTTCATGTGCTGGTACATTGAAAGCGCTAGGCTGACAGTGTCGTGTGTCCCCTTCGTCTAGTGGCCTAGGACACCGCCCTTTCACGGCGGTAACAGGGGTTCGAGTCCCCTAGGGGACGCCATTTGCGGGAATAGCTCAGTTGGTAGAGCACGACCTTGCCAAGGTCGGGGTCGCGAGTTCGAGTCTCGTTTCCCGCTCCAGTTTCAATACTGTGGCGTCTATGCGGTGCAGTGGTGGTGAAGGTCTTCAAGGCGCTTCACGCCGAAAGTGGTAACGCTTCACAATGCGGGAATAGCTCAGTTGGTAGAGCACGACCTTGCCAAGGTCGGGGTCGCGAGTTCGAGTCTCGTTTCCCGCTCCAAACACAGAAACGAAAAAAGGGCCTTGTGCCCTTTTTTCGTTTTTGCATTTCCATCATTTCTTTTTACGCCTCCCTCTCGCAACGGGCCGGTTGAGCCCGCTACGCAGATGACTGTTCCTGGCTACTTGTAATAGAGGGTGAAATTAAGGGCGCTTTTGGCCACGCCGGGCTGAACCGTCTGCGCGGTCTGGTAGTAACGCGCATTGAAGTCGATGCGCATGTCGCCGGGTGAAATAGGGGTGACGTCCAGTGCCTGGTGCAACGCCGCGGGCGTCACGCCATCGGCATGTAGGACCTGGATGCCCAGCCCCTGCGCAGAACCTGCTTCGGGCGAGAGGCTGAACAGCCCCCGGTCGGCGTCGATCACCGTCGCACCCTTGGCTACTTCCAGCTCCACGTGAACCCGTGCCGTGCCACCCGCGGGATCGTCTTCGCAGTTATTCAGGTTGATGTGGAAGGGCACCGAGGCCGTGACCGTCCCCTCGTGCGTGAAGCTGCTGGCCTCGTGTTTGCCGAGGTCCACAGGGTCGGCGCTGACCGCATTTGCCTGCAGGCTGCATTGCGCCTGCCGCACCGAGCCAAACAGATTGGCCCTCAGCACGCTGCCGACGGCGTTGAAGTGACCAGTGAACAGCTCCTGGCCAGCGAAATCGTTCGGCCCAGCCGGAATGTCGCCGATTTTGATCAGGGTGTAGTCGGCTTGCAGGTACGTCATGCGGGCGGCCAGTGGCGCTGGACGGGTGATCGAGCCGAGATAGGGTACCGAGCGCCAGGTGGTGGGCACCCAAGTGTTGTCGAATGCGCCGTTATAGGGCAGGCCCAGATACACGTGCAAACCGACGCCCGGTACGCTGGTTTCCAGCACTCGCCCCGTGAGGTCCATGCCGTTGATCGGTGGCAGCGAGCCGGGGAAGATTCTCGCGGTATTCGGTATGTTGACGTCGGCACGCATGCCCGCCACCGGAACGGGGCAAAGCAAGGCGAACGAACCGTCGTTCTGGGTACGCAAGTTGGTGAACGAAGCAATGACAGTGCCGATCGGTGCATCGCGAGGTACCCAGCTCATGCCCAGTTGTATGTTGTAGTGCAACTGTCCGGTCGGAAGGCCACCTTCCCAATGGCAGTCGATATCCTGCGCGCTGGCGTTGGCAAAGAAGCCGATCAGCCACAGGGCGAGAGTGGTGCGTTGCAAGCGGGGAGCGCTCATGGTCAGGGTCCGTGGTCTGGAGTGGGCTGGCGGGGTCATGCAGCAGGGCACGTGAGGGTTTCTACGTGGTAGCCCTGCTGCTGTTCCATTTGCTTGGGCTCGATCTGCAATTGGCATTGCTGGTCGGCATTCTCGCCCCAGCGCAGGTGCAGTTCCTGGGCCTTGTCCTCGACGGCCAGCAATGCCTGGCCGGCCTGGCCGATCACGCCCAGCGACTCGCCGTCGGCGTCGCTCACTTGGGTACCGAAGGGCAGTGGCAGGCCGTTGGCCTGCTGCAGGGTGAGGATCAGGCGGGACACCTTGCGCGCCTGGAACTCGGCCAGCACGATGGCGCCGCGCCGTGGGATCAGGCGGGTGGTGCCGTTGTCGATCTGGATTTGCGGCCCCAAGTCGTCGGTGTCGAGCTCCAGCCAATTGTTGCGATAAGCGCGCAGATAAGGCACGAGCAGGTGACCGCTGCTGTCGGTGCGGCTTGCGGGGGTGCTTTTCACCCCGACGCCATCGACGCCGGGTACCCGCACCAGCGCGTTGGTTTCGCCCAGGTAGCGGCCTGCGGTGAAGCCGTTGCCGTGCAGCAGCAGGCCGCCGCTGGCATTGACCGAGAAGGAACGGAAGTCGTCGCTTTGCGTGTAGCCGACGCCAAGCGCCGCCTGCGCGCCCTGGTAGCCGACCGAAAGGGCCGAGGTCTGGCTGTGACCCTCGTCGCGACTGGTCGAGGCGACATAGTTGAGACGATGATCCAGGCCACTGCCGGCGATGCTGGCACGCTGGCTGGCCTGATGATTGCGCCAGTTCAGGTCGAGGCTGGCACTGGAGGCGCGACCGAAGGCCAGTGGCATCGACACGCTCAGGCCGAACATACGGTCATTGTTGCCCAGAGTGTTCAGAGCCTGGGAGGCGAACAGGTTGTAGCTGACGTTGTGCAAGGTGGTGCTCAGTTGCAGCTGGTACTGACGCAACTGCAGGTTGGTGTTCCAGTAGTCGTCCTGGGTCAGGGTGAAACTCAGCGAGCTGCGCAACCCCAGCCGTTGGTGGGCCGAGGCCTCCACGCGGCTGCGACGGTTGCCTCGGTAGCGGCTGTCGGCATTGCGTTCGCGCACGGCTTCGTCGTAGTCGCGGTAGCCCTCGGTGGAGTAGCGATAGCCGGCGAAGCGCAGGTTGGTACCGGTTTCGAATGCCTTGCCGTAGCGCAGGGTGAGACTGTGTCCGTGGACATTGCCCAGGGTGTCGCCAAGGTCGGTTTCGGCGCGGCTCACGTCGAGCGACAAGGCGCCGATCTCGCCCAGATCGCGCGCCGCACCCAGGGTGGCGGCGCGGTAGTAGTCACCGCCCTGGGCACCGCCATACCAGGTGGTGTTCCAGGCGCCCCCTCGGGCCAGGGTGGCTTGCCAGAACAGGGGCGAGTCCAGGTCGTCGGCGGCGTTGTAGCGCCCCAGGGTGGCGCTGTAGCGCCAGATGTTCTCGCGCAGAAGGTTGCCGAGGCTGGAGTAGGGTTGGATGAAGCGGCGCACCTGGCCATCGGCCTCGGTCAGGACGATTTCCAGCTCGCCACTGCCGCCGCCAACCGCCAGGTCGTCGATTTCGTAGGGGCCCGGTGCGACATAGGTGCTGTAGATGGGGTAGCCGTTGCGCAATACCTCCAGCTTGGCGCGTGTCTGGGCCACGCCGCGGATCACCGGTGCATAGCTCTGCATCACGTCGGGCAGCATGCCCATGTCGGAGGCCAGTTGCACCCCTTTGAACGGTTGTCCGCGGAACACTTCGCTGTTGCTGAAGGTTTCGCCAAGGGTGAGGTTGCCGAAGCTGCCCGGCAGGTCGCGCTGGGCATAGGTGTTGGTGTGGCTCCACTGGCGGCGGCCCTGTTCGTCGCCGCGCAGTGCCTGGCTGCTACGCAGGCGCCAGGGGCCGAGGTTGAGCCCGCTGTTGAGGTAGAGGTCTTCGCTGGTCTGGCTGCGGCCCTGGGTGTGGCTGCGTAGCTGCGCTGAGGCCTGGTAGTTGATGAACGCCGCGTTGATGCCGTAGTCCCACTGCTCCGGCGTGACCGTGCCGGCCTTTTCGCGGCTGATGAATGCCTGGGGGATCGACAGGTCCAGGCGCAGGCGGCGGCTGTCGAACGTGGCGGTGGCGCCGGGCGCGGTGTTGGCCAGGTTCACGCAATGCTCGTCATCCGGCAGCGGCTGCTCCAGGCTGCGCTCGCGCAGGCCGGCGCGGCGCAGCAGGTCGGGGGTGATGCACGGCAGCAGGGTGCGGCGGTCTTCGCTCGCTTGCAACTGCACGTGCTCCTCGACGAGGAACGCCAGGTTCACCCAGATTTCCACCCGGTAGCGTCCGGGTGCCAAGGGGGTGTCGGCAGCCAGCCATTGCAGGGCGAGGGCACCGGCATCGCTGGACTGGCCGGGCGCCTGGTGCATGAAACTGGCATCGAAGGCCCGATCCTCGGTGTCGGCGAGTGCCGGAAGCATGCTGCTCAACATCAGGCTGCCGGAGCCCAGCAGCAGGCAAGTGGATGGATGCAGGCGCAACGATCTAGGCCTGCGCATCAATGGCAGGGACATGGCTAAGGTCCTTTTTTCTAGGCGAACGGATGCGAGTGCTTGAATCGCTGTCAGGCTAAGCGCGGTGGTTGTCTGTCTTGGGGAGCTGTTGCCGAGAGCAAGCTCACGGGGCGGCACGTTAGGGGGTTCTGGGCGCAGGAGCTGTAGGGAACGTCTATGCGTGAAGGGGAAAAATCACCATGGAGGCGTGGCGAAAGAACGGGCCCCAAGGATTGGGGCCCGAAGTAGGGTATCGGTCTAGCGAGCCCTGGGTAGCCCAGGACCGTACGAGCAGCGATGCTGCCGTTCAGCCCAGGCTTGTTCCGAAGGTCGGCCGCCGCGTCGTAGACCGGTCATTGCAATACGAGTTGTCTCACCTCGCCCGTAGGTGTGCCCTGCTGGCTGCCGAATAGCTGTGCTCCTGCCGAACTCGTGCCCGCAATAGGTGCTCTGTCTCGCATATTGATGCGCTGAAGCCTGACATTTTGAAGCTGACTTAAAGATACTCCTGCACCCATTTGTTGTCCTTGGCTGGGCTGAATAGCACTTCCAGGAGTTGCAGTCGTAGCAACAGGAGAAGGAGGCGTAGCAACAGGAGAAGGAGGTGGTGGCGGCGGAGCAGCAGGGACATCTGCATCAGGAGCAGCAGGAGCAGCAGCACGAGGCTTGAACCGACCCGGCACCAGACCCTGATTCGAGAACCTTCGGCTTAGCTCAGGCGATGTTTGCGTAGCTGTCGTCGCCGTCGCCGTCGCCGTCGTCGCTGCCTTTGCAAACGTCCGCGGTGACTGGGTCCAGGGCACTTTACCCTGGAACCTGGCGTACATTCCCCCGAGCGCGGCCGAGGTGCCAAAGCCAATCAGGCCCCAGCCCAATTGTTCGACGATGAAACGGGTACTCGGGTCTTCGATCGCTGGCGCCACCGCTGCCACCACTCCAGCGCCTGCCGCTGCGGCCAGCACGCCAACGCCCACCGCCAAGATCGGCGGAGCGAGGAATGCCACGACGCCCCCCAGAATCATGCCGACGGTGCCAATGATGAACGGCAGGAACGTCATGAAGCCGCTGAGTTGCTTGGGCTCTTCCACGGGGTCGATATAGGGCGGTTTCGGATCACGGCTCGGCGTCGGCGATGCCCGGTGGCCGGTGGGGTCGCGCCAGTTGACGGGGTTGCCCAAGGCGTACAGGTAGGGATTGATGCCGGTTACTTCGGGGGGCAGCGAGTCCGGGCTGTGGAAGCGCATCAGCCCGGGGTTGTAGGCCCGATAGCCACGCCCCAGCAGATACCAGTCCAGCTGCTGTTCGCGCACCTCGCCGTTGAACCCCAGCAGGCTGCGCAGTGCGTCATCGTCGCCGCGTTCGCCATAGAGGCTGTAGTGAGCCTGCTGAACACCCTCGGGGCCATACTCGTCAGTCACCGACCCTGCGCTGTCGGTCAACAACAGGAGGGCATCGCTCGCTTGGCCATGGCGTTGCTGGCCAAGCGGCTGGTCGCTGCCATGCAGCAACTGGGTGAGCTGGTCGCCCTGGCGCACCGCGCTCAGGCGATAACCCTCGTAGCGCCGCAATTGTTCGTGGCTCTGGCCTTGCCAGTGCACGCCCGTCAGGTGGTCGTGGCCATCGTAGCGATAACGCACCAAGGGTTCGCCGCCTTGCTGGCCGACCACCTGTTCCAGGCGCCCCATCACGTCATAGTGCAGCTGGCGCCCCCACTCGTCGTTGAGCTGGTTGCCGTCGGCGTCATAGCTGAACGCCTGGGTGGCGGGGTAGTCGGGTTGCAGGGTGTGGGTGGCTTCGCGCAGTTGGAACTGGTCGTGGACATCGGCCTTGCTGGCAGCGCCGTAGCTGAAGCGGGCGTCATCCACGGTGCCATCGCCGAAGCGGGTCTGGCAGCGGGTCAGGTTGTCGAGCTCGTCGAAGCGCAGCACCTGGCTGGTGATACCGCGCCCAGCGCGGTTGCGCGGCAGGCTCTGCGGGTCGTCGGCCTCGTAGTCCGCACGCGTAAGCCTGTTCAGCGCATCGTAGCTGAAGGTCTCGAGCAGGTGCACTTGGCCATCGCGCAACGTGCGTCGGCTGTGCAGCAAGTCATCGTCGCGCCATGTCAGCTGCGTGCCGCTACTACTGCCGTTGTCCAGCTCGGTGGTACGCGCGGTTTCGCGGCCCAGGCTGTCGTACTCGACGGTGCAGGTGGCCTGGCGCTGGCTGGCGCTGTCCTGGGTGACGGTCTGCCACAGGCGCCCGTCGGCGTCATAGCTGAAGCGGGCACTCAGGGCACCCTGGGTGGTCGTGTGCAGGCGCCCTTCACTGTCATAGGTATGTGCCGTGATCAAGCCGTCGCTGCTGTTGCGCTCCATCGGGCGGCCTTGCAACGAGGCCAGGTGGTCGATGGCGAAGTCTTGCCCCGGTTGCACCCCGGTCCAGCTTTCCCTGGCCAGGTAGCCCTGGTCGGTGTACGCGTAGTCGCGCTTGCCGGTGCCGTTCTGCGTCGAGGTAATCGAGGCATCGTGGCGGGCATAGGCAAAGGTGGCCTGGCCGTCCGCGGCGAGGGCGCCCTTGACGGTGATGGTCTCCGGCTCGCTGGTCAGTTCAGGGATGTAGGCATAGCTCAGGGTGCGTCCCGACGCCTTGTCCCGTTCATGTACCAGTACCCTCTGGCCCTGGTAGCGGTAGGTTTCGGTACGGTTGCCTACCGTCAGGCTGGTGAGCCGTTCCAGGCCGTCGAAACCGCGCTTGCAGATCAGGCTGCCGGTCTGGCTGCCTTCGGGCACCAGTTCCAGTTCCGTGGTCAGTTCGTTACTGCTGTGGCTGGCGAAACGCCGCACCAAGGTAGTGCCGTCCGGGCGCTGAGTGCTGACCATGCGACCCCAGGCGTCGTAGGCGAAGCGGGTGATCTGTTCGATCGGTGCGTTGTGCAGGCCCAGTGGATCGCGCAGTTGCTGGACCAGGCGGATGCTGCGACCGTAACCGTCGTAGGCGTAGGCCGTGCTGCCCACCAATTGCCCGTCGCTGGCCAGGCGTTCGTCGCGCAGCGGCTTGTCGAAGCGGTTGAATTCGCTGCGGGTGAACTGGCGTCGCTGACGGGGTCGAGGTTCGTCGGCGCGCTCCTGCCAATTCTCCACGATGTAGCCTTCCTCGCCGAACGGCGATCGCTGGTGGCAGACCACCACGCCATCGGGTTGCAGGGCAGTGGTGCGCTCACCCCAGCCGTCATAGCCGAAGGTGGTGGTCAGGCTAAGCGTTTGCTCATCCAGGTAGTCGTAGGTGGTCTGCTCGGCCACCCGGCCGACATCGTCGTAGCGTGTGGCCTCGACCTTGTGCCAGGCGCGTTGGCCGGTCTTCTCGTCGAGGGTTTCGCGTTCCTGCCAGAGCGGCCGGTTGTAACCATCGAACCAGGTGCGGGTGGTCACGCCGTTGACGTTGGTCACCGTTTCGCTGGTCTCACGGCCCAGGGTGTAAGCGTAGCGGCGGGTTGATTCGAACGCGGTACCGGGGGCCACGGTCTCGCTGAGCAGCCGTTGCAGAGCATCGTAGCGATAATGGACCTCGACCAGGTTCGGGTCCTGATCGCGCAGTAACTGGCCGCTGAGGATGGAACTTGCCCGCGTGACCACGCGCTCGGCCAGGTCATGGCCCTTGAAGGTTTCGCGAGTCTGCAGCAGGGGTTGGCCAGCGTCGTCCTGGACCCTGGAATAGAAGAAGGTCGAAGAGGCGGACTTGTCCCGGCTTGGATCGGTCGGGTCCCTGAGGATCAGTTGCTGCACGTTGACCCGGCCATGCAGCAGGGTGTTGTGGCTGCTTTCGGTGAGGTAGCTGATGAGCGTGCTTTG
>NZ_JAVAYC010000004.1:0-283112 GCF_042709235.1 Pseudomonas sp. LS_2 | reverse complement strand
AGCAGTTGGTAGGCCAAGGGGGCCAGGCGCGCGAACCGCACCTTGAAGCCTGCATCGCGATAGACCAGCAACAGCGTCGGCGCCTCGGGCAACTGCTCGGGCAGATGACCCGGACCGATACGCTCTACCGGCCACTGGTAGGCCAACACCCGCGCCACGCTCGACAGCAACGGCTCGCCCGCCAGCAGGTCACCGTGCGGGTCGTGTGGCGGCTCCTGGGCATCGCTCAGGTACAACTGCGCCTCGACCCACTCGTAGTGCGCGAGCTCCAGCTGCCAGGGTGCATCCGGCTCGATGCCTTGCAGGTAGTCGACGAAGGTCTCGCCGATTTCGCTGAACAGCGGCGTATGGCTGCGGTAGTTGGCGTAGAAATCACGCACCCGCGCATGCCAGCGAGCCTCGCCCAGACACTGGCGCAGCACCGGGAAGCCGCCGGCGAGCTGGCCTTCGATGGCGCCATAGAACAGTTCGCGGTAAACCTTCAGACGCCGTGCCTCGATGCCCGGTGGTGGCGGGTTGGCCGCCGGGTCGCGCAGGTGACGTGCCAGGGTGAATTGTTGTTCGCGCAAGGTATCAGCCATGGACAAGGCTCCCGGCCGCCTGCTGCAGCGCGCGAATACGTGCGGTTTCCTGCAGCAGCTCGGCCAACGGTGGGTAGTTGAAGTCGCGCTCCAGCACCGTGGGCTGGGCGCCGAAGCGCTGGCAGGCACTGGCGAACAGCGACCAGACGTCCTCTTTCACCGCCGCCCCGTGGGTGTCGACCTTAAGGTCCGGCGCTTCGTCATAGTGACCCGCCACGTGCATGCCCACCACTCGCTGCACCGGCAGCCCGGCAAGGAATGCCTGGGCGTCGTAGCGGTGGTTGCAGGCATTGACGAACACATTGTTGACGTCCAGCAGCAGGTCGCAATCGGCTTCCTCCAGCACCGCATTGATGAACTGCAATTCGCTCATGGCCTGGTACGGGGCGGCGTAGTAGCTGATGTTCTCCACCGCGATGCGCCGCCCCAGATGATCCTGGGCTTGACGGATGCGCGTGGCCACATGGCGAACCGCCTCGTCGGTGAAGGGAATCGGCATCAGGTCGTAGAGATGGCCATCGTCGCTGCAATAGCTCAGGTGCTCGCTGTACAGACGCACCTGGTAACGGTCGAGCAAGCCAAGGGTGGCGTCGAGCAGGTTCAGGTCCAGCGGCGCGCTGGCGCCCAACGACAGTGACAAGCCATGGCAGGCGATAGCGAAGCGCTCGGCCAGTTCGGCCAGGCCCTTGCCGTAGGCGCCGCCGACGTTGATCCAGTTTTCCGGCGCCAGTTCGAGAAAATCCACGGCGCCCTCGTGCATGGCCAGCAATTCGGGCAACAGGCCGCGCCGCAGGCCCAGGCCGGTGAGCAGGTGTTGTTGCTTCATGGGAAGGTCTCCACGGGAAACGGCAAACGCGCGCGGGGCAAGCCCGCCCCCACCGGCTGGTTGGGAGAAGACTTGCCCCGCGTGCAGTCAGCCTGGAAAGGTCAGGACTTGCCGGTCAGATGGCTGAACAACCCGTCGGGCATCTGCTTGCCATTGGCCTTGTAGGTCGCGGCCAGGAAGTCATGGGCCTCTTGCTCGGAGATGAAGCCATCGTGGTTGCTGTCGATCTTGTCGAAGTCGGCGGCGCGCTCCTTGGCCACGGCCAGGAACTCCCCACGCGATACCTTGCCGTCGTGGTTGCTGTCGGTGCTGGCGAACGATGCATCGCCGCACTTGCCCTCGCCACACTTGCCCTCGGCCTGGGTGGTCTTTTCACTGGCACCGCACTTGCCCTCCCCGCACTTGCCTTCGCCCTGGGTGGTTTTCTCGCCGGCACCGCACTTGCCTTCGCCGCATTTGCCTTCGCCGGTGGTCTTGGCCGAAGCCAGCTGGTAGCCCTGGGACAGGGGTTCGACCGCGAAGGCACTGTTGCCCACGGCCATGCCGCCGATCAGCGCGACGCCCAGCAGGCCCAGGGATTTGCGTGTATGTGTCATGGTGCTGCTCCACTGTGGTTGGGAAGTGAGGCTATTTCGCCGCAGTGGTGTGTCGTGGGTGTATCGCGCAGGGGTGGGTTTTGTATGGAAGTGGGTCCGGGAGGCGACCAGATACACGAAGATACAGGCCGCGACCGAGGGGCGTCACGGCCTGGGAGGATGGGTCAGTCTTCCAGCGGTTTGGGCGGCGCCGCGGGCTTGGCAGGTTTGGCCGGTTTGGTGTCCTTGGCCTTGGGTTCGGCTTCAGGTGCGGCGGCCACCGGCTCCGGGGCGGCCACGGTTTTCTCGCTGGCCGGCAGCGCGTCAACGGCCTTGAAGATGACCTGGGGGTCGAGCTTCTCGCCGCTGTCGTCGTCCTTGAGTACGTGCCGCTCGCCGTCCTTGCCCACCAGGATTACCTTGGTACCCTTGCTGGCGCCCAGCTTGAGCTCGCGGATCAGCGCCATGGTGGTCTGCTGTTCCAGGTGCTTGTCCTCGCGCTTGCCGATCATGTTGGCCACGCTGTACAGCACCAGGCTGCGTTCGGCGAACCCGGCCTTGGTGGCCGGGTCCTCCAGGGCCTGGTTCAGGCCACGCAGGGTGGGGTCGGCGCTGCTGGGCGCGATTACGACCAACGGCCGTGCCTTGCCCAGCTCCTTGGCCAGAGGCGCGTCGCTGTCGGCAGCGAACGCGGGGCCTGCGGCAGCGAACAGGATGGCGAGGGTCAATGACCGGACAAGCATGTGCATCTCCTTGTGTTCTCGATAAACCAATGACTGCGAATCATGGAGAAAGATCCGAGCCGGGAGCCTAAACCACAGGGCCGGAAAGCCGCTCAAGTCAAAGGTAACTTCCGATTTCCAGACCAGGCCCACAGCGCTTTCGGAAAACGCCGCTGCCTGATCCTGAGGATAGTCCAAAGCACGCGTCGCGCCGTGCGCCTCATGCTTGAGGCGTGCCCTCCAGTGCCTGCCGGGTCAAGGTGCGCATCAACGCGAGCCGGGCCGCTTGTCGTTCATCACCGATACGGTTCATGGCCTCCAGGTAAGCGCCCTCGGGCAGGGCCTCGGGCGCGTCCATCAACGCCTGTTGGCGCTCGAAGAACGCTGCGTCCAGCGCTTCGAAACGCTCGGCATGCTGGTTGAGCAAATGCTCCTGCCAGAAATCGCGCTGGGCCAGCGAGAGCGCCACACGCTCGGGCGTCTGCGCCGTGCGTACCTGCGCAAGCGCCCGGTCGATACGCCCCTGGTCGAGCCCGGCGACCTCGGCGAAGGCCATGTCCTGCGGTTGCGCGGGCAAGTCCAGCTCATCACGCAGGGCCAGGCGGTAGGCCAGGCCAACCTCGATCTGGTCAGGGTCGGCGCCGTCTTCACGACGGGCCTGGATGTCCTCGAGGGCAATGCGGTCGACTTCGTCCAGCCGCCACAGCTGGCGCCCCAGGTGCAGCAGGGCCGCTTCCTGGCCGCCCTCCCCAGCCTGCACCCTGGCGCGCCAGACCAGGGCACGCAGCTCCAGGTTGCTCAAGCGCAAGGTCGCACTGTCCTGGCACGTCAGGGCGACCTGGGCATCGCTGAACACTGCTTCACGCAGGCCGGCGTGTTCGCACATGGCCTGCATCAGGGTAAAGACGCGGGTAGCCAACCCCGGTCGATGCGCAAGGTTCTGGTAGTCGGAGGTTTCCAGCAACCGCGAAAGCAAGTTGAAGAAGTCGACGCTGCCGTCCTCGGCTTCCAGGCCGTTCCAATACGACCCGTATTGCGCACGCGCGTCGATGGCGGCTGCATCCAACCAACGCTCGCGGGGCGCGAGCGAGGCTTCGACCTCGACGGGCGTGGGTAGCCCATGCAATTCCCGGAAGCCGCTGTAGCGTGCGGCTGTCCGGGGAGCAAACGGGTTTCCCTGCAGAAGGATCCTGCGGCTGACGTCCGCAGGTGCCTGGTAGAACGCCTCGGGTAGTTCATGCAGGCGATTACCGCGCAAATCGGCCACGGTCAGGCGTTGCAGCCCAAGCAGGCCTGAGGGCAACTGGTCGATCTGCGTACCGCGCAGGTGAATCCGGGAGAGACTGCTCATGCGTTCCAGCGCAAATGTCCTGCGCAGCGGGTTCAGCGACAAGTTGATGAATTCCAGCGCCACGCAGCCACTGAGCTGCTCGGCCTGGTCGGCATCGAGCGCGATATCGTTGGCGAACAGGTCGAGTTCGCGTAATGCAGGCAGTTCGGCCAGCCCCGCAGGCAGCCGAGTCAGGCGGTTGTGGCTCAACTCGAGCACCTCCACCGCCGTGAAGCGTTGCAGGAAGCTTGCGGGAATCTGCTCGATGCCCATGTTCAACAGCGACAGTTCGCGAACATGGGCAAAACTGACCTGCTCGGGAAGGTCGGGCAGGCTGGGCAGGGTCGTTGCCCAGACACTCAAGCGATAGCCCACCGGCTCTCTCATCTGGTTGTGCAGGTGCGAGGTACGTCGCTGCCAGCTGCTGCACAAGGCCTCTGCGAAGTCACGCCGGTCCAGGCGCTCCATCAGCGTGTCAGGCGCCTCGGACCAGGCCAGCAAGTGCCGGTGCAGGCGCAGGTATTCGCCTTCCAGACGCTGCAGCTCGGCGCCCGACTCGCGTCCGGCGTCGCGTATGCCCTGTAGCCAGGCCTCGACCTGCGCGTCGTCGAATGAGGGGTAGAGGTCACGTAGACGCGCCAGCATCGCCCGGGGCATGCCATTTCCGGCACGGCGACCGCTCAGGGGGTAGCCTAGGCGACCGTCGAGCAGGCGCTGCGGCGGGCGGAACCAGCCGATGGCTGGCGGTTCCTGCAACCACTGGGCGAGCGCCTCGCCCTGGCTCGCGGCACGCTCGCCCAGTAGTGCGCGCAAATCGTCTCCAAAAGGTTCCAGGCCCAGCATTGCCCGGCGTTGCTCAGGGCCGTAGGCCGCAGCCAGGGTCTCGAACAGCTCGCCCGGGCCGCTCACTTGCAGCCCTTGAGCATCGAGCAACAGGAACTGGCCGTTCTGATGCACCAAGTCGAAACAACCCGGCCCACCCTGCACGCCCGCGGTGTGCAGCAACGGCCCTTGCGTCGAACCCTCGAACAAGCGCCACCCCAGTGTCGCCGGGGCGCCATACAAGCCAGGGCTGAGGCCGATGGCCACGCGAGCCAGGTCGGCGTCCTGCGGGGCGTGCAGGTACAGGCCATCACAGGCGCGGCTCAGGCGGATACGGCGGGTGACCTGGCGGGCGGCCTGGGCCAGGCGCAATGACACGCGTCCCTCCAGTTGCAAGCGCTGGCGCTCGTCACCCCGGGCCTGGCGCAACAACTCACGAGCCGCACGGCTGTGCAGCGAGGGGAACTGTCGGCGCAACGTCGCCACCGAGGCTTCATCTTCGCCTTGCTCGGCCTCGTAAACGCGCTGGAACAGCGCGGCACGCTGGGCACGCACCTGCACGATGGACACGGGCGCCGTGGCGTCCAGCCCCAGCAGGGTGCGGGCATGTTCCAGCAACTCGCCGTCGTTCACCTCGCCACCTCCACCCAGGTCCCACATCAGGTCACGAATACGCTGGTCGATGCGATAGCGGGCGACGTTGTCGAACAGTTGCGCATCCGCTGCCAGTCCATGCACATGCAGCGCCCGCAGGTGCGTGGCATCCAGCCCCTGGCCAAGCAGTACGCGGCTCACCTGCTGTTCGTCGAGTTGGTCGAACGGGTAGCCAAGGCGCCGAAACATCCGTTGCACATCGTCCCACTCCTGCGGCTGCTCGCTCCATAGGCGCCAGGCCCCGGCGCCGTTGTGTCGCAAGCGCGGCGCCAGGCCTGCCTGGGTACGCAGCCGCCATCCCCCTTCAGGGGCCTTGGTGACCGGATAGGTATGGCCGTCCATGCTGACCCAGGCCAGCTCGCCCAGGCGCAGTACGCCCTGTTCGTCACGCACCGCAGCCGCCGGCGCTTCGCTGCGGTAGGCACTCAGGTCTTGGTTCCACAGGCGTGTGCTGCCGTCCTCCAGGGTCGCCGCCACCAGTTCGTCGACCCGCCTGGCGCGGCGCCAGGCGTTGAGCAGTACCTGGCCGCCCACGGCAGTAGCGGCGACCTGCGCCAGGTCACCCGCCACGTTGAACAGGTGGTTCAGTGCATCACTGGTATCGCCTTCGTGCCAGGCCTCGATACCGTGATACACCTCGCCCAGCAACTGCCAGGCATTCAGCGCCAGCAAGGTCAGGCCGATACCCGGCAGGAACAACCCGGCCAGGTTGAGCAAGGCCCAGCCTTCAGCGGCCAGCCTTCAGCGGCCAGCCGCTGATCGTGCTGGCGCTGCAGCTCGCGGTCGAGCATCGCTACCGGCATCGCGATCATGGCGGCGTCGTCCTTGATCTGCGCGATACGCGCCTGGGCCAGGCCCTCGAACAGTGGCCCCGGCCAAGATTGCGAGTGCTCGCCCAGGTCGATGTTGGCCAGCTCCGACACCCCGGCATAGCCTTGGATGACCTGGCTGAAGAATGCGTGGCTATCGCGTCGGCGCACGAAGCGGCTGAAATAGCGCTGGTAGCTGCCAGTGCGCAACTGGCGCCCGAGCTGATTGGCGAACTGGCGCAGGTTCTGGCAGGCGCGCCAGGGCGCCACGGGGTCATCCGGCACATGCACCAGCACCCGCCAGCTGGTGCTGCGCAGTGGTTCCAGGCTGTCGTCGCGGATGTCCACCACGACAATCTGCTCAAGGTTGCACCCCAGCAACTGCAAGTACTTGAGTTGAACCGGGCGGCCTTCGAAACGCAGGCGAGTATGCAGTCCACACACTCGCTCCAGCAGTCGCAGCTCGTCCGCCGTGAGCTCGCCCTTGAGCTGCGCGATATGGGCGTCGGCCAGCATGGCATGGCGCCGCGCCCGGGCCAGCAGCGAATGCACGGCATGCCGCTCATCGGGGGCATAGGGGTTCAGCACGCTGTCCAGGTGACGTCGGTAGCGGCCGCCCAGATCCAGCTCGCGACAGCAGCTGGCGAACTGCTTCGCCGACAGGCCCTCCAGCGGTTGCCCATCGGCACCCAACACCCGGTTGCCAGGGTACTGCCCCGCGCTCAGGGTCTCGTCCGCACTGAAGTTGCGCAGCGCCGCCTCGAGCACGGGTAGCTGTACATAGGTCAGTTCGGTTACCGGGTAACCGATCGGTTGCGAAGTGATCACCGGCTCACGTCGCCCTTGGCGAAAACGCAGCTCGCGCACCCTCACCCTGGCACCGGTACGCGTCCGCAACGCCTCTTCCAGCAATGGCTCGGCGAAGGTATCGATACCCTCCAGCCTGGCCACCACTTCGGCCACCCGCTCGTGGAAGTACATACTCAAGGACATCGCGTCTTGCAGCGCCGTAAGCTGCTCTGGCGTAGCCCTGCGTAGCCAGGTGGGCAACAGGTTGCCGATGACCTGGTCCTGGTAGGCCTGGGCGGCCTTGTGCAGGGTGTCGGTCGATTGTCGATGAATGTCTTGCATGGCGAGCCCCTCTGCGGTCGAAAAAAAGGGCTAGCGTGGGTTGGCTGGCGCGGCTGTGGGTACTAAGCGGCTGCCACCCGTGCCTAGAACAACAGCAATTGGCGGTCGGTCAGCGCCAGGAAGTCTTCACCCACGAATGGCAGGATAGCGTCGGCCACCGGCTGCAACTGACGGCTCAGGTAATGTTCGTGGTCGATCGGCGACAGCAGATTTTCCAGGGGCTCCGGACCATTGGTTGTAACCAGGTAGCTGATCCAGCCGCCCTTCTGGTATTGCCGCGGGCGGCCGAGACGGTCGTTGTGCTCATCGGCCAGGCGAGCGGCCCGCACGTGCGGCGGCACGTTGCGCTGGTAGTCGGCCAACGGCCGGCGCAGGCGTTTGCGATAGACCAGCAGTTCATCCTGCTCACCGGCCAGGGTGCGACGTACGTACTCGCGTACATACTCGCGAAACGGCTGGCCGCGGAAGATCCGCCCGTACAGCTCCTGCTGGAACTGCCGGGCCAGCGGCGACCAATCGGTGCGCACCGACTCCAGGCCCTTGTACACCACCTCGTCCTGACCATCGGCACGGAGTACCAGGCCTGCGTAACGCTTCTTGCTGCCCTCGTCGGCACCCCGGATGGTTGGCATCAGGAAGCGTCGGTAGTGGGTTTCGAACTGCAATTCCAGGGCACTTTCCAGGCCCATTTCCTCGCGCAGGTGCTGGCGCCACCACTGGTTGACCTGGGCCACCAATGCCCGGCCGATACGCGCCGCGTCGGCTTCGTCGTGAGCGCCCTTGAGCCAGACGAAGGTGGAGTCGGTGTCGCCGTAGATCACCTCCAGCCCCTGGGCCTCGATCAAGGCGCGTGTCTGGCGCATGATCTGGTGTCCGCGCATCGTGATCGAAGAGGCCAGTCGCGGATCGAAGAATCGGCAGCCGCTGGAGCCGAGCACGCCGTAGAAGGCATTCATGATGATTTTCAGGGCTTGCGACAATGGCGCGTTGCCC
Organism: Pseudomonas sp. LS_2; assembly: GCF_042709235.1. Taxonomy (NCBI): domain Bacteria; kingdom Pseudomonadati; phylum Pseudomonadota; class Gammaproteobacteria; order Pseudomonadales; family Pseudomonadaceae; genus Pseudomonas; species Pseudomonas sp. LS_2. Next base: position 274,669 of record NZ_JAVAYC010000004.1, on the reverse strand, counting down.
TCCTTCTTCGCCGCCTCGCGGTTTTGCCATACCCGCTCGACGATGGCCGGCAAGGCATGCCGGGAACGGGAAAAACGCGCGCCCAGAAAACCTTCCACCGCGTGCGCAGCGTCCGGTGCGCGCAAGCCCTCGACCAGGCCGACCGGGTCGATGAGGAAAGTGCGGATGATCGAGGGGTACAGGCTCTTGTAGTCCAGCACCAGCACCGACTCGTACAACCCAGGCCGCGAGTCCATCACAAAGCCACCGGGGCTGGCCTGCGCCGGCAGGCTGCCCAGGTTGGGGGCGACGAAACCCAGGCGGTGCATGGGCGCAATGTACAGGTGGCAGAACGCGGCCACCGACCCGCCGCTGCGGTCCACCGACAAGCCGGTGACGGTGGCGCGTTCGAGCAGGAACTCCAGCAGCCGGGCGTGGGCGAAGATACGCGTCACCAGCTCGCAGTCCTTGAGGTTGTAGCGGGCCAGCGCCGGCTTGTCCTCGGCGAACATGCGGTTGATCTCATCCATGCGCTGATAAGGCGTGTCGATCGCCTTGCCCTCGCCGAGCAGGGTCTGGGCGACGTTTTCCAGGCTGAACGAGGGAAAGCTCCAGGTGGCCGAACGCAGCGCCTCGATACCGTCGATCAACAAGCGCCCCGGCGCCTCGGCAAACACGTGGTTGCCATTGCTGTGCTCGCGCAGGGTCAGTGGCGCGCCATTGCGCCCCAGGGACAGCGGCACTTGCAGAGCCTTGGCGTGCTGGTGCAACAGGCGCAGGTCGAACTGGATGAGGTTCCAGCCGATGATCGCGTCGGGGTCGTGGCGGGCCAGCCATTGGTTCAGGCAACCCAGCAGTTGGGCGCGGTCGTCGCAGTAGTGCAGGTCGAAATCCACCGGCGTGTCGTTGGCTGCGGCACTGCCGAGCATATAGACCTGGCGCTGGCCACAGCCTTCAAGGGCGATGCTGTACAGCTCGCCACGCTCGCTGGTCTCGATGTCCAGCGACACCAGGCGCAGGTGCGGGCGGTAGCCCTGCTGCGGCTTGAGCTGGGCGTCGAACAGCGTACCGCTCTGGTCAAGGCGTCCGCTGAACAGCACCGGCGCGGTGATGAAGCGCTCCATCAGGTAGCGCTCAGGCGGACGAATATCGGCCTCGTAGACTTCCAGGCCAGCGCTGCGCAGGCGCTTTTCCAGGGCTATCAACTGACGATGCTGGCGGCAATACAGGCCCATCACCGGACGTTGCTGGAAATCGCGCAGGCCCAACGGGCGCAACTCGGCGCCCGGCTCGTCGGCCAGCAGCACACGGACCTGCTCGGCCTGCTCAGCGAGCACGAACGCCACCGAGGGTTGAGCAGGCAGGCGTACCCGCTGCGGCCCCTGCTCGGTGGCCAGCCAGAACTCGACGCAGGTACCTTCGGGCGTGTCATGCCAGTGACGGGTCAGGACAAAGCCCTGCTGCAACTCCACGGGGAACCTCGATGCTGTAACGGCGATACGCGATTCTACCTGTTTGGCTCAGTCGTACAGGTAATTGATGTCCTTGTAAGACAGCGGCGGCACCTGGCCGAGCAGGTAATCGCGCAGCCGGTGCATCTGCCGCGCCTTGGGGCTGGCCTTGAGCCAGGTCATGTAGTAACCGTCGCCGGTCGCCACGGCTTGCTTGAACGGCGTAACCAGCCGCCCCGCAGCCAGGTCGGCGCTGGCCAGCACCAGGTCGACCACCGACACGCCCATGCCCTGCTGCGCCGCCGAAATGCCCTGGTCGAGGGTATCGAACACCTGGCCCTGGTCGATGTTGATATCCAGTGCATCGACCCGCGCCAACCAGCGCCGCCAGTCACGGCGGTCGGGTGATGGGTGGATGATTTCGCAGCGGCGCAGTACTGCCAGGTCCGGCTCGGACGCTTGCAGGTAGTCTGGGTGGCACGCCGGGATCAGCCACTCGTCGAACAGCTTCAGGCTTTCGATATCGGCGGGAAAGTGGCCGTTGCTGAGCAGGATGGCGCAGTCGTAGGGCTCGGAGTAGAAGTCCACGGTGTCGATGTCCATCCACACGCTCGACAGCTGCACACTGCTGCTGTCGTCGACTTTCTTGAACCCGTCCAGCGCCCTGAGCAGCCAGCGCACCGCCAGGGTCGAGGCGGCTTTCAGGCGCAGCCCGTAACGGTCCTGGCGCAGCAACGCGCAGGCATTCTCGATGATCTTGAACCCGACCTTCAGCTCCTGGGCCAGCAAACGGCCGTGTTCGGTCAGGCGCAACTTCGGGCCGCGACGTTCGAACAGGTCGCAACCGAACATACTTTCAAGGGTCTTGATGTGGTGGCTCACCGCACCTTGAGTGAGGGCCAGTTCCTCCGCAGCGCGGGTGAAGGAGCCATAGCGCGCAGCCACTTCGAAGGCGCGCAGGGCGTGCAGTGCTTGAATCCGTTCCGACATCGCCGCTTTCCGTAGCATGAGTGAGACTAATAGTAGCTCATAGTTCCAGGCGTTTTACAACACCCGGGCATTCTCAGAAAATGCCGGTAAATAATAAAAACATATAGCCGATTCGCTTATATATGGCGAAAAGTTTAATTGCTATTACCTGGGGAAATACATGTTTACGGGGTATGGAAACTGCTATCGCCTGGATGCGCTAGAGCTGGCCGATGAACATGTCCAGAACCGGCAGCACTGGACCTACAAGACACTGCAACAGTTCAAGGCCATCGTCGGCCAGCCGGGTTTTCCTTGCCTCTTCGGACGCAAGGCGGTGGCGGCCACTACCTGTCATATCGTCTTCGCCCGTGCCGAGCAGCCGGCCAACGACATCGCCCGGGGCCTGGCCGACTATGTCCGCCTGATTGGCCCCATTCCACTCAAGCAACGTATTGGTACGCCGCTGCTGGTGTTTCTGGAAAGCGGCGCCGACGGCGCACTGGCCGAACAGCAGGCACTGGCCTGGAAGATCCTGCAACAGGTACATGCCCGCGACCCGCAACCCTGGCCCCAGGACGTGCCGCGCGACCCGCACGACACCCAATGGTCGTTCTGCTTCGCCGGTATGCCACTGTTCATCAACATGAGCTTCCCCGCACACCGGCGCATGAAGAGCCGCAACCTGGGCAGCAGTATCACCTTCGTCATCAACCCGCGGGAGAGCTTCGAGGAGGTCGCCAGCGCCCGCACCGAAAGCGGCCAGCGCATCCGCGCACGCATCCGTGAACGGGTGGCGCGCTACAACGATGGGGTCATGCCCGACAGCCTGGGCTTCTTCGGCCAAGACGACAATTTCGAATGGCAGCAATACCAACTGCAGGAGCCCGGCCAGCCGCAACCCGCACGCTGCCCCTTCCATACCTACGCAATGCCTGAACAACAGATCGAGAACTGAACGTGAACACCGCCCTGACCGCTACCTACGCCCTCACCGTCCTGCTGCTGATCGCCACCCCCGGCCCGGTGGTTGCGCTGATCGTCAACACCGCTGCTGCCTCTGGCTCGCGCAAGGCCCTGTTCACTGCCGTCGGCACCAACTGGGCATCCTTGGTCCTGATCGGTGCGGCCGCCTGGATCATCATGACCAGCGCCGCCATCGACAAGGCCTGGCTCAGCGGCATGAGCCTGCTGGGCTGCCTGTTCATCGGCTATATCGCCGTGGGCACCCTGCGCGAAGCCCTGCAAGCGGCGCCCGCCGCCAGCGATGCGCCGGCGGCCTCCCCCCAGGGTAGCCGCGGAGGCCTGTGGCAGGGCTTCATGGTGGGTATCTCCAACCCGAAGGACATCATCTTCTTCATTTCCTTTTTCCCGCAGTTCATCCAGATCACCGAATCCTTTGAAAAGAGCATGGTGGTGCTGTCGCTGCTGTGGATCGCCATCGATTTCGCCGTACTGAGCCTTTACATCTTCGCCATCGGCAAGATCGCCTCGCAACGTAGCAACCGCCTGATCAGCCTGGCTTCGGGGGTTGCCCTGTTGCTGATCGCCCTCGGGGGCCTGGCCTACAACTTCAGGGAGCTGGCTGCCTGAGCCAGCCCCGCACCACGCAAGGAGCGCCCATGAAAGCCATCGACGACACCCTCCTGGGCAGCCCCCTTCCCTTGCCGGCGGACTATCAGCGTTTCCTTTCGCAGGGCAGTCGCCGCGCGCCGCAGACACTCTATGTGCACGAGCGAGGTTATCGTTCGGGCACCATCAACACCGACACCTTGGGCCTGCGCTACAGCCACCTGGCCGGCAAACGCTTCTCGGTTGGTGAGCGCAACGGTGCACCTCGGGTCAACCTACTGGTGGGCGGTTCCACCGCGATGGGCATCGGCGCCAGTTCCGACGAGCATACCGTCGCTTCCTACCTGTCGATGCTGACCGGTGAGGTGTGGCTGTCGCTGGCCAGTTGCGGCTTGAATGCGCCCCAGGAGCTGCTGATGTACCTCAGCCACCAGCACCGCCTGGGCCAGGTCGGCCATGTGGTGGTGTTGAGCGGGCTCAATACCCTGGCCCATGAAGCGCTCGACGAGATCCTCACCGGCGGCCAGCAGCACGCATCGGCCAAGCCCTATCAGGATTACCTCAATCGTTTCAACGAAGGTTTGCAGCCGCACTGCCAGCCACGCCGCGCGTCGCTCTGGCAGCGCCTTGGCCAGGCCCTGGCGCCTCGGCGCCTCGAGCCGTGCCCAAGCAGTATCACGCTGTCATCGGCGGAAAAACGCATGGCGCAGGCCGCCGACGTGATCGGCCGCACCCTGTGCCAATGGGAGCGCTTCCTGGCCGACAGCCACACCACCTTGACCTTCATTCTGCAACCCTTGCTGCCTTGGTGCCGGGAACAGGTGCCGGCGGGCGAACTGTCGATACTCTCGGCACTGGAGCAGCAACCCTCGCACTTCGATGCGCTGCTGGCCGGAACCTTTGACAGCCAGTTGCATGCCAGCTTCTTCCGGCGCATCAAGCACCAGGCGGACGCCGTACCCTGCTACGACATGAACGGCATGCTCAGCAGCTCGCCGGTGTTCGGCGAGGACCTGTTCATGGACCGCCTGCATTTCAACGACCTGGGCAACAACGCACTGGCCAAGGTCATCACCGCCAAGCTCGGCCTGGCCCAGGAAAAGTACGCCAGCCGCAAGGTCACGCCCATCAAGCTCGTCTGACATCCGAGCAACGGTCTTTCGACATATGCCCATCGGTGGCTAGAATAGCGCCTCGACGTTTTCGATCCGCTTGAGGCACCGCGTATCCGACATGAACATCCAAGCCGCCCACGCGCTTTTGGCCGCAGTCTTCGCCCGGCCGTTCGGCGAGGCTCGCCTGTGAAACCTGCCTGCCTGCTGCCGGGCCTGCTCACCCTCCTCACGCCCATTGCCGCCCTGGCCCTGGACGTGCGGATCGACCCTCACGCCGACCTGCTCTACCGCCAGGCCCTGCCACTGCTGGAGCAGGCCGACAAAGAAGACGACAGCGCCAGCCCGCTGCGCACTGCCGCCGACAACGACCCTGAGCTGAGCCGCCAAGGCCAGGCGATGGCGCGCACCCTGCCGACCGCCGTGGCGCTGCTGGAAAAATCAGTAGCACTTGGCCACCCCGTAGCCCAGTACCGCCTGGCGCTGTACTACATGACCTACCTGCCCGCCGGGAAGATCGCCGAGGCCGCCTGCCCGCTGCTCGAAGCCAGCCTCAAGCAGGGCTTCGCGCCTCCGGCCACGGCCATTGCCAACTGGTGCCCCACCTACAGCGCCAGCACGGCGTACCGTGAGGCGATGGAAGCGCTCCCAGGCATGGCCACCCTGTATGCGCCCTACTACCCACAACCGGCCACGCGCCTGGCCTGCAACCGCTCGCAGCCGCAAGGCCTGGAAATGCAATGGGGGCGCCAACGTGACTACCAGGCCGAGGTCTATCGCCTGCTCAGCGAACTCGACCCGCAGCGACGCCAGGCGCTGTTGCAGAAGGCGGTGGAAATCAACGGCTGCGCGGCGGCCCAGCAACGGCTGACCAGTAGCCGCTGAGCGCTGGCGGTGCAGCGCAGGGCAAAGCAGCAAGATCGTTCAAGCCAGCGACCAACCCGCTCTGGCATGCTGGCTGCCCCTGTCGATTCGCCGTAGCCGCCATGTCCAGCCGCCCACCCCTCGCCCGCCACGCCTTCCTGCAAGGCACCCTGGCAATCCTTCCTCTGTCGCTGGCCGTCGCCCCCTGGGGCCTGCTCGCCGGCTCCATGGCCATCGAAGCCAACCTCAGCGCCTGGCAAGGCCAGGGGCTGTCGGCCATCGTCTTCGCCGGTGCCGCGCAATTGGTGGCCATCGGCATGCTCAAGGGCGGCGCCAGCCTGCTCTCGATCCTGCTGACCACGCTGTTGCTGACCTCCCAGCACCTGCTCTACGGCCTGTCCATGCGGCCGCAACTGTCGAGCCTGCCGGCCCGCTGGCGGCTCGGCCTGGGCTTTTTGCTGACCGACGAGCTGTTCGCCATGACCAGTCACCACGACCAGCAGCGCTTCAACCGCTGGTATGCCCTGGGCGTGGGACTGACGTTCTACGTCGCCTGGAACCTGTTCACCCTGGTCGGCATCGTGCTCGGGCAGAACATCCCCCATCTGGACCAACTGGGCCTGGATTTCTCCATCGTCGCTACGTTCATCGCGCTGATCACCCCGCTGGTGCGCAACGTGCCGACCCTGGTGTGCGTGGCGGTGTCGCTGTTCTGCTCGGTGCTGTTCAGCTACTGGCGCTGGGAAACCGCGCTGGTACTTGCTGGCCTTCTGGGCATGGCAGCAGGTTTCGTCTGCCAGAAACATGCTGGGGGCCGCGCATGATCTGGCTGGTGATCATCGGCATGGGTCTGGTGGTGTTCCTTAACCGCTATGTCTTCATCGAGCCACGCCTGCCCCTGCGCCTGAGCTCCGACGCGCGGCGGTTCCTGGGCTTTGCCGTGCCGGGCATGCTCACGGCGATCTGCGGGCCGATCATCTTCCTGCCCGAACACCAGCTCAACCTGGACCCACTGAACCCTTACCTGCTCGCCTCGCTGGTGGCCATCGGCCTGGTGCTGTTGACCCGCAGTGTGTTGCTGAGCATGCTGGCGAGCATGTTGATCTTCTTCCTCCTGCGCAGCTGGCTGGCATGAACACGCCCCTGCGCGAACAGGCCCACCTTTGGCAGGCGCCCGCCCTGGGCGACGTGGAAATGCTCCATGCGCGCTACATCCAGCAGCGCTTCGCCCCCCATGTGCACGAGGGCTACGTATTCACGGTGATCGAGTCCGGCGCCCAGCGTTTCTGGCATCGTGGCAGCGAGCACCTGGCGCCGGTGGGCAGCATGGTGATGATCAACCCCGACGAGTTGCACACCGGCGCCACCGCCCATGAGGCGGGTTGGCGCTACCGCGCCTTCTACCCCGACCATGAACGCATCACCGGGGTGCTGGATGAGCTCGAGCTCACGCGCAATGGCCTGCCGTACTTCAACCAGAGCGTGATCCAGGACCCGGCCCTGGCCGCCACCTTCAGCCAGTTGCACCGCCTCTCGGAAGGCGGCGCCAGCGCACTGGAGCAGCAGACCGCCTGGCGCCACGCCATTCTTGCCTTGGTACAGCGCCACGGCCAGGGCAGCGATGCCCGTGCGCCGGGCAATGAACCGCTGGCGGTGGCCCGCGCCCGCGAACTGCTGGAAAGCCAGCTGGCAGCACCACCTTCGCTGGAGGCCCTGGCGGCGGCCGTGAACCTCTCCCCCTTCCACTTCGCCCGGGTATTCCGCCAGGCCACCGGGCTGCCGCCCCATGCCTGGCTCAAGCAACGCCGCCTGGTGCGCGCCCGCGAACTGCTCAAAAGTGGCCTGCCGGCCCTGGAAGTGGCCTTCAGCCTGGGCTTCGCCGACCAGAGCCACCTGAACCGGCAGTTCAAGCAGGCTTACGGCGTGACGCCGGGTGCCTACCGGCAGGCTTGCCAGCTCACCACGGCAGTTCCAGTTGCAGGCGGTCAGACTCCTTGCGTCTGATTTTCACTGAAACCCCCACCAGCCGCACCGCCCGCCCCTGGCGCTTGCTGTTCCACAGGCCGCTGCACAGGCCATGCACCACCTCCGGCTGCAATCCCAATGCCGGGGCTTCGGTGCTGGCAATGGCAAAATCGGCGAACTTGAGCTTGACCTGGTTCCTGACGATATGGACATCCTCGCCAAGGTCTTCCAGGCGCCTGCGTAGCTCCGCCAGCAAGGTGTCCAGTTGCTCGGTACAAGCGTTCAGGTCGTGGCAGTCGGCTGGCAAGGTGTGCTCGACCCCGACCGAGCGCAGGTCCGTGGTCTTTTCCTCGTGTTCTTCCTTGCCTTGGCAACGCTCCCAGACATAGAACCCATGCACGCCCAAGTGGCGTAGCAAAGCTGGAATCTTGTCTTCGCAGACATCGCCACACACACGGCAACCCAAGCGTTCGAGCACCGCCCAGGTCTTGGGGCCAATGCCAGGAATCCTGCGAATATCCAAGGTCGAGAGAAAGGCCTGCACCTGATCGGGGGTAATCACGAACTGCCCGTTGGGTTTGTTCAGCTCCGAGGCGATCTTGGCCAGATACTTGAGCGGCGCGATGCCCGCCGAGGCGGTCAATTGCAGCTCCTGCTCGATCGCCGCACGGATCTGCCGGGCCATGTAGGTGGCTGAACCATTGCAGTGGGGTTGGCCGGACACATCCAGCGTTGCCTCGTCCAAGGACAGGAATTCGACCTTGCTGGTGTAACGCCGGAAAATGGCGTCGAGCTTGCGTGTCACCGCCTCGTAGCGCTCGAAACGCACTGCAACATATAAATTCAGAAACACTTATAAAAAGCCCACACACCGGGACTTTCGGTCGACTTGGAAACAACTTAAAAACTCTTTTATCAATTGCCTATTTACCTGAACACTTTCCACCCATTCGAGTGGCTGACTATCCTCGCCTGGCCGGGAACGCTGGATTTGCGGGGCGCTGCTACACTGAATGAGTCGAACGGAGGACCTTGCCATGTCCGAACGAGAGCTCACCACCCTGATTTCACTCATGAACCAGCGCCAAGCCTGCCTCAGCAGCGCGTGCAAAGAGATCGCCGACTGGATCGACCGGCAAGGCGACGTGCCCGCCGCAGGCAAGATCCGCGCGAGCCTCAAGGCCCTCGAGGCCGAAGATGCCCAGGTGCGCAAGACCCTGACCTCGCTGACTATCGACCGGCCACTGCCTCGTTTCCGTAGCTGAAACGACTGGGGCCGCTTTCGCGGCCCCAGGGGTGGTTCAGGTCAGTGCTTCATGTGCGAGTGGTCGTGCGCGCCACCCATCTCGGCGGTCAACGGCTTGACCGGCGCCTGTACCTCGAGCGTCTGCTTCTGGCCCTTGGCATCTTCGATGGTCAAGGTCAGGGGCACTTGCTGCCCTTCCTTCACTTGCTCGTGCAAGCCCATCAGCATCACGTGGTACCCGTTCGGGTCCAGGGTCACCGGCTTGCCCGCCGGCAGCTCGACAGCCTTTACCTCACGCATGCCCATCACATCGCCATTCATGGTCATCTCGTGCACCTGCACGGTCTTGGCCACTGGCGAAGCCACGCCCACCAGCTTGCTGTCGCTGGTGGCAGTCAGGGTCATGAAGGCCCCAGTGGATTGCTGGTGCGGCACGCTGGCGCGCACCCAGGCATCGCTCACGGCAGTCTCGGCCAGGGCCGGCAGGGCCAGGCCCAGCAGTGCCAGGGCGGCCAGGGCGGCCAGGCCGCGCTTGATCGGTTGCATCGACATTGCCATTAGCAAATCTCCATCAGGGTGAGCAGGTCTTCGGTGCATTCCTTGGCGTTCAGCGAATGCCCCAGGCTCAAGCGCAGGGTGCTGCGGGTATCGTAGACGTAGCTGGTGGACGAATGAGAGATGGTATAGGTGTCGCCGGTCGGCACCTTCTCGTAGAACACCTTGAACTCACGGGCCACCTCGTCGATTTCTTCCGGGGTACCGGTGAGGGCGACGAACGTGGGATCGAAGGCCTTGACATAGGCGTCGAGCACTTCGGGAGTGTCGCGCTCAGGGTCCAGAGTAATGAACACCACCTGGAACAGCTCGCGGTCACGGCCCTTGAGCATCTTGCGGATCTGCGCCGCGCGCGCCAGGGTTGTCGGGCAGATGGCCGGGCACTGGGTAAAGCCGAAGAAGATCATCGGCATCGAACCGTAGAAGCTCGAGAGGGTGCGCACGTTGCCTTGCGGGTCCTTCAAGCGGAAGGTACGCCCAAGGATCTCGTTGCTCATGTTCTTGCCGTGCTTGAAGTCCAGCCCCCGGGCCGGGTTGCACCCAGCCAACAGGCCAAGGCCTAGCACGCCCATCCCGGCGACGACCGCGCGCCGGGTCAGTAGATCAGTCATGGAACCATCCTTTACAGGGAAGGTGCCGGCCCTCGGGCAGGGCCGAACGAAAAACCGGCGCATTCTGGCATGACACCCGAAGACCATCCACCCGACCCAGGCGTGAACCGCCGCAAGCCCTTGATTTACGGGCTGCGGCCTGTTGTCGCAGGCCTTGAAACAGTAACACTTTGTTGCTATGGGCCATGCTTACAAACACAACGCGGGGCAAACCCACACCTGCCCTGAAGGCACGCTCACGGACGGCGTACGTTCGGGCAGGAGCAGGTTTGCCCCGCGCTGAACCCACTCAGTAGTAGGCGTTTTCTTTCTGGGTGTGGTCGGTCACATCACGCACGCCCTTGAGCTCCGGAATACGCTCGAGCAGGGTGCGCTCGATGCCGTCCTTGAGGGTCACGTCGGCCTGTCCGCAACCTTGGCAACCGCCACCGAACTGCAGTACGGCGATGCCGTCGTCGACCACATCGACCAGGCTCACCTGGCCGCCGTGGCTGGCCAGCCCCGGGTTGATCTCGGTTTGCAGGTAGTAGTTGATGCGCTCGTTGATCGGGCTGTCTTCGTTGACCATCGGCACCTTCGCGTTGGGTGCCTTGATGGTCAGCTGGCCGCCCATGCGGTCGGTGGCGTAGTCGACCAGCGCGTCCTCGAGAAACGGCACGCTGACGGCGTCCAGGTACGCGGTGAAGCTCTTCAGGCCGACCGGTTCGTCGTCGGGCTTTTCTTCACCGGGCTTGCAGTAGGCGATGCAGGTCTCGGCGTACTGGGTGCCCGGCTGGGTGATGAAAATGCGGATGCCAATCCCAGGCGTGTTCTGCTTGGAGAGCAGATCGGCCAGGTAATCATGGGCGGCATCGGTAATGGTTATAGCGCTCATGGAAGTTCCTCACAGACTTGTCGGCAAGTGTACGCCAAGCCAGGCCTCGAACAAAGTCCTAGTATTTGACTCGGGAAAGAACCATGCCCCTGCCCTGCTCCGCCCGCGCCTGCAGCCAGCCCTGCATGCGCCGGTACAGGCCACGCTCGAGCCACAGGTAGCTGAACCACGACATTAGTCCGATCGACGGTACGCACAAGGCGAACACCAGGTAGGGGTTCAGTTGCAGACGCTGGCTGAGGAACCAGCCGGCGTACAGCACCAGCACGTGGATCAGGTACACCGAATAGGAGCAGTCGCCCAGGGCCTTGAGCACCCGGTTACCGCGAAAATACGGCTCCAGCGCGATGAACGCCAGCACCACCATGGCGCTGGGCAGGCCCCAGTGCAGCAGGCGCAGCGAGGCATCCAGGTGATACAGCGCGAACCCTGCCGCCCCCAGCAGTGCCAGTGGCAAGCACAGCCCCTCGCGCACCAGGCCCCGTCGGTACAGCACGCCCAGTCCGATACCGAGCAGAAACTCGTAGATGATGCCGTTGTTGTAGAAGCGGCTGAGCACGCCCAGGCGCCCCAGCACCTCGCTTACCAGCAGCAGCGCGGCGGTCACCAGCAACAGGTGGTGGCGTTGGCGCACCAGGAAGGCCAGGCCGAACAGCAGGTAGAAGAACATCTCGAAATTCAGCGTCCAGCCCACGTTGAGGGTTGGATACAGGCCATAGCCGCCGGGGTTTTCCGCCGGCACGAACAGCAGCGACAACAGCAGGTGCTGCCACTCGAACACCTGGTGCGGCATCCAGCGGCTGGCCACCAGCAACAGCAAGGCCATCGCCAGGGTATAGAACCAGTAGGCCGGCACGATGCGCAGCGCGCGGTTGAGCAGGAACTGGCGCGGGGCGATGTCCTTGTCGCGGGTGGAGAGGTAGATCACCAGGCCGCTGATCACGAAGAAGATGTCGACGCCGACGGCGCCGCGGTCGCAGAGCAGACGGCCGATGGGGCCGGAGGCGTTGAAGTCGAAGAAGATCTGCATGAAATGGTGGCACACCACCAGCCAGGCAGCGAATGCCCGGAGTGCTTGAAGCGAATACAGCATGGGTTGTCCTGCGGTCTTGGTGCATTCGACTCTGGCTAGGCGTCGCCCCCTTCGCGGTCAAGACCGCGCCTACCGGGCAGCAAAGCCCCTTTAGGGGCGGGCTTGCCCGCGAAAAACCACGACATAGCCCCAGAGCCTCCCACAGGTCCGACCGCAGGATGCCGGGAAAGGTCAGGCGCCTTTCCCGGCAATCGATCAGAGGTTTTCGTAGCGGTTCATGTCCAGCACCCCGGCCTCCACCGGCTGGGTTTCCTGGATGTAGCTGTTCAGGTCATGGAAGTAGCGCCAGAACTCGGGGTGGCTGCGGCGTACGCCCCAGCGCTCGACGATGCGCTCGAACTTCGCCGTGTCGTCACGTGCGGCCTCCATGTCCTCGACGAACTCCGGCACGTCGTGCGCCGCAATGTTGAACATGAAGTTCGGGTAGCTGCTGAGCACGCCCGGTACCAGGGTCAAGGTGTCCAGACCCGGCTGGTAGCGGTAGGCCTCGCCGAGCAGGAACGCCACGTTGCTGTGGGCGCGGTTGCGCAGCAGGCTGTAGACCTGACGCTGGCCGCCCTGCCCTTCGATACGCAGCATGGTCGCCTCGGGCAGTTGCCCGATCACCTTCAACCCCGCCGCAGGGCGCGAGACCAGCCGACTCAGGCTCTGCTCGACCTCACGGAACTGCGCCGGCGTCTCCGGGCGCGAGCAGTAGGCGCCCGTACAGCGGTTGATCGGGTCGGGCGCAGCGTTGAGGCTGCCGGTACGCTGCAACAGCTTCAGGCCGAAGTCACGACGCGGGTCGTGCTCGCTCAGGACCAGGCCGCTGGGGGTATCGGTGTCGATGTCGGTGTAGTCGAGCCACATCTTCACCTTGCCGCTGTTCTGGTACCAGTCGCTGAGGATATCGCCACGCTTGTCGGCGGGCATCAGGCGCAGGAAGTTGACCTCGGCACCATTGCGGATCAGGTCGAAGTACAGGCGCGTCTGCAACTGGTGCGACAGGTTGCCGAACACGTCGAAGTTCACTGCCAGCTGATAATAGGTGCGTTCGAACAACGGGTAGTCGAACAACCAGGTGGTCAGCGGTACATCGCCGATCAGGCCCTTGGTCACCGAGGCGCTGTCGAAGTGGCGGAAGATGCTGAGCAAGGCGTTGTCGTTGCCGGCCCACAGCGTCGACCAGTCTGGCGGGGGCATTTCGGCGTAAGCTTCGCGGCGCAGTTCTTCGTACTCGTTGCGCTTGTCGCGGTAGGCATGCCACAGGCCAAGTACGCTGCCAACATCGTCGATCTGCCCCGGCATCGCCAACAGCGGCGTGGCTTGGCTGCGGTAGCGGGCATCTGTGACGTAGCGATCGTGCGCCGGCTCCTGGAACAAGGCCCAGAAGTTGTCGCGGATCACGTCCGTGGCGATCTGCCCACGACACACCGGGCCGCGAATGAACGTGCGCACGAAATACTCGGCGTTATCCAGCATGAACTGGTAGCGCGCTACGGCCGGGATCGCCTCGAAGGTTTCGAACGGATTGGAACGGTGGCGCGGGCCGTAGCCCGGCAACGCGGTGGCGTGCCAGTCGCCGCTGTAGAACAACTGCTTGACCCGCTTGAGCTTCTGCGGCCCCATCGGGTAGGTGATGTGGGTCTTGTGCACGATCACGCCCTGCACCGGCACCAGTCGGTAGTAGAAATCGGTGCCCGGCGGGTCGTTGGGGCGGCGCGTGGCGATCACATCCACTGGCTGGCCGCTGGGCGTACGCGAGCGCACCCACTGGAAGAAGTGCCCCTGCTCGCCACCGACGAAATAGATGTGGGCCAGGAACAGATGCTCATACAGCCAGCGGCCGACCAGCGCCTCGGTAGAGCCTGGACGGTTGAGCAACGCTTCCCATTCGGCGATCTGCCTGACCTCTGCCGCGCTCGGCTGGAGCGCCTGATGATCCAAGGGCGCACCGGCTGCCAGCCAGCGCTGCAGGGTCTGGTACTGCTGGTCGGTCAGCCCGGTGACCGCCAGTGGCATGCCCTCCTTGGGATGGGCACCGGCGTAGGCCTCGAATTCCTGGGGCAAGGGGCACATGTTGCTGCGGTTCAAGCCCAGGACGATCTCCCCAGGCAGCTTGGCATTGGGCGTGAGCGGGGTCTTGTGGCCCAGTTCGAGCATGCGCGCCATCAATGCGGCCTGGCCGCCCTGGGTGTCCAGCACCGAATAGAAACCCTTTCTGCGCCAGGCTTGCTCGCCCTGGGCGTCCTGGAACAGCCGCGTGGTAGGCACCGCCTGGCTGCGCTCGCCCTGGTACACCGGCACCTTCGAGGCTCCGCGCTCGACGCCCTCGGCGCTGCCCAGGTTGAGCTGGCAGGCAGCGTCGTTGCAGGCGTGGCAAGCCACGCACTTCTCGGTGAAGATGGGTTGGATGTCCCGGGTGTAGGAAATCGTCGGGCTCGCCGGGGGGGCCTGCGCGAACGCCACGCCACTGATGAGTAGCGCGAATGCGCCGGCAAATAAACGCTGCACCATGTGCCGAATGTCCTGGTTCCTGAAAGCTGTCACGATTTGCCTACCTGTCCTTGGGCGCCCGGCAACATGAACGAAATTCATGGTATTGGCCGAAACGTCTAAAATCCGCGCAGCTTTGTTATTATTCCGCACCTTCTGATTTTTGCCCGACCAGGTAGTTCCTATGTCCGACCGCAGCGCTCGTTTTCAAGCACTCCAGCATGCCCTCAAGGAGCGCATCCTGATCCTCGACGGCGGCATGGGCACTATGATCCAGAGCTACCGTCTCGAGGAAGACGACTATCGTGGCACGCGCTTCGCTGATTGGCCAAGCGACGTGAAAGGCAACAACGACCTGCTGTTGCTCACCCAGCCCGAGGTAATCGCCGCCATCGAGAAAGCCTACCTCGATGCCGGCGCCGATATTCTCGAAACCAACACCTTCAACGCCACGCAGATTTCCCAGGCCGACTATGGCATGGAGTCGCTGGTGTACGAGCTCAACGTCGAGGGGGCGCGCATCGCCCGCCAGGTGGCAGACGCCAAGACCCTGGAAACCCCCGACAAGCCACGCTTCGTCGCCGGCGTGCTCGGCCCGACCAGTCGCACCTGCTCGATTTCCCCGGACGTCAACGACCCCGGTTACCGCAACGTCACCTTCGACGAGCTGGTGGAAAACTACATCGAGGCCACCCGCGGCCTGATCGAGGGCGGCGCCGACCTGATCCTGATCGAGACCATCTTCGACACGCTCAACGCCAAGGCGGCGATCTTCGCCGTGCAGCAGGTGTTCGAGGAAGACGCCGTCGAACTGCCGATCATGATCTCCGGCACCATCACCGATGCCTCCGGCCGCACCCTGTCGGGCCAGACCACCGAGGCGTTCTGGAACTCGGTGCGCCACGCCAAGCCGATCTCGGTCGGCCTGAACTGCGCCCTGGGCGCCAAGGACCTGCGCCCGTACCTGGAAGAGCTGTCGACCAAGGCCGATACGCACGTTTCTGCGCACCCCAACGCAGGCCTGCCCAACGCCTTCGGCGAATACGACGAAACGCCAGCCGAAATGGCTGCGGTGGTGGAGGAGTTCGCCGCCAGCGGCTTCCTCAACATCATCGGCGGCTGCTGCGGCACTACCCCGCCGCACATCCAGGCCATCGCCGAGGCCGTGGCCAAGTACAAACCACGCGCCATCCCGGACATTCCCAAGGCCTGCCGCCTGTCGGGCCTGGAGCCGTTCACCATCGACCGCCAGTCGCTGTTCGTCAACGTGGGCGAGCGCACCAACATCACCGGCTCCGCCAAGTTCGCCCGCCTGATCCGCGAAGAGAACTACACCGAAGCCCTGGAAGTGGCGTTGCAGCAGGTCGAGGCTGGTGCCCAGGTGATCGACATCAACATGGACGAAGGGATGCTCGACTCCCAGGCGGCCATGGTTCGGTTCCTCAACCTGATCGCTGGCGAGCCGGACATTTCCCGGGTGCCGATCATGATCGACTCTTCCAAGTGGGAAGTGATCGAGGCGGGGCTCAAGTGCATCCAGGGCAAGGGCATCGTCAACTCCATCTCCATGAAGGAGGGCGTCGAGCAGTTCAAGCACCATGCCCGCCTGTGCAAGCGCTATGGCGCCGCCGTGGTGGTGATGGCCTTCGACGAGGTCGGCCAGGCCGATACCGCCGCGCGCAAAAAGGAAATCTGCCAGCGCAGCTACGACATCCTGGTCAACGAAGTGGGCTTCCCGCCGGAAGACATCATCTTCGACCCGAACATCTTCGCCGTCGCCACCGGCATCGAGGAACACAACAACTACGCCGTCGACTTCATCGAGGCCTGCGCCTACATCCGTGACCACCTGCCTCATGCCCTGAGCTCGGGCGGGGTGTCCAACGTGTCGTTCTCGTTCCGCGGCAACAACCCGGTGCGCGAGGCAATCCACTCGGTGTTCCTGTTCCACGCCATCCGCAATGGCCTGACCATGGGTATCGTCAACGCCGGCCAGCTGGAGATCTACGACGAGATCCCTGCCGCGCTGCGCGACAAGGTGGAGGACGTGGTGCTCAACCGCACCCCGGAAGGCACCGACGCGCTGCTGGCGATCGCCGACGAGTACAAGGGCGGCGGCGCCACCAAGGAAGTCGAGGACGAAGCCTGGCGCGCCATGCCGGTGGCCAAGCGCCTGGAGCATGCCCTGGTCAAGGGCATCACCGCACACATCGTCGAAGACACCGAGGAGTGCCGCCAACAGTGCGCGCGTCCCATCGAGGTCATCGAAGGCCCACTGATGAGCGGCATGAACGTGGTCGGCGACCTCTTCGGCGCTGGCAAGATGTTCCTGCCCCAGGTGGTGAAATCGGCCCGCGTGATGAAGCAGGCCGTGGCCCACCTGATTCCGTTCATCGAAGCGGAAAAAGGCGACAAGCCCGAGGCCAAGGGCAAGATCCTCATGGCCACGGTAAAGGGCGATGTGCACGACATCGGCAAGAACATCGTCGGCGTGGTGCTCGGCTGCAACGGCTACGACATTGTCGACATGGGCGTGATGGTACCGGCAGAGAAGATCCTGCAGACCGCCCGTGACGAAAAGTGCGACATCATCGGCCTGTCGGGCCTGATTACCCCGTCGCTCGACGAGATGGTCCACGTCGCCCGCGAGATGCAGCGCCAGGGCTTCGAGCTGCCGCTGATGATCGGCGGCGCGACCACCTCCAAGGCGCACACGGCGGTGAAGATCGAGCCCAAGTACTCCAACGACGCCGTGGTCTACGTCACCGACGCCTCCCGCGCGGTGGGCGTGGCGACCCAGTTGCTGTCCAGGGAGCTCAAGCCAGGCTTCGTCGAGAAGACCCGCCAGGAGTACGTGGAGGTGCGCGAGCGCACCGCCAACCGCAGCGCCCGCACCGAACGCCTGACCTACGCCCAGGCCATCGCCGCCAAGCCGAAGTACGACTGGGCGGGTTACACCCCGGCGGTGCCCAGCTTCACTGGCGTCAAGGTGCTCGAGGACATCGACCTGCGCGTGCTGGCCGAATACATCGACTGGACGCCGTTCTTCATTTCCTGGGACCTGGCCGGCAAGTTCCCGCGCATCCTCACCGACGAAGTGGTCGGCGAGGCCGCCACGGCGCTGTACAAGGACGCCTGCGAGATGCTCGACAAGCTGATCAACGAGAAGCTCATCAGCGCCCGCGCAGTGTTCGGCTTCTGGCCCGCCAACCAGGTGGCCCACGACGACATCGAGGTGTATGGCGACAACGGCGACACCCTGGCTACCCTGCATCACCTGCGCCAGCAAACCATCAAGCCCGACGGCAAGCCGAACTGGTCGCTGGCCGACTTCGTCGCACCGAAGGACAGCGGCGTGACCGACTACGTCGGCGGCTTCATCACCACCGCCGGCATCGGCGCCGAGGAAGTGGCCAAGGCCTACCAGGACAAGGGCGACGACTACAGCTCGATCATGGTCAAGGCCCTGGCCGACCGCCTGGCCGAGGCCTGCGCCGAATGGCTCCACGAGCAGGTGCGCAAGCAGTACTGGGGCTATGCCCGCGACGAGCAGTTGGACAACGAAGCCCTGATCAAGGAGCAGTACAGCGGTATCCGCCCTGCCCCCGGCTACCCGGCCTGCCCGGACCACACCGAGAAAGCCACGCTGTTCCGCCTGCTCGATGGCACCGCCATCGGCGAGACCGGACAAAGCGGCGTGTTCCTCACCGAGCACTTCGCCATGTTCCCCGCAGCGGCGGTCAGCGGCTGGTACTTTGCCCACCCGCAGGCCCAGTACTTCGCGGTGGGCAAGGTGGACAAGGACCAGGTCGAGCAATACAGCGCGCGCAAGGGCCAGGAACTTGTCGTGACCGAGCGCTGGTTGGCGCCGAACCTCGGGTACGAAAGCTGATACAGAGCCCTGTGGGAGCGGGTTTACCCGCGAAGAAGCCACTGCGGTGTCTGGCCGGGGCGTCGCCCCGGTTCGCGGGTAAACCCGCTCCCACAGGTACAGCGGGCCCCTGGGTAGACTGCCACTGTCTACACTGTCCCTGATCGCCTCTGAAACCCTCAGGAGCCGCTCATGGACGATTCCAACCAAGGCAAACCGCCCACCTTCTGGCAGATGCTGCACAGCATCCTTGCCGCCGCCTTCGGCGTGCAGAGCGGCAAGAACCGCGCACGCGACTTCACCCATGGCAAAGCCAGCCACTTCATCGCCCTGGGCAGCTTGTTCACCCTGGTGTTCATTCTGGTGCTGATCGGGCTGGTGCAACTGGCGATGCACCTCACCGCCCGCTGACCTGCCCCAAAACGCAACCCGCCCGCGCAAATCCCTTGCGCGGGCGGCCCTGGTTGCATCACACGGTCTGGTACGAACGTTACTGGTGGCTGACCCAATACACGGCGGTCACGACAACCAGGACGATCAGACACAAGATCGCCCAGGCATCGACACTGCTGTCAGGCTTACGCAGCTTGGTCGGGTTTCCCATTGCATTGCCTCTTGTAGTGGTTATGGGAATGCACTTCACACGCAGCAGTTAAGTTCAGCAATGCCCTTTGCTCAAGCAAGGTCTTTCAATATTCGACGGGTGACGTGAGAAACGGGTACCGGTACCCCGGTGGGCGCCCCTCTGCGCTGTAGCGCCCGAAATCGACGCCGTAGCCATCATCCTGCTCGGACAACATCAACCAGCGCTGGGCTTTCTCACGGTCGATCAACTGCAAGAGCGGCAATCGATGCAGTTGCCGGCCTTCTCGGCTGGCAGGCAAGCCCAGGGCATCGTCATGCAGCATCACCATGGCCCAACCACCAAGGGTGAAATGCCCGGCCATCAGCACGCTCAGGCGGCCTTCGATGCGCGCCCGCAAGGTCTCAGGGGAGCTGTTGATGGCACTGAACAGCACATCGCGCCCCGGCACCCGCCCAGCCTCCTGGAAGGCCTGCATGGCGCCAAGGGCCATCTCGTCATTGGCCGACCACACCAACTGCACCTGCGGGTAGCGCTTGAGCAACACCTGCGCCTGCTCGAACGCCCGCTGGCGGCTCCAGCCGCCATATACCACCTGGCGCAAACGCACCTGGGGCGCATCGGCCAAGGCCCGGCGCATGCCCTGCTCACGCAGTTGCGAGGCGGGCGTGGTGGCAAACCCGGCAAAGGCCAGCAACTCCACCGGCTCGTTGGACGGGGGCAGTTGCTTCACCAATTCGCGCAGCATGCGGTAACCGGCCTCTTCGTCATTGGAGACGAAGGTGCCCAGCACCGGGGCGTAGCTTTGCGGGTGCGCCTCGATGGTCCGCGCCTGGCTCTCGGTCAGGCCGTTGTTGACCAGAAACAGCTTCACACCGGTGTCACGCGACAGACGGATTATTTCCGGGGCCACGTACTGCTCGTTCACCAGCACCAGGTAATCGGGCTTGCGGGCCAGCGCGTCACGCGCCTGTGCCAGCAGACGCTCGGGGTCGCGCTCGCCATAGGTCACACGCAACTCCATGCCCAGGTCGTCGGCGGCAGCCTGCATGAAGCGCGAATAACTGGCCCAGAACGTCTCGTGGGAAAACCCCGGGTTGAGAAACACCACCGACGTGGCCTGCGCGCCGGTCGCCCATGACAGGCACAGGCACAGGCTCCAGAAGCCCTTGAACATGCATATCCACCTTGGGAAGCAAAACCCGGCCATTATAGCCGGGCGCCTGGATGGGGCGGGCAAATGGCAGTCAATCTCACTTAGTCCAAATGGTTCTTTTCATATGCAAAAACATCACTTTAGCGCATAAATCCAACCTGCTATCGTGCTCCGGCTCCGCCACGGAGTGCGCGGCCGTGCGCGCAATTAGCTGCATGCAGCCTGAGACAGGACTTTTATGTACGTATACGACGAGTACGATCAGCGGATCATCGAGGACCGCGTCAAGCAGTTCCGTGATCAGACCCGCCGCTACCTGGCCGGTGAGCTGAGCGAAGAAGAATTCCGCCCTCTGCGCCTGCAGAATGGCCTCTACATCCAGCGTTTCGCCCCGATGCTGCGCGTGGCCGTGCCCTATGGCCAGCTGAGCACCAAGCAGGTTCGCATGCTGGCGAAGATCGCCCGCGACTACGACAAGGGCTACGCGCACATCAGTACCCGCCAGAACGTGCAATACAACTGGCCGGCACTGGAAGACGTCCCCGACATCCTGGCCGAGCTGGCCACCGTGCAGATGCACGCGATCCAGACCAGCGGCAACTGCCTGCGCAACGTCACCACCGACCAATTCGCCGGCGTCGCTGCCGACGAGCTGGTCGACCCACGCCCCTGGTGCGAAATCGTCCGACAGTGGACCACTTTCCACCCGGAATTCGCCTACCTGCCGCGGAAGTTCAAGATCGCCGTGAACGGTTCGAAGGACGACCGCGCCGCCATCGAAGTGCACGACATCGGCCTGGAGCCGGTGCGCAACGAGGCCGGCGAACTGGGCTTTCGCGTGCTGGTCGGTGGCGGCCTGGGCCGCACCCCGGTCATCGGTGCGTTCATCAACGAGTTCCTGCCCTGGCAGGACCTGCTCAGCTACCTGGACGCGATCCTGCGGGTGTACAACCGTTACGGCCGCCGTGACAACAAGTACAAGGCGCGCATCAAGATTCTGGTCAAGGCGCTCACCCCGGAAGTGTTCGCCGAGAAGGTCGAGGCCGAAATGGTCCACCTGCGCGGCGGCAGCACCACCCTGACCGAAGCGGAAGTCGAGCGTGTGGCCCGCCACTTCGTCGACCCCGATTACCAGGCACTGGAAAACGTCGACTACACCGCACTGGACCAGGAGCACCCAGGCTTCGCCCGCTGGCGCTCGCGCAATGTGCGTGCCCACAAACGCCCGGGCTACGTGGCCGTGACCCTGTCGCTCAAGCCCACCGGCGTCGCGCCGGGCGACCTGACCGACAAGCAGCTCGATGCCGTCGCCGACCTGGCCGAACGCTACAGCTTTGGCTTCCTGCGCACCTCCCACGAGCAGAACATCATTCTCGCCGATGTCGAGCAGCGCCAGTTGCACACGCTGTGGCTGGAACTGCGCGAGCAAGGCTTCGCTACGCCGAACATCGGCCTGCTGACCGACATCATCTGCTGCCCTGGCGGTGATTTCTGCTCGTTGGCCAACGCCAAGTCGATCCCGATCGCCGAATCCATCCAGCGCCGTTTCGACGACCTGGACTACCTGTTCGACATCGGCGAGCTCGACCTGAACATCTCCGGTTGCATGAACGCCTGCGGCCACCACCATGTCGGCCACATCGGCATCCTCGGGGTGGACAAGAAGGGCGAGGAGTTCTACCAGGTGTCGCTGGGCGGCAATGCCGCGCGGGATGCGAGCCTGGGCAAGATCCTTGGCCCATCGTTCGCCCAGGACGATATGGCCGATGTGATCGAGAAGCTGATCGATGTGTACGTCGAGCGACGTACCGAGGACGAGCGCTTCATCGACACCTACCAGCGTATCGGCATCGACCCATTCAAGGAACGCGTCTATGCAGCGAATCATTAAGCACAACCAGCTGGTCGACGAGACCTGGCACCTGCTGCCCAAGGAAACGTCCCTGGACGAGCTGACCAACTGCGACGACTACATCGTCCCGCTGCACCTGTGGCGCGACCACTCCCATGTGCTCAAGGCTCGCGACGGTGGCTTGGGCATTTGGCTGGACAGCGACGAGGAAGCCGAGGAAATCGGCGAGGACGTCGCCCATTTCCAGGTCATCGCCCTGAACTTCCCGGCGTTCACCGACGGGCGCAGCTACTCCAACGCGCGCCTGCTGCGTGACCGCTACCAGTTCAAGGGTGAACTGCGCGCCATTGGCGACGTGCTGCGCGACCAGCTGTTCTACATGGCCCGCTGCGGTTTCGATGCGTTCGCCATCCGCGCCGACAAGGACCCGGAAGACGCCCTGCAAAGCCTGAAGGACTTCTCGGTGACCTACCAGGCCGCCACCGACGAACCGCTGCCGCTGTTCCGCCGCCGCTGATCGTCACTGCTGCACGGTTGTAGCCAACGGCCCGCCTTCATGGCGGGCCGTTGCGTTTGCGGGCGCGTAATCCAAGGGTGCTCGAGCAAGGATAGGCGCCCAGTTCGTTTGCCAGCGTGCAAGTGCCACCCCATCGTGCTTGAACACCTGATCGAAGAACGCCAGGGCGAGATCCGCCGTGGCGAGCTTGACCTTGGGGTTGAGCGCAGGGCCGCCGGTGAGCGATCGGTCGGTGAACATGCTGTGGGAACCGCCGCGAAAAACCGCCAGCAGCTTGTGCGCGTGGGGAATGGCCTCGAAGACGGCCAGTCGATCCGTCACGCCCGAGCGGTAGCCCGGAATGGAGATGACATCCTCGGTAGCGGTCACATGAAGGGTCGGCACGGCGACCCTGCCCAGCACGGCCGGCAGGTCGGGTTCGTTGTAGAACGGTGGGGTAGAGATGATGACCCCGGCGGTAAAACGCGGATCGTGGCCGGTGATCGCCTGGCCATTTCGGATGACCTGCGCGCCTAGCGTCAGCAGCGTGGTGTTCGCGCCATACGAATGACCCGCCGCGATCAGCCGCTGCCGGTTCACCGCACGCCCACGCTTGCCTGTCTCACGCGAGAGCATGCGGTCGAGCGCAAAACGCACATCGCCTGCACGGGCAATGGCCTCCTGCTCCTGGGCGGCCGCCTGCAGGCGTTTGACCACCGCGAACGGGTTGCCCGACCATAACCTGTTGTCACTGCCGACGTGCTGGACGTGCAGGCTGGCGACACCACGGCTCGACCAGTGCTTTCCAAGGTAGCTGTAGCCCTGTCGCGAGCCACCGATGCCATGGGAGAACACCACGAGCGGCACGCTGCCCTCGGCGGTCGCCCCCTTCGGCCAGTACAGACGCGCAGGCACCGGGCGCGACCGCTCAGCGTCGATCCAATCGTAGTCGATCACCTCGTACGCAGGCTCCACGCTGTGCGCCCAGGTTTGCGACCAGCCAAACGCCAGCGCTGCCCCCAGCAAAATCCCCTGCGCCCTCTTTGATAACCCACCGCTCATAACGCCCCCAGTTCACGGAAATTCAGAAGTGTCCCTGAAGGCTTTGGCCCGTCGGAAAAGAGCGTGCCGGTCAGTTTCTCGGAAACCGTCCAGAGTCGCGCCGCCGCCGCTGCATCCAGCGCTTGTACGGGGATCGCGGCGACGCTTGGGTAGCCGCGCATCTCGTACAGCCTGTCCGGCCCGTAGTAGGCGCCGCCGCGTGCCTGCGGCGAAGTCGCGGCGAAAAGCGTGGGCAATGCGCCTTGGCCTGCCGGCTGGAAGAGGAACCACATGAAACGCCGAAGGAAACCTCCGACGCTCCAGGCACCGGCACCATTGGGCAGCAGGTCGGTGCGCGAAATGCCGGGATGAGCCGCAATGCTCTCGATACCCCAGCCTGCAACATCGCTGCGGCGTTGCAGCTCGAGCGCGAACATCAGGCAGGCGAGTTTCGATTGGCCATAAGCGCGCATCGGCTTGTAGACGCCCTGGGCTTGCAGGTCTTCGAAGTCGATCACGCCTTCACGGGCAGCCACGCTCGACAGCGTGACAACGCGCGCCTGCTTGCCGTTGCGCAGCAAGGGCAAAAGCTGAGCGGTCAGGGCGAAGTGCCCCAGGTAGTTCGTACCCAACTGCAACTCGAAGCCATCGGCAGTCACCTGGCGCCGGGGCGGGGCCATCACCGCCGCGTTGTTGATCAACAGGTCCAGGCTGTCGTGCGAACGTCGCAGCCCCTGCACGAACGATCGGATGGAGTCGAGGCTGGCTAGATCCAGCAGGCCGAATGTCACCTTCGCCCCAGGGACTCGCTGGCGGATCTGGTTTACCGCTGCCGCCCCTTTGGAAGGGTTTCGTCCGGCGATGGTCACGTGCGCACCGGCGCGGGCCAACGCCAGTGCGTCTTCGAAGCCCAGGCCGCCAGCGCCTGTGACGACCGCCGTACGGCGGCGCTGGGAGGGAATATCGGAAGCGGTCCAATAGGTCATGGTTTTGCCTGCAAGGTGAGGGTGAAGTTACACTGGATGCACACTTGAATTCACTGAGTGCAAACATTATTGCACCAAGTGCATATTTGCAATGGACCCATAGATGTCAGAATTTTTCAACGCCGCAGGCGCCCCGCCATCGGAAGGCCTGCGTGAGAGAAAGCAACGTGAGACTCGCCAGCGTATCGCCCAGGTCGCGCTGCAGCTGTTCCTTGCCGATGGCTACGACGGCACGACGCTGGATGCGATTGCGGCCGGGGCAGGAATCTCCCGCCGTACCTTCTTTTCCTACTTCAAGTCCAAGGACGACATCATCCTTTTCGGGCTGGAAGCCGATTCGGCCGAGTTGATCGCCGAAGTGCTCAAGGCATCCCCGGACACGTCGCCGCTGGATGCAGTCCGCGATGTGATGGTCAAGCGCATTGCGCGCTACACCACCGAGCAGATGACAGCCATAGACAACCTCATGCTGTCGAGCGAATCGCTGCTCGCACGCAAGCAGGCTTTCTATGCGAAGCAGGAGCAGGCGCTTTTTCTTGCCCTGCGCGAAGTCTGGCGACAACCCGAACGGCAAACGGCACTGCGGATGGTGGCGATGATCTCGATAGGCGCCATGCGCCTGGCACTGCAAGCCTGGAGAGAACAGAACGGCCAGCGCAAGCCGGCGACCCAGTTCTTGCGCGACGCGTTTGATAGCCTTCGAACAGCGCTTTGAGCGCTTGAACGAATAAACGGCGTGGCACCTGCCATGTCGGAGCCGGAGCCTACCGAACGCCAAGCGCAGTTACGTGCCACATGCCCTCGCCGGGTTGCCATGGGTACGCACCAGGTGCGCTCAAGTTTCCTGAACCCACGCCGATATCACGGGATACCCTCCCATTCGCATGGATGCCCGTGATGACCTCGATCAACACCGCACTGCGCATCATCCCCCCGGCCTACACCCCATCGACGGCTGCCCAGGCCCCCAGCGGCGGGCAGCTCATCGCAGCTGCCAGCACGCCGAGCAGCAACGTCACGCTGGGCCAGGACACGCGCATTCCCAACTCGCAGACCTATTCGTCCCGCGGCTCGCTGGACGGCCAGGTGCGCTATGCGTGGGAGCAGGAAAGCGACGACAAGGTCAGCCTGGCATTGTTGAGCGGTATCCAGACCTCGAACCCCGCAGGGCGCTTCCAAGGGCTGGGCGCCGCGCTGCTGACGCAGTTGGCGAACAACGGCGGGCAGAATATCTCGCAATCGGTGTTCACCTTCGCCAACAACGGCATCCAGCCCGGCCCAGAAGCGCTGAGGCTGCAACAGCAGCGCCTGCGCCAGGACCCGGAAAACGGCGTGACCCTGAGCCTCACCACAGCCTCAGGCGCCACCGTCAAACTGGCCTTGGCCAGCAACGACAAAGGCTTGGCGGTAAGTGCAGAGGTCAGCGACGGGACCTTGACCGACGATGAGCTCAAGGGCCTGGGCGCACTGGCCAATTCGTTCCAGTCGACCATCAATGGCCTTACTGAACAGCCCCCACGCCTGCAATTGGGTGCACTGGCCAAGCTCGACCCGGCCTTGTTCACCTCGCTGTCGATGAGCGCCAAGTTCGACGTGCAGGGCCAGCAGCAAACCTTCGACCTGCGCCTGGACGACAAGGCGCGCAGCGTTAGCCTGCAAGGCCCCAACGGCAACATGCAGTTGAACCTCGACACCCGCAACAGCGCCCTGCTGGGCAGCGCCTCGCAACGCCAGGCGGCGATCGACAACTACCTGAGCCAGCTGGACGCCGCCCAGCAACGTGGCAAGGGTGACCAGAACCTCACCGACCTGCTCAAGGACGCCTTCACCCAGCTCAACAACGTCGACGAGAAGCGCAAGCCTACCCTCGAGCTTGCCTCGGGCCTGAACGACACCGACCGCTCGCTGCTCAGTGGCCTGTTCGACTTCAGCGCCTCGATCAGCCAGTCCAGCACCCATCCCAACCCGATGCGCCCCGAAGAAGCCGACCGCTTCGACTACAGGGTCTCGCAATCGACCAACATCTCCGGCAATGGCCCACTGAACCGCTCGGTGCAGCAAGATTCGCAGTCCAGCCTCAAGGCCGCCTACCACAAGGGGCTGAACCCGTTGGTGGATCTGCGCCTGGGCCTTGACCGCAAGACCCAGAACTACAGCTTCCACGAGATTAGCGACCAGGCCAGCAGCAGTACCCGCCTGGCCTACAGCAAAGGCTCCTTGGTCGAGGCCAGCGCCACGCAGCAGGCCACCCAGAGCGAACGTATTCGCACCTACGTGGATGGCGAGCTCAAGGAAGACATGACCACGCCCACCTCGGTGATTCGTTCGCGCAACCTGCGCAGCCTGCTCAACCAGGTGTTCCAGGAGGAACGTGCTGCGCAGCGTGAGAACCGCGGTTCGATCCTCGACGCGGCCCTGCGCAACCAGCGCAGCCTCTGGTTGTTGCAGGGCGACACCGCGAAGATCGCCGCCTAACGCACCTCGAACAAGGTCACTGCCCGAGCGTCCACCGCCTTGGGCAGCAGGCCTTCGCGGTAGAACGCATCGGCAATTTTCTGCTGCTCGGCCAGATCCTCCTGGGTGACCGGCTGCACGTCATAGCTGCGCCGCCCATTGGCTTGCTGCACCGTTGCGCTGTCCAGGTTGCCCCACAGCGGCCCAAGCACCCGCGCGGCCGCCTCGGGGTTGGCCTTGGTCCACGCGCCAATTTCGCGCAATGACTGGTACACCGCCTCCAGCACCTTGGGGTGTGCCTTGGCGTAGTCGCTGCCGGCCAGGTAGTAGCGCTGGTAGTTGGCAAGGCCACTGCCATCCACCAGCACCCGCGCCTTCTGCTGGCGCTGGGCGCTGGCAACGTAAGGGTCCCAGGTTACCCAGGCATCGACCTTGCCGTTCTCGAATGCAGCACGCCCGTCGGCGGGAATCAGGTAAGCCGGCTGGATATCCTTGAAGCTCAGGCCAGCCTTGGCCAACGCCTGGATCAGCAAGTAGTGGCTACCCGCAGCCTTTGTCACCGCCACGCGCTTGCCCTTGAGGTCGGCCAGCGACTGCAACGGCGAGCCCTCCGGCACCAATATGGCCTGGGCCGTGGGCGATGGCGCCTCGCGGGCGAAATAGGTGAGCTGGGCACCAGCGGCCTGGGTGAATACCGGCACGGTGTCGGCGACGTCCGCCGAGAGGTCGACGTTGCCCAGGTTGAGCGCCTCCAGCAGCGGCAGGCCGCTGGGGAACTCGTGCCAGCTCACCCGGATTCCCTGGGCTTGCAGGCGCTGCTCGAGGGTGCCGCGGGCCTTGAGCAGGGTCAGCAGGGTCGAGGATTTCTGGTAGCCGATGCGCAAGTTCTGCTCGGCGCTGGCCAGGGTCGGCAGCGCAGCACCGAACAGCAGCGCCAGGGTGGCCAGGCGCAGGTGTTTTAATCCGATCATGCTAGGTTCTCCAGGTCAGGGCTTGGCGGCCAGGGCGGGGGCAGTGGGCACGCTGAAGCCGCTGGCGAAAGTCGGGGTGACGTCCAGGCGTTGGCTCATCAGGCCATGGGCGTGGTAGAAGTCGGCGGTCTGCTGTTGCTCGGCCACGGTCTGCTCGTCGATCGCCTGCCAGCGCAGTTGACGGCGTTCGAACTGCAAGCGCGCGGCGGCCTCGGGGAAGCCGATGATCGCGGCCAGGGTCCGGGAGTAGCTGTCCAGGTGCTGGTACGCCCACACCTGCGCGCTGGCCAGGCGTGTGAGGTAGTCCTGCAACGCCGCACGGCGCGCCGGGTCCTGCAGGGCCGTGTCGGTGGCCGCCAGGAAGCTGTTGCCAGTGGACAGGCCGCGACCGTTGACCAGCACCCTGCCCTGTCCACTCGACTCGGCCAGCGCAGTGTAGGGCTCCCAGGTCGCCCAAGCGTCCACCGAGCCATTGGCCAGGGCGATCTTGGCATCCACCGGGCCGAGGAAACGCAGTTCCACATCCTGCTCCGACAAGCCGGCCTGCTCCAGCGCCTTGAGCGCCAGGTGGTGGCCGATCGAGCCGCGACCGGTGGCGATACGTTTGCCCTTGAGGTCGGTCGCGCTATGCAGAGAGGCGTCCGGACGCACCAGCAACGCAGTGCCATAGGGGTCGGACTTGTCTACGGCGATAGCCTTCACTGGCGCACCGGAGGCCAGCACGAACAACAGCGGCGCATCGCCGATGATGCCCGCATCGATCGCCCCGGCGTTGAGCGCCTCGGCCAATGGCGCAGCTGCCGGGAACTCGGCCCAGTGAATGTCGTAGGGCAGGTCGCGCAAGGCATCGGCAGCTTCCAACTGAGCACGCATGTTGCCCTTCTGGTCGCCAATGCGCAGGGTCAGGCGCTCGGCGGCGAACGCCTGGGTCACCAGCAGCAGGCTGGCGACGAACAGCAACAATCGTGATCGGGTCGGCATGGGCTTCTCGGAGTCTGCTCTGAACATGGGAAGAGCAGACTCTACCGAGGCCAATCAAATAAATTAAATTGATTTTAGGAATAACCTAATATGCAATTTAATAAAAATCGCTCAGTCATCCACACGTTTGAGCGAATGTTCGAAGTGCTTGCTACCGATGGTATAGCCGAGCAGTACCTTGCCGTCGGCCTGTGGCTCCAGGCTCATAGGCGTGTTCGACTTGTGATAGGGGTGGCGGTAGAGCGATGGCTTTTCCGAGTAGGCATAGCTGTTGAACAGCAAGCGGTCGCCCTGCCAGCGGACGTTGTTATACAGGCTACGCCAGTTCTCGCTGTCGGGCATGAACAGGTACGGGTTGCCGCTGGCATCGCGCGCTACTCGAATCTGCACCTGGCCCTCGTCGTTCGCCCAATTGCCGATGTAACGCTGCATCCCGGCGTGGGCCGGAATGCCTGGCGCTCCGACGAAGTCGCTCGGACGGTAGGGCGATTGGCGCGCGACATCCTCGGGCGAGCGGCTGAACAGTCGGCACAGCGGCTCGACCTTGTCGACCTTCATGTACATGAACTTCAGCTCGGTATCGGCCACCGGCATGCCCAGTGCCATGACCCGGTCGGTGAACGCCAGCACCTTGAGGTCGAATGCGCGGTTGGGCGCGGCGATATGAATCGACTGGCCATCAGCGGCCACGGTGTAGTCCGAGACCTCCACTTCCCGCTCGCCAGGCTCGGCGCAGTTGAACGGATGCAGGCGCACCTTGCCGTCAGGCTGGTACTCGGTGACGTTGGCGATGCCATTGCCGGTCGGCAACATTGCCCAGATACCAACGATGCGGGTCTTGTCCTGGGTAAGCGGAGTGGTTTTCGGCTGGGTGGTGCAGCCGCCCATGACCAGGGCGGCCAGGGCGAGGGGAAGGAACTTGTTCGACACGGTGTTCATCCAGGGTTGCAGGCGTGGTCTACCCCGCAGAGTGCCGTGCGGGGCGGCGCATCATAGCAAACAGCCAGCCCCGGCATTGGCCTGCGTTGCGCTGGCATGGGCAATCCCTTGCCATTCCTGACGCCAAGGCAAAAGACCTTGCCCCGGCCACGCCTTAATCACAGAGCTGGAAACCTTCACACTGCTGGGCACTCGAAAAATCGAATCCCTCTTTTCCACCCTCACCAGGAGACACTTCATGAGCATTCCCCTGTTCGGCCTCGGCACCTTCCGCCTCACCGGCCAAACCGTCATTGATTCGGTGAAATCGGCGCTGGCGCTGGGTTACCGGACCATCGATACCGCGCAGATCTACAAGAACGAGGCCGAAGTCGGCCAGGCCATCGCCGAAAGCGGCGTACCGCGCAAGGATCTGTTCATCACCACGAAGATCTGGACCGACAGTTATGCCGCCGACAAGCTCGTGCCCAGCCTGCGCGAGAGTCTGGCCAAGCTGCGCACCGATTATGTCGACCTGACCCTGATCCACTGGCCGGCGCCCGGTAACGGCGTCGAACTGCGCGAATTCATGAGCGCCCTGGCTGATGCCAAAAAGCTCGGCCTGACCCGCCAGATCGGCATCTCCAACTTCAATATCGAACTGACCCGCCAGGCCATAGACGTGGTCGGCCAGGGCGAGATCGCCACCAACCAGATCGAGCTGAGCCCTTACCTGCAGAACCGCAAGCTGGCGGATTTCCTCAAACAGCAGGGCATTACCGTCACCTCCTACATGACCCTGGCCTACGGCAAGGTGCTCAACGACCCGTTGCTGGCCAAGATCGCGGCCAAGCACAAGGCCACCGTGGCCCAGGTGGCCCTGGCCTGGGCCATGCAGCTGGGTTATGCGGTGATCCCTTCCTCGACCAAGCGCGAGAACCTGGCCAGCAACCTGCTCGCCCAGGGCTTGCGCCTGGATGACGAGGACCTGGCGCAGATCGAAACGCTGGAGCGCAATGGACGGGAAGTCAGTCCGAAGGGGCTGGCGCCGGCGTGGGATTGACCCCTTCGTGAGCAGACGGCGGTGGTACGGCCCCTGACCTCAGCATTTCTCGCCGCGCAATTATGAACTGCCATTCTTGCGCATTCCCAACCCATCCCCCCACGGCTAACCTTCTTCTCACGGATCGCGACCGACACCCCCTTCAGATCACAGCCCGCAACCGGGCCGATACCCAAGGAGTACCGAGCATGTCCCGTCCCCCGCTGCCGCCGTTCACCCGTGAAACCGCCATCGAGAAAGTACGCCTGGCCGAGGATGGCTGGAACAGCCGCGATGCCGCAAAAGTCGCACTGGCCTATACCACCGATACCCGCTGGCGCAACCGTGTCGACTTCGCCACAAACCGCGAAGAGGCCCAGGCCTTTCTCACCCGCAAATGGAACCGCGAGCTCGAATATCGCCTGATCAAGGAACTCTGGGCCTTTACCGAGAACCGCATCGCGGTGCGCTATGCCTACGAGTACCGCGACGACAGCGGCCAGTGGTTCCGCGCCTACGGCAACGAGAACTGGGAGTTCGCCGCCGACGGCCTGATGCAGAACCGCCACGCCAGCATCAACGAAATGCCGATCAAGGAAGAAGACCGCAAGTTCCGCTGGCCGCTGGGCCGCCGCCCTGACGACCACCCAGGGCTGAGCGACTTCGGCTTCTGACAAGCCCCAGGCCCTGCGCTCCGGCGCAGGGCCTTACCCCATCGGCAACACTACCCGGGCCTCCAGC
Organism: Pseudomonas sp. LS_2; assembly: GCF_042709235.1. NCBI lineage: Bacteria > Pseudomonadati > Pseudomonadota > Gammaproteobacteria > Pseudomonadales > Pseudomonadaceae > Pseudomonas > Pseudomonas sp. LS_2. The sequence goes on along the minus strand of NZ_JAVAYC010000004.1, from coordinate 242,811 downwards.
CCGCCTTCACGACGGTTGCGCAAGGTCACGCTGCCGCCCTGCTCCAGCACGATCGCCCGCGCAGCGGGCAACCCCAGGCCCACCCCACCGGTTTGCGGGTTGCGCGAACCTTCGATGCGAAAGAACGGCGCGAATACCTGCTCCTGCAACGCCGGGGGAATACCTGGACCACGGTCCAGCACAAGGATCTGCACCTGGTCGGTCTGGACCCGCAATTCCACCACCGCCTCACCCGCATACTTGAGCGCATTGTCGATCAAGTTCACCAGCACCCGCCGGATGCCCACCGGCCGCCCCACGTACACACAGCGCTGCGGGTTGCTGAAGACCACGCACGCGCCGGCATCCTTGAAGTCGTCCACCACGGTGTGCAGCAAGCCACCCAGGTCGAACGCGGTGGTCTGCTCCAGGCGCGCGTCATCGCGGAAGAACTCCAGGGCGGCGTTGACCATCACCTGCATCTCGTCCACGTCCTTGAACAGCTTGGCCTGCAATTGCGGGTCATCGATGAACTCGGCGCGCAGGCGCAAGCGTGTCAGCGGGGCGCGCAGGTCGTGGGAGATCGCCGCGAGCATCTGCGTGCGGTCGTTGAGAAAATGCTTGAGCTGGGCCTGTGTGGCGTTGAACGCCAGGATCGCCTGGCGCAGGTCGTGGGGGCCGACCACTGGGATGGGGGGGGCGTTGAAGTCCTTGCCGAAGCGCCGCGCGCCCTCGGCGAAACGTTCAAGGGGCCTTGCCAGGTAACGGGTCGCGAGCAATGCCACGCCGACGCTCGAGGCGAGCATCAGGGCGAATACCACCAAGGTGCGCGCCCAACCGTCCAGGCCCCAGCTGCGCGATGAAGCGCGAAACAACACCCAGGATCGGTCCGAGAGTTCGATCATCAGCGCGTAGCCACTGCCTGCGGCCTGTTCCGGCAGGTCGGCAGGCTCATAGGCCAGTACCTGGGCCTGCGGTCGATTCAGCAGGCGGCGAAGCAGCGGCGTGCCGTCGCGAAACTCAGGCTCATCGAGCGCCGGCATGCCGGTGTCCGCCCACTTGGCGAACCATTGCGCGGTGTACGCAGGGTCGCCCGCCGCGCGCGCCAGTTCCGGGCGCAATGCCACGGGCGCCGCTTCAAGCATCCGGGTGACGCTGGCCATCCGCTCGATCAGGCCACTTTGCATCAACGGCGGCTGTGCCCAGGTACCTACCAGCAGGTTCGAGGCCCACTTCAGCGCCAGCAGCACCAGCATCGCGCTGAGGGTGGTCAGGGCGATCCAGCGGGCGATGGTCATCCTCGGTCGACGCAGCCGCAGGCGCACCCAGGCAAGCCCGCTCATCGCTTCACCACCGTGGGGGTGAACAGGTAACCGACATTGCGCAGCGTGCGAATCAACGGCTCGGCGCCCTTGTCGTGCTCGAGCTTCTGGCGCAGGCGGCTGACCTGCACATCGATGCTGCGGTCATAGGCCTCGTGCGCCTTGCCGCGGGCCAGGTCGAGCAACTGCTGGCGGCTGAGCACCCGCCGCGGGTGCTCGGCGAACACCAGCAGCAATTCGAACTCGCCATTGGTCAGCGGGATCATCACCTGGTCGGGCGAACGCAGTTCGCGTCGTACCACATCCAGCTGCCAGCCGGCGAACACCAGGGTGCTGCGCGGGTTGCCCTGGGCCGGCCCAGGCGTCTCGCCGGCCCGGCGCAATACCGCCCGCACCCTGGCCAGCAGCTCGCGGGCGGCGAAGGGCTTGGTCAGGTAGTCGTCGGCGCCAAGCTCCAGGCCAACCACCCGGTCGCTCAGTTCGCCCATGGCAGTGAGCATGATCACCGCCACCTTGTGCTCAGCCAGCAGCCGCTGGCACAGCACCAGGCCGCTGTCACCGGGCAACATGACATCGAGGATCACCAGGTCCGGCACGCGCTGTTCGAGCGCCCGCCACAGCCCTGCCCCGTCGCTGGCCACGGAGACTTCGTAGCCATGCTGGCAAAGGAATTTCTGTAGCAGGTCGAGCACCTCGACATCATCGTCGACAATCAGCAAATGGCTCACAACAGGGCACCGCAGGCAGGAACATGAGCGGCTATTTAAGACCATCGCGCCTGCGCCGTCATATATTTCAACCGGGAAACAAAGCTGCAAAACCGAGATAAACCGGACATCCGCAAGCAAGAATCACACGGCAGCATCAGCGCCAGTTCTTACTTCTGGAAGTGTTCTATGCCCGCCTCCCTGTTCGCCTCGTTTCCCTCTCGCCGGGCTGCTGCCCTGGCCTTTTCTCTGCTTGCCGCCGGCGGTTGCAGCCAGCGCCCGCCCTCGTCCTGCGTGGTGCAGGTAAGCGACCCGGCCGAGCGGGTAAACCGCGGCGTGTTCGCCTTCAACCGCACCCTGGACGACTACGTACTGGCACCGGTCGCCCGTGGCTATACCGCGCTGCCTGGGTTCGTACAGGCGGGCGTACACAACTTCGCCGCCAACTTCGGCGAGCCCAAGGTATTTATCAACGACGTGCTGCAAGGTAACGGCGAGCGCTCGTTGACCACCCTGACCCGCTTCATCTTCAACACCACGCTCGGCGTGGCTGGCCTGGTGGACGTTTCCGGGCGCATGGGCCTGGAGCGCCACGAGTCCGACTTCGGCCAGACCTTCGGCGTGTGGAACATTGCCGACGGGCCGATCGTCGAGCTGCCGCTGCTGGGCTCGCACAACACCCGCGACGCACTGGGCCAGGCGTTGAGCTTTGCCGTCGACCCACTGGGCAGCAGCGACACGGTCGAGGCGATGGGTACCGCGGCAACCGTCGGTGGCGTCGTCGATGGCCGCGCCGAGGCGCTACCACTGACCGATGCGCTGCGCCAACTGCCGGATTACTACCAGGCGCTACGCGATGCCCAGGCGCAACGGCGCGTCGAGCGGGTGGCCGAGGGCAAGGCCGGTGCAGCAGGCACCCTCCAATGCAGCGAGGAGCGTCAACCATGAACGACGCCCGGCTGATGCTGTTCCAGCGCCACGAAAGCGCACCAAGCCAACCCTTGCGGGTGCACGAGCTGGAGGCCCGGCTATCGGACGATGGCCATAGCCTGGTGATCAGCCGCTATCGCGAGCAATACCGGCCCGGCAGCCCTGTCGCACGAAGCGAGGTCAGCCACCGCGTGCCGATTGCGGCGTTACTGCGCTGGATCGCCAAGGAGGGAGCCTGAGACCTTCTCGCCGCTGTGGCCTGGGCTCGATTGACAGCCCTGGCCCTTGAAGTGCCAGGGCCACGCAGCGCTGAGCCAGTACCTGGGTCGGGTCCACCAGCGCTACGCTGGCATCGCCCACGACGACGTCGTCGGCCTGGGCCAGGATCAACGGCAATTCCGTGCAGCCCAGAATCAACACCCTCGCTCCCTGCCGCACCAATTGCGCAGCCGCCGCCAACAGATCCTCTCGGCACGGCCCTTCGGTATACCCGGCCTTCACCCCTCGCTCACCATAGATCGCCTGCATCACCAAGGCCTGTGCCGCCTCGTCGGGTACCAACAAAGACAAGCCCGCGCGCCGAGCGGCCGCGTGGTAAACGCCACTGGCCAGTGTTCCGGAGGTCGCCAGCAGCCCCACCGAAGCGGTAGAGCCATACGTGCGACAGATAAACGCGACGGTCTCGCTGAGCATGTTGACGATCGGCACCTGCAGGTGCTCCTGGATACGCTCGACATAGGCATGCGCCGTGTTGCAGGGAATAGCAATTGCCATTGCCCCTTCGCACTCCAGCCGTTTGCAGGTCGCATAAAGGGCAACCGTCGGATCGCGCTCGTTGCGTAGCAGGTTTGCGGTGCGGTCGGGGATCTGCGGGTTGTGCTCGACCACCATCTTGATGTGCTCCTGATCACGCCCAGCCGGCGTGTGCCTCACCACCTTGCCCATGAAATCAACCGTCGCCGCCGGGCCAACACCCCCGACGATCCCCAGTTTGAAGGGTGCGGCAGCAGTGGTGGGCTCAGCAAGCGTGGCGCTTTGGGCGTAGACCTGGTTGGCATCGAGACAGCGCACCCCGCGTCTGTGCAGGTCGCCAGCGACCAACGACAACTCGGTCATGCCCGGCAGCAGCAGGTGCGCGCCTTGACGCTCGAGATCCAGGCAGGCCTGGTGCACCCGCTCCAACGCCAGGCCATCGAGATGCCCGGCCTTTATGCCTGCACTGCCGTACACCGCCTCCATCAGCGCGGCCTGATGCTCGCAAGCGGGGTATACCACCGGGTAGGCGTCGGCAAAGCAGCGCTCGAACAGCCCGCTTGCACGCACGTAGTCCGATGCCAGCACGCCCAGGCGCGTACCGGGCTCGACCAGCTCATGCACCCGCGCTTGCAACGCCGCCATCAGGTCGATGACCGGAATCTCGAGCTCGGCGCGCAGCTCCTCGAGGAAGGTGTGACTGGCGAAGCATGGCACCAGCACGGCATCGGCACCGGCTCGCGCATACCCCTGGCAGGCCTGGAACACATAGAGCTTGCGCGAGGTCATGTTGGCATCGGCCGCCAGCGGCAAGGCCAGGTCCTTGAAGGGGTGCTGCTCGAACAGCAGGTGATAGCGGCCCTGCTCGGCGAGCAACGGCTCGCTCTTGAGCAACTTCAGGAACAGGTCGCCGCCCGCCAGTGCGCCCAGGCCACCGACGATACCCAGGGTACGAGAAGCCGTCACAGGTACGTTCATCAGGCGGCCTGCGCTGCAGCGTGCGGTTGCGCGGTACTGCGGCCCTCAAGCTTGGCGATCACCGCCGTGGCGATGCTGTTGCCTACCACGTTGGTCGCAGTGCGGCCCATGTCGAGGAACTGGTCGATGGCCAGGATCAGTAGCAACCCGGCCTCGGGCAGGTTGAACATGGGCAGCGTGGCCGCCACCACCACGACCGAGGCTCGCGCCACACCCGCCATCCCCTTGCTGGTCACCATCAAGGTCAGCAGGATCAGCACCTGCTGGGTGAAGCTCAGCTCGATGCCATAGGCCTGGGCGATGAACAGGATGGCGAAGGCCTGGTACATCATCGAGCCGTCGAGGTTGAACGAGTAGCCCAGCGGCAGGACGAAGCTGGACACACGCTTGGAGGCACCGAATTTCTCCAGCGCATCGATGGTCTTGGGGTAGGCCGACTCGCTACTGGCTGTAGAAAACGCCAGCAGCACCGGCTCGCGGATCAACCGGCCCAAGGTGAACACCGGGCGGCCGAGGAACGCATAGCCCACGGTGAACAGCACCAACCACAGCAGTACGATGCCGATGTAGAACTGGCCGATCAGCTTGCCATAGTCCAGCAACAGGCCAATGCCTTGGGTGGTGACCGCTGCCGCCAGGGCGGCGAACACGCCGATCGGCGCGAACAGCATCACGTAGTCGGTGATGCGGAACATCACCTTGGCCAGTTCGTCGACCAACTCGCCAATGCGCGGGTTGCCCTGTTGGCGCACGAACGCCAGCGCCAGGCCGAAGAACAGCGAGAACACCACGATCTGCAGGATCTCGTTGTTAGCCATGGCCTCGGCGATGCTGCGTGGGAACACATGGCTGATGAAAGTCTTGAGGCTGAAGTCACCAGCATTGACCGGCACCGCACTGCTCGACTGTACCTGGGCAACGCCCAGGTGCAGGTCGGCGCCAGGCTGGAAGATGTTGACCAGCAGCATGCCCAGGGCCAATGAGAACACCGAGGCGCTGGCGAACCAGAGCATCGCGCGCAGGCCAATGCGTCCCACCGCCCCCGAGCTGCCGAGGCTGCTGATGCCTGCCACCAGCGTGGCGAACACCAGTGGCGCGATGATCATCTTGATCATGCGCAGGAAAATATCGGTGACCAGGCTGAAGTAGCCAGCGATCTCCTTGGCGGCCTGCGGCGAACCGGCATAGGTGTTGCAACCCCAGCCGACGACGATGCCGAGCACGATGGCGACGGCGATGTACCGCGGTAGTTTGTTGTTGTTCATGGCGACCCCTTTCTGTCGTGTGCCACCCCAAGTCGGGGCTTGTGGGAAGGCTACGACGACGGGCCTAGACAGTTGATGAGGATGCGCCATAGTTCCATGCACAATCGTCATAGTTTTCCTGGCGCGGCCCGGCATGATGGGACGCCCTTCCCTTCGCAGCCGAGCCTTGCATGCAAACCAAATGGATCGATGACCTGCTGGCGATCGCCCAGACCAAGAACTTCTCTCGCGCTGCGCAATTGCGCTGCATCACTCAATCGGCGTTGTCACGGCGTATCCGCTCGCTGGAGGATTGGGTCGGCGTGGAGCTGGTCGACCGTGGCACCTATCCGGTGCAACTGACCAAGGCCGGCCAGACCTTTTGCGACGAGGGTCGCGATGCCCTGGCGGTGTTCCTGGAACTGCGCTCGGCGTTACGCCGGGGCGAACGCATGCCGGGGCGGTCGATTCAGGTGGTGGCTGGACATACCTTGTCGATGACCTTCGTGCCCAAGTGGTTTGCCGGCTTCCAGCGCCGCTATGGCTACTTCAATGCGCGCGTGCTGGCGGCCAACGTGCAAGAAGCGGTGATCGCTCTGGCCGAGGGTGGCTGCGACCTGATGATCGGCTACAGCCACCCGCGCGCACCGATCATCCTGGACCCCGACAAATTCATTGGCCTGCGCCTGGGCAGCGATGCGTTCTTTCCAGTGTCGGCGCCGGATGCCGAGGGCAAGCCACTGTTCGCGCTGCCTGGCTCGGCCAATGCCCCCATCCCATACCTGGCCTACACCGCCACGTCATTCCTGGGCCGCGTGGCCGACATGGCATTGCAGGCGCAGGGGACCACGCTCAAGCGCTGCCATGAAGCGGACATGGCCATGCACCTGATGCGCATGGCACGCGAGGGCTATGGCGTCGCCTGGCTGCCGGAATCGGCGGTCGAAGAAGAATTGGCGGCGGGCCGGCTGGTACACGCGGGTGGCCCGCAGTGGAGTGCCGAGTTGGAGATCTGGTCATTTCGCTCGGTGGGCAACAGCAACCAGACCATGCTTGAACTGTGGAAGTCGCTGGAACGGGACAAGCGATAAGCCAGCCTCACTTGCCACGCTGCATCCAGGCCGCGCCCAAGCCACTCAGGCAGATGATCACGATGCCCAGCAAGCTGATGGTGTCTGGCGCATGGCCGAACACCAGCAGCCCAAGCAACCCGGCAAAGACGATCTGGCAATAGCCGAACGGCGCCAGCAAGGCCGGTGCGGCGTGGCGGAAGGCCTTGGTCAGCAGCAGGTGCGCAGTCATGCCGCAGCCGCCCAAGGCCAGCATCAGCGGCACGTGCTCCCATTGCGGGGTCTGCCAGAAGAACGGCACCAGCGCGGTCATCACCAGGGTATTGCACAGGCCGGCGTAGAAGTTGCTGGTGGTCGGGCTGTCGTAGGCCGCGACCACGCGGGTCAGCAATTGGTAGAAGCAGAACCCCAACGCCGAGCCGAAGGGGAACAGGATCTGCGGGGTGAACATCGCCCCGCCCGGGTGCACCACTACCAACACGCCGATGAAGCCCATCACCACCGCCACCCATTGCCCGACGCTGACACGTTCCTTGAGCAGCGGCGCCGACAAGGCGGTGACCAGCACCGGGGCAAGGAAGTTGACGGCCGTGGCCTCGGCCAGCGGCAGATATTGCAGGCCAGCGGTGAACAGCAGGCTGGTGCTGAGCAGGCTCAAGGCGCGCAAGGTCTGCAACAGCGGCTTGCGGGTGCGCAACACGGCAAACCCGGCCTTGGGCATGAAGATCCCGGCCATCAGCACGGTGTGCACCACATAGCGCACCCACACCACCATGATCACCGGGTACAACCCGCCGAGGAACTTCGACAGTGCGTCGTGGCTGGCGAACAGGAAGGTGGCCAGCACCACCAGGACGATGCCCCGCAAAGGCTGGTTGACGCCGGACAACGGGGTACTGGAGGTCATGGGCTTCTCGAGTCGGCAGGTAAACCCGATTCTAGAAGAGTTCGGGCGGGTTGATAAACCCGCCCAGGGCAATAGCTGCAATTCACCCGCGCGGGGCGACCGTCACTTCCTTCAAGCGTTGGCTGGCCGGTGCGGGCCTTCCATACAGGTAGCCCTGGAAGTGCGAGCAGCCTTCGGCTGCCAGACGTTCCATCTGCTCGGCCGACTCCACGCCCTCGGCGGTGGTCTTGATCATCAGGCTGTTGGACAGCTCGGTGATGGCGCGGATGATCGACATCGCCTCGCGGCTGTCGCACATGTCGTGGACGAACGACTTGTCGATCTTGATACGGTCGAAGGGGAACGAACGCAGGTAGCCCAGCGACGAATAGCCGGTACCAAAGTCATCCAGGGAAATCGACACGCCCAGGTCTTTCAACGCCCGCAAGGTGCGCACATTCTCGTCGCTGTTGCCCAGCAGCACCGACTCGGTGATTTCCAGCTCCAGACGCTGCGGCGCCAGCCCCGAATCGGACAGCGCCAGGGCGACGGTGTTGACCAGCCCGGCATTCTTGAACTGCACCGGTGACAGGTTCACCGAAACGGTCTTCTCGCCTTCCCAACTGGCCGCTTCCTGGCACGCCAGGTTCAGCGCGCGGGCACCCAACTCGTGGATCAGCCCGGTTTCCTCGGCGATGGGGATGAAATCCATCGGCATGACCATGCCACGGGTCGGGTGCTCCCAGCGCAGCAAGGCCTCGTAGCCCGTCACGCTGTTGCTCTGCTGGTCCACCACCGGCTGGTAGTGCAACTGCAACTGGCCCATGTGCAGGGCGGTGCGCAGGTCGGTTTCCACCAGGCGGCGCTGACGCGCAGCGACGTCCAGTTCGACGTTGAAGCATTCGTAGCGATTGCGTCCGTTGCGCTTGGCTTCGTACAGCGCCATGTCGGCATAGCCGAGCAGTTGTTCGGCCTGGTCGTGGTCTTCGGGGGCAAAGGCAATGCCGATGCTCACGCCGACGGAGAACTGGTGCCCCTCGATGTGGAACGGCGGGCAGACCGCATCGATCAACCGTTGGGCGGTGTTGCAGGCCGCCTCGCGGCTGTCCAGGCCGCCCAGCACCACGGCGAACTCGTCACCGCCAAGCCGGGCCAGGGTGTCGTGCTCGCGCAGCTCGCGACGCAGGCGCTTGCCCAGGGCGCGCAGCAGCTTGTCGCCGAAGGCATGGCCCAGCGAGTCGTTGATGTTCTTGAAGTTGTCCAGGTCCAGGCACAGGGTGGCGGTCAGCTTGTCGGTGTCCGCGCCGCGGCCCAGTGCCTGCTTGAGGCGCTCATGGAACAGCGTGCGGTTGGGCAAACCGGTGAGCGCGTCATGGTGCGCCATGTGGTGGATCTGCGCGTGGGCGGCCAGCTCCTCGGTGGCGTCTTCGGCGATGAACAGCACATAGTCGGCCTGCCCTTCGCGGTTCTGGCTGAGCAGCGCGCGGCTGCGCAGGGTACGCGGGCCGCAGGCGGTGTCGACGCGGGTCTCGTCCATGTAGCCCTTGCTCGAACGCGCGCCACGCGTGAGCTGCTGGCCAAGGAACTCGGCGGCCGACGGCACCACGCATTGCGCTGGCAATGCACCGATCATGCTCGCCCCCTCGCCACCGAACAGCCGCTCGGCGTGCTGGTTGGCCAGCAGGATGCGCTGGGTATCGAGGTCCTGGACGATGACCGAGGCGGGAATATTGGCGATCACCGAGTCGAGAAAGCGCGACAGCGTGCTCATTTCCTGGCTGTATTGCTCGGCCAGCTCCTTGGCCTGCAACAGCTCCAGTTCGTAGCGGTGGCGTTCGGAGATATCGCGGGTGACCTTGGCGAAGCCCACCAGGCGGCCCTCGTCGTAGACCGCCTCGATCACCACGTGGGCGCGAAACGCCGACCCATCCTTGCGCAGGCGCCAGCCTTGTTCCTCGAAACGCCCCGTGTTGCGCGCCAGCTCCAGGTTCTGCGTCGGCACCCCGGCCTTGCGCTCCATTTCGCTGTAGAACAACGAATAGTGCTGGCCAACGATTTCCCCTGACGTATAGCCCTTGGCCCGCTCGGCGCCGGGGTTCCAATTGGCGACGATACCTTCGGGGGTGAGCATGTAGATGGCGTAGTCCGCCACGCTCTGGATCAACAGCCGGTACATGATGTCGGGGTTGGTGACGAACGACATGGGGGTTACCTGAACCTGCAGAAGCAAATCGGAATAATGGCATTATGCCGTTTAGCTTGGGCTTTTGTGAAAGGGGTCACAAAAAAACTTGTCCAGGACCCTACCCAAACGATTCAGTGACGTGCGGGGGTAATCAGGAAGTTCAGCAACCCTGGGTCGTCGTCCAGTGCAATCGAACTTACAGAGCGCGGCAGGTCGGCGACCAGCGCTTGACAGAAGGCCACGGCAGGGCCGTCTTCGCGATAGCAGCGCAGCAGCCAGTCGCATTCGCCCCGGCACAACAACTGGCGCGCAACGGCAAGACCGATGCCCTGGCGCCGGTAACGCTTGAGAATGAACAGGTCGGCCAGCTCCAAGCCGTCGATGCCGGGCAGCTCGCTACGCTCGACCAGGACGAACCCCGCGATGAAGCCGTCGACCAGCACCAAACTGGCGCTCCAGCCGGGGCTTTGCCAGTAGCGGTCCATATGCGCGTCGTGTACGTAGAAACGCCCATCGACCTCCACGTCCTCGGCCTCCCAGTCCGAAGACTCATAGGCATAGAACTGGTAGAGATTGCGGATGATGCCCGCGTGCTCGAGGTCGGCGGGCAGCAGTTCCAGGTTAGCGGCGGGCATCGGCTTGGCTCGGGGCGAGAAAGCCGGGGATTCTACCTACCCGGAAAGGTTTTTCCGAGCCAGGCAGACGACAGGGCATGCAGCGCTATCCGGCTAGCCACCCGCCCGCTTTTTACTTCTCTTCCAGTACCGCCCTGCCCTTCACTGCCCGCGGCCCACGCCAGGCCCAGAACAGCAGGCCAGGGAAAGGTGCGTAGACCACGAACACCACCCAGAGCATCTTGCGCTCGGCACGCCGGTCGCTGCCGATGATGTGCCAGATCGCGAGGATCTCCAGCAGAATGACCACAGCCGCGATGACGATCCAGAAAAGACCCAATTCCATGACGTTCTCCTGTAGACATGTATTGGGTTGGGCTGCGCTGGGCGATGAGGGTTCATTTGGATGTTGCGGCCGCTCAGGCGCCGCCCGCCGTCGCCCGCTCCCGCGTGCTTTGCAGCATGTGCAGGGTGATGGTATGCACCTGGGCCTTGCTCACCTCGATGTGCGCGCGCAACTGCTGTTGGGCGGCGTCACTGCGTCGGTCGAGAATCGCCTGGAGGATGCTGGCGTGTTCCTCGTAGGTCAGGTGCACCCGTTGCGCCTGGGTGAAGTCCAGGCGACGAATGATGCGGATCTGCTCACTCACCTGGGCGTGCAGCCGGGCCATCTCGGTATTGCCCGCCGCCTCCACCAATTGGCAGTGAAAATGCTCGTCCAGCCGTGAGACTTCGCGGCCATCCTCCCGGCGTTGTTCCACCGGCACATGCCAGACTTCGCGCAGCGCCGCCAATTGCACCGGCAGCTCACCCTCGGGGCGCTCGCAGAGGCGGCGCACAGCCTCCATCTCGAAAACGATGCGCACGTCGTACAACTGCTCGAAATGCTTGAAGTCGAACGGCCGCACCTGCCAGCCACTGCGAAACAGCACGTCCAGGTAACCCTCGCGTTCCAGGCGATGCAGCGCCTGGCGCACCGGAGTGCGGCTGACCTGCATGCGCTCGGCCACCTCGCCCTCGCTGAAGCGATCCCCCGGAATCAGGCGGAACTCGAAGATATCCTCCTTGAGCCGGGCATAGATCTGCTCCACCAGGTTTTCCGGGCGCGGCTTAGGGCCTCGCGTGGGGTCGATCACTTGCATTCGGGCATCCTCCAACCGCTAACCCGTGCGGTGCTGAACGTGCGTTAGGCCTGGGTTGGACGGGCGGCCTGCGCCGCGATGAAGGCGCGCCAGCCGCCGAAGCTGGTGATATCGCGGGCATTGCCCAGGGCCAGCGGTTCGCAGATGAAGCCTTTGACCCAGCGCCCGTCGGCCAGTTGCAGGTTGCCGATGCCCAGCGGCGGCGGGATCTCGGCGACGAACTCGCCGAAGCGCGCCACGGGGATGTCCCACACCTCGACGATGATCGCGCTGCCATCCTGGGCGCGGGCCAGGCCCGGCTTGGGCGGCACCGTGCCTTCCAGGGCGTAGAGACGGTAGTCGGTGCTGGTGAAGGTTTGCTCCACCAGCACCGCGTCGCGGCTGATGAGCTGGTGGTTGAGCGGCATCCCGGTCAGGTGTGCCCCGACGACCGCCACTCGTACGCAGTCGCCTGATTGCGCGGCTGGCGCGACCGCGCCCCAGGGTTGCCCGGTGGCGCCCAGAGGCAGAGCCACGGCGCGTTGCCAGCGCTGGCCGAGGTCGGCCAGCGCCTGGTCGTGCCAGGCCGGGGCAATCAGTGTGATGCCGCTGGGCAGGCCGTCGGCACGCAGGCCTGCCGGCAGCGCCAGGGCGCTGAGGTCGGCAAGGTTGGTGAAGTTTGTGTAGATGCCGAACTGGCTGTTGAACAGCACCGGCTCCTCGGCCATTTCGGCCTGGGTGCGGTGGGTAGGGGAAGTCGGCACCACCAGGGCATCGAAGCCCTCCAGGGCGGCCTCGATACGACGCGCCAGGGCGGCGCGGCGGTATTCGGCCTTGAAGGTATCGCAGGCGCTGTATTGGTGGCCGTTGGCGACAATGCCGCGCACCACCGGGTCCATGTCCTCGGCCGCCACGCCTTCGGTGGCCACGGTGCGTTCGGCGACCCAGGGGCCGTAGTACAACTCTTCGGCCAGCTCACGGAAGGGGCTGAAGTCGATCGCGGTAACGCTTGCGCCCTGCTCGCGCAACGTGGCCACGGCTTGCTCGAACACCGTCTGGTTCTGCCGGTCGCCGAAGAACTCCAGCACATCCGGCACCGCCAGCTTCGGCGCATTGCCGATGGCCACCGGGGCACGCTGCGGGTTGCGGCGCGAGTACGGGTCGGCGGCATCGAAGCCTGCGGCAATGCGGGCCACGGCCTGGGCATCGGCGACGGTCAACGCGAAGATCGAGATGCAATCGAGGGTACGGCACGCCGGCACCAGGCCGGTGTTGGGCAGCCAGCCCTTGGTCGGCTTGAGCCCGACGATATTGTTGAAGCCTGCCGGTACACGGCCGGAACCCGCAGTGTCGGTGCCAAGCGAGAACGCCACCAGGCCGCGGGCGACTACGCTGGCCGAACCAGAGCTCGAGCCACCGCTGACATAGGCCGGGTCGAAGCTGTTAGGCACGGCGCCATAGGGCGAGCGGGTGCCGACCAGGCCGGTGGCGAACTGGTCGAGGTTGGTCTTGCCTACCAGCACGGCCCCCGCTGCGCACAAGCGCGTCACCACCGTGGCATTGGCATCGGCCACCTGACTGAAGGCTGGGCAGGCGGCGGTGGTCGGCCAACCGGCGGCATCGATGTTGTCCTTGATGGCGAACGGAACGCCGTAAAGAGGCAAGGCATCGAGGTTGCCGCCGTGTTCAGCCAGCGCCTGGGCCAGGCGGTCCAGTTGGGCGTGCAACTGCGCTTCGCTGGCGCGGCTGATCCAGGCGGTGTCTTGCTCGTCGAGGCTGGCCAGCAGGTTGCCCAACAGGTCGGAGGGTGCTGCACCGTTACGGTACGCATCGAGCCAACCTGTCAGGGTGAGAGGGAATGAGTGCATGGTGTGAGTTCCATCTTGTATCCAAGTTGACATGCAACCAACAAGATCCATGCCAGGCTCCATTTTCTTCCTTGATTCAAGGACATGACGGTTTGAGCCAAGGCCTGGGCAGCCCGTGGATGCGCACTTTTCGGGCCAGCCCGATGCATTGGCCCCTTCGCGGTGCAGCGCTCGGCCACCCTCCCCGGTCAGCCGCATTGTGTTTCCCCATGACTCACAGCACACTCCACCGGCCAGCGAAGGAAACGGAGTCCGCAGTGCCCACGCCACGTCAGTTCAGCAAGAAGACCAGCACCACCAACATGCTGCGGCTCAAGCCCGGCGCCAGCCAGGCGCAAGCGCCCTACCAGGTTGACTTCGTGCTGCTGGAGCACTTCTCGATGGCCAGCTTCACCGTGGCCATGGACGTGCTGGTCACCGCCAACCTGCTGCGTGCCGAGAGTTTCGCCTCCACCCCGCTGTCGCTGGCCGGCGACCGGGTCCTGAGCGACCTGGGCCTGGAGCTGTTCGCCACCCCGCTGGACCTCGGTGCCGTCCAGGCACCTGACTTGCTGGTGATCTGCGGTGGCCTGCGCACCCCGCTGAAATACCCCGAGCTCGACCGCCTGCTGGCCGACTGCGCCGCCCAGGGCATGGCCTTGGGGGGGCTGTGGAATGGCGCCTGGTTCCTGGGGCGCGCCGGGGTGCTGGGCGACTATGGTTGCAGCATCCACCCCGAGCAGCGCGCCAGCCTGGCCGAACGCAGCCCGCAGACGCGCATCACCCCCGCCAGCTTCACCCTCGACCGCGACCGCCTCAGTGCCGCCAGCCCCAATGGCGCGATGGAATTGATGCTAGGGCTGGTGCGCCGCCTGCATGGCGATGCCCTGGCCGAAGGCGTGGAGGAAATCCTCTCGTTCTCCGGCGCACGCTACCGTCAGGTGGGGCCGGGAGCGAAAAAGTCGATGAGCCTGCAACTGCGCACCATCGTCGAGCTGATGGAGAACAACCTGGAGGAAACCCTGAGCCTCGACCAGCTGGCCGCCTACAGCGGGCGCTCGCGGCGCCAGATCGACCGCTTGTTCCAGGCCCAGTTGGGTACCTCGCCGCGGCGCTACTACATGGAGCTGCGTATCACCAAGAGCCGCCGCCTGTTGCAGTATTCGGACCTGTCGGTGATGGAAGTGGCGGTGGCCTGCGGCTTCGTCTCGGTGTCGCACTTCAGCAAATGCTACGCCGCTTATTTCGGCTACCCGCCGTCGCGTGAGCAACGGCTGGGCGAGTGAGCTACGTGGCCCATTGATTCCATCAATAGCCACCATGTTCAGCTTCAAGTTCCACGGCACTGCGGGCGCGAGGAAGATAGCCACATCCCCATCCTGCTCGAGGCCTGCACCATGAAAACCGGCATGATCGCCGCCCTGATGGCCCTGCTTGCCGCACTCGGTGGCTGCGCGACACAAGCCAGCCCGGCCGGTGCACAACCTGCTGGCCACCTCTACGGCGCGACCGAACTGTCCAATGTGAGCCTGGATCAGGGCCAGAAAGTCGCGGTACTGCTCGGGCGCAACGCCGCCGCCACGCTCGACTACCTGCAACGCCACCGAGACCAGGCGCCAGCTGCCGAGGGCCAAGGCACTCCGGTAACGACCCTGTCCGGCAACCAGGCCTATGACTGGCTGGCACGCTCGCTGGGCCAGGCATTCACCGAGGTGACCTTCTACGAAGACCTCGACACCCTGCTGGCCGACCGCCCCGACGTGATCGTGCTGCTCGATGCCCAGAGCCAGTTGGCAAGTGCCGAAGACCAGGCGATCCAGGCCAGTGTGGTGGCACGCTTCTTCGACGACCAGCTGACCTACATAGGCCGCGCCGAAGGCGTGGCACGCAAGGATGTCGGCAACGCCAACCTGCTGCGCCAACTGGCTGAGGAACGAGTGATCCAGGCCGATGCCCTGCGCCAGTTCGATGCCTCGCTCAAGGCGCTGCTCAAAGGCCCGGTGTCCTGAGCACCCCCTTGGCGCGCGGATTGGGCTGGGGCACCATCAGCGCTTGCGCACGGACTGCGAGCCAAGCATGAACGACCCTCACCTGTTGCACCGAGACGGCTACATCCTCCTGCGTGAAGCGACGCCAGGCGACTGGCTGCCAGCCTTGCGCGGCGCGTTCGATGACGGGGTGCTGGCCAATTCGCA
Organism: Pseudomonas sp. LS_2; assembly: GCF_042709235.1. Taxonomy (NCBI): domain Bacteria; kingdom Pseudomonadati; phylum Pseudomonadota; class Gammaproteobacteria; order Pseudomonadales; family Pseudomonadaceae; genus Pseudomonas; species Pseudomonas sp. LS_2. The sequence goes on along the minus strand of NZ_JAVAYC010000004.1, from coordinate 226,980 downwards.
ATGGCCCGTGCCACGGGGTGCGGGCTGGCGTCATGCGGCGCTGGACCTGGCCCCGCAAGTGCAGGCGCTGTGCCGCCTGCCCGCGCTGCTGGCGGCAGCGGGCGAACTGATTGGCGAGCGCTTTTTCCTGTCCCAGGTGGAAGGCCGCGAACCGCTTCCCGGTCATGGCCACCAGGCCCTGCACCGTGACCTGTGCGGGCAGCGCCCCGGCGACACGGCCCTGGCGATCATCTTTCTCGATGACTACGGCCCGGCCAACGGCGCTACCCGCCTGGTGCCGGGCAGCCATCGACATGACGCCAGCACGCCAGACACCGACATCGACGAAGCCCGGTCGATGTGCATGTCCGGCCTGGCAGGTGACATCCTGGTATTCGACGCCGACCTGGTGCATGCCGCCAGCCTGAACGCCAGCGGCGCACGGCGTCGCTCGCTGCTGGTCAGCTATTGCGGTGAGAAGCTGCATGCTCTGCACGTGCAGACCGCAAGCCTGCGCCATGTGCGCATGGACCTGTCCGAGCGCTTCGACCCGCCAAGCTCAACGGCCCTATGACTGACCCTCGGCCAACTGCTTGCGGTAGGCGGTGGTGGTCATGCCAGCGTAGCCCCAGTTATCGGTGTCGACTTCCTCGATAACGATATGGGTGAGCTTGGGGTCCTTGTGCAGCACACGCTCCATGGTTTCGGTGATTTCCTTGATGACTTGGGCTTTCTGGTCCTGGGTAACGCCGTCGCGGGTGATGCGCACGCTGATGAAAGGCATGGAAATATCTCCAGTCCCGGCCGGTCGGAATGACGGGCTGCGGTTGGGGAAGACTCTAGGACGTTGCCGGGCATCGATAAACACCCAGGCGCTCACTTCATCTGTACCGCCAGGTAACGAATCTGGCTTGTTAGCGACCTACCATCACCATTTCTTTCTTCGTGTGGGTGCAAGGGCTTGCCCAGGCCGGAACGGCTTCCACGCCCTGACCTCTAGGCTAGAGCCTGCATCGTGAGGCACTATGCCATAAAGGAAACCGGCGTCGCCTCGGAGGCCCCCATGAAAACGTTCTCTCGCCTGAGCCTGTTACTGCTGGTCGCCGGCATGCTATTGGGCGACATCGTGCTGGCCAGCGTCGGCCTGGTGGGGGTCTGCACCGTGGCGGTGCTGCATGAGCTTCGTCAGGATGACTCGCCAGTGCCGTCGCCAACATCGAAGTTCATCGCCTGACGCAATCCCGCCCTCCCCATGGATCAACGCCTTCAGGAGCAACACCCTTGAGCACCCCAGTAACAACGTTCTACCTGGAGATGACCTCCGCCAACGACCTGAAGGCCAAGCCACCGCGCGACGACCTGCACATCGTCGAGTGCGAAATCCCCCAGCCGCAGCTCAACCGCTTCCTCTACCAACTGGTGGGCGCCACCTGGAACTGGACCGACCTCAACCGCTGGAGCGATGCCCAATGGCAGGCCATGGTCGAACAGGAAGGGCATCGCACCTGGGTGGGCTACCACCGCGGAGCCATCGCCGGTTACTTCGAGCTGTACCGGCCCGATGGCAGCGATGTGGAGATCCGCTACTTCGGCCTGGCCCCGCAATTCATCGATCAGGGCTTCGGCGGCGTGCTGCTCAGCCAGGCCATCACCCAAGCCTGGGCCTGGCCGGGTACCCGACGGGTGTGGGTTCATACCTGCTCGCTGGACCACCCTGCCGCGCTCGCCAACTACAAGGCACGCGGCATGCGCCTGTACAAGGAAGAAGTGGCGTGACGAGCGCCGGGGTCAGGCGCTGGCGGCCTGGTTCACCGCCGCCTCCACGGCCTTGACCCATGGCGCATCGCCCGCTGCCTGCGCCAGCAGGCGCGCGCCCAGCATAGCGGCGAACAGCACTTTCGCCTGCTGTTCCTGGCCGGCGGGCATCTGCTCGACGAACACCTCGAACAACCCCTGCGAGCCCTCCCGGTAAGCGTCGGCACAAGTACCGTCCACCGCCCCCGTGGCCACCGGCACCGCGAAAGCCAGCAACGGGCAACGCTGCTTGGCCGTGCTGTTGCGCAGGTACTGGCGCACCAGGGTAGCGGCCCGGGGCTCGGCCTTGGTATCGGCTCGGGCGAAAACGTTCTTCCAGGTTTGCCCGGACTGCTCGAAGGCCAAGGCAAAGGCCTCGGCGATCAATGCATCGCGGGACTCGAACTGCTTGTAGAAGCCGCCCACCGTCATGCCATTGGCGGCCATCACCTGCGCGACCGACACATTCTCGACCCCGGATTCGCGAAACATCGCACAGGCAGTCTCGACGATCTTCGCCCGGTTTTCCCGGGCCTTGTGCTGCGATGAGCGCCCCACCTCGCTAGCCCTCCCGACCGAAGCACAGAATGTTGGTCGCCATCTTCTGCAACGTTTCCCCACGCTGGTTCGCGGTAACGGCCTCGAGCCGCACCGTGGCGCGACCCGGCCGTGAGCGCGACGGGGTGATCGCGACCACCGTGCAGGTGACCTGCAGGATGTCGCCGGGACGGGTCGGTTGCGGCCAGGCCACTTCGGTGTTGGCGCCAATGATGCCGCTGGCCAGCGGCAGGCAACCGACCAGCAGCTTCATGGTGATCGCCGAGGTCTGCCAGCCGCTGGCGGCCAGGCCCTGGAAAAACGAAGCCTTGGCTTGCACATCGTCCAGATGGAACGGCTGCGGGTCGTACTCACTGGCGAAACGGATGATCTGCTGGGCATCCAGCGGGTAGCTATCGCTGACGAAGGTATCGCCGACCGACAGGTCCTCCAGGTAGAGCGAATCGGCCATGTTGCGGCTCCTTGGGCAAGGTGAAGGGTGCGCTTGTCAAAATAGATTATGGTCACTATCTTATTTTTCGCAACCTGTCGTTGCCCCCTCTCCAGGAGACCGTCATGCCTCTCGTGCGTATCGATATCCGGCGACACCCCAACCCCAACCATGTGCAGGTGCTCGGCAAGGTGGTCTATGCGGCCATGCGAACCGCAATCGGCGTGCCTGAGCACGACAACTTCCAGGTGCTGACTGAGCACGATGGCGAACGCCTGGTCTACGACCCGCAGTACCTGGGTATTGCCCGCTCGGACGGGCAGGTGTTCATCCAGATCACCCTCAACGAAGGGCGCACGGTCGATCAGAAGAAGTTGCTGTACAAGACCATCGCCGAAGGGCTGGCGAACGAGGCGCAGGTCAGGCCGGAGGATGTCTTCATCAACCTGGTGGAAGTGAAGAAAGAGAACTGGTCGTTCGGCAACGGCATCGCACAGTACGCTCTATGACGAAAAAGCCCGCCCTACAGTCCGTTAACTGTAGGAGCGGGCTTGCCCATGAAGGGGTCAGCGCTGCTTGCTGGTACGCGCCTGGTGCACAACGCCCATCGCCACCACCACGGCAGCGGCGATGCCGGTGGAAATCACCAGGATCTGGTAGTCAGGCATGAACGCCATCACCACCAGGCACACCACGATAAAGGCGATCACCAGATAGGTCAGCCACGGGAACAGCCACATCTGCAGGCGGATTTCCTTGCCCTCGGCCAGCAGCTTGCGACGCATGCGCAGTTGCGAGAAGGCGATCACCAGGTACACCAGCAGGGCGATCATGCCGGTGGTGTTCATCAGGGTTTCGAGCACGTCTTTCGGGCGCAGGGTCTCGCTGAAGTTGATCAGCGCACAGAAGATGGCCACCGCGCAAGAACCCATGATCGCGTACACCGGCACACCGGTACCGGCGCGGGTGATCTTGAAAAACGACGGCGCATCACCGCGCTGGCCAAGGGAGAACAGCATGCGCGAAGCGGTGTAGTGCCCGGAGATCAGGCAACTGCTCACCGAAGTCAGCACCACGAAGTTCATCAGCAGCTCGGCATAGGGCACGCCCAGCAGCTCCAGGGTGCGGCGGTAGGCGCCATAGCCGGACTCACCCAGGTGCGGGTCGTTCCACGGCACCAGGCAGACGATCAGGAAGATCGAACCCACGTAGAACAGGCATACCCGCCATACCACCGAGTTGGTGGCCTTGACGATCTGCCCGGCAGGGTCCTTGGACTCGGAAGCCGCGATGGTGACGATTTCGGCGCCGAGGAAGGCGAACATCACCCCGAGCAAGGCCCCGACCACCGTGGTGATGCCATTGGGCATGAAACCCTCGGACGTCAGGTGACCGATGCCGCGCACCTCGCCGAATTGCCAGATATTGAACACCGCCGCAGTACACACGATCAGGAAGCAGACGATCGCCACCACCTTGATCAGTGCGAACCAGAACTCGAACTCGCCATAGTGCTTGACGTTGAAGAAGTTGACCGTTATCAGCACCAAGGTAGTGGCCAACACGAACACGTTGACACTCACACCGGGAAACCAGCCATGCAGGATCTTGCCCGCCACGTAGGCTTCCCACGCCATCAGGATGACCCAGTACCACCAGTACAACCAGCCGATGGTGAAACCGGCCCAGCGGCCGATGGCGCGGTCGGCGTAGGTGGAGAAGGAGCCGGTGTCCGGCGAGGAGGTGGCCATTTCGCCGAGCATGCGCATGATCAGCACCACCAGGATGCCACCGGCCAGGTACGCCAGCACCGCTGCGGGGCCGGCGCTATGGATCACGCTGCCGGAGCCGACGAACAAGGCGCCGCCGATGACCCCGGCGATCGACATCATCGTCAGGTGCCGCGACTTGAGCGCAGCGTTGAGCTGGCTCTCGGGCTCGCTTTTCGCGGCGGTGGTGGATGTAGATGTTGCGTCCATCAGTTGTGTACCCCGTGCTTCTTTTTATCCAAGGAAAAACTGTGAAACCCCGACGTCCTGCGGCAACGCGCAGTCATCGGCCTCACCTTTACATCAGCGCTATGCGGGCAGGAGGTGTGCGAGACACACGCAGGCCATCCATGGCGGCCTGCTGAACGCGCCCGAGGCGGACCGCTCGGGCGAACTGAACTGGCGGTATATGTCACCTAATGTAAAAATGTCGGACACAGAGAGCCATGCACAGTGGTGTGAAATCCGCACTGCACTGTACAGGCCGTCAATGCAATACACCCGAGACACCCCGCAGGTGCTTGGCGTTACGCACACCTGAAGGCCCCCATGCTGCGACTACATCCCGACGCGCCTACCCCGCTGGTCAACCAGATCATCGAGGGGCTGCGCGAACTCATCGACAACCAGACCCTAAAGCCCGGCACCAAGGTGCCCTCGATCCGCGCCTTCGCCGCGACCTACTCGGTCAGTACCTTCACCGTGGTCGAGGCCTACGACCGCCTGGTGGCCCAGGGGCTGCTGGTCAGCCGCGGCAATGCCGGCTTCTTCGTCAGCCGCGCGCTGGGCGAGCTGCTCGACAGCCCCAGCCCGGAAGCCGACAGCGCCCGCCCCTCGTTCAATTCCGAGTGGTACTTGCAGCAGATCTTCGAGACCCGCCAGCTGCCGTACAAACCCGGCTGCGGCTGGCTGCCCAACGACTGGATGTACGAAGACGGTCTGCGCCGCGGCCTGCGCCAGGTGGCCAGCAGCCCCTTGGAATTGTCGGGCTACGGCGACCCGATGGGCTTGCCCGAGCTGCGTGCGCTGACCGCGCAGAACCTGCAGCAAGAGTTGTCGATCGTCGCCAACCCGGCGCAGCTGATGCTCACCCACGGCGCCAGCCAGGCCCTGGACCTGGCGGTACGCACCCTGGTGAAACCGGGCGACGTGGTGCTGGTGGACGACCCCGGCTACCCCAACCTGATGAGCATCCTGCGTTTCCAGGGCGCAACCCTGGTGGGTGTGCCACGTACCCCGGCCGGCTATGACCTGGACCACCTCGAGCACCTGCTGGAGCACCACCGCCCGACGCTGTTCTTCACCCAGCCGCACCTGCACAGCCCGACCTGCTCGCGCACACCGCTGGCGCAGTTGCACCGCCTGTTGCAACTGGCCTCGCGCCACGGCTTCCGGCTGGTGGAGAACAACCTCTACGCCGACATGATCGCCGAGCCGCAGCCGTGCCTGGCCAGCCTCGACCACCGGCAACAGGTGGTGTACGTGGGCAGCTATTCGAAGAGCATTTCGCCGAATGTGCGGGTCGGCTACCTGGCAGCCGAGCCGAGCCTGATGCAACAGCTGCTGCACCTGAAGATGCGCTCTGGCCTGACCACCTCCCAGGTGATGGAGCGGGTGGTGTACTCGGCGGTCATCGATGGCCGCTGGCGCAAGCACCTCAAGCGCCTGCGCCAGCGCCTGGCCGAGGCCCACCAGGAAGTGGGCAGGCATTTGCACCGACTGGGCTTCGAGCTGTTCATCGAGTCGGACGAAGGCATGTACATCTGGACCCGCCACCCGGCCATCCCGGACAGCGCCGCGCTGCTCGACGATGCCCTGGCACAAGGCGTCATGCTCGGGCCCGGGCAGCTGTTCATGGTCGATGCCCGGCCTACCGGTTGGATGCGTTTCAACGTGGCATTCAGCGCGGACCCGGCGATGTGGGAGTTGCTGGAGAAGGTGCTGGTCAAGCATGTGCGGCGTGGTGGCGGGCCTGGCTGAAGCCGCGAAGACCTCGACCGCGACGCCCAACGCGTCTACGATGCCTGCACCTCAATCCACCAGGAAATTCCCCCATGGCCCGCGCCCACGCCTCCCTGAAGACCGCCCACAGCCCTGACCGTGTCTGGGCCCTGGTCGGTGGTTTCGATAACTTGCCCCAATGGCTGCCCTTCATCGTCGAAAGCGTCATCAGCGAAGGCGGTCGGCTGCGCACCTTGAAGTCCGCCGACGGCAATATCATCGTCGAGCGCATGCAAACCTTCGATGAGCAGGCACGCACCTGCACCTACTCGATCGAGCAGAGCCCCTTCCCGATCAGCAGTTACCTCGCCACCGTGCGCGTCAGTGCCGATGGCCAGGGTAGCCTGGTGGAGTGGTTTGGCGAGTTCACTGCGGTGGGCATCAGCGAAGACGAGGCGCACGAGCTGTTCCAGGGAGTCTACGAAGACGGTATGCAGACGCTGGCCAAAGCCTTGGGCTAAGCGCCGCGCATTATTGATCTGCAATCAACACACCTGGCCTGAAACCGCCTGTTCGGCGTTCGACTTCAACGAGTTGCCGCAGGCGCTGCGGCAGCTCAAGGAAGTCGCGCGAAGCGGCAAGTGGGTGGCTCGCATGCCCTGAGGCGATACGCCCGCCCTGCGAAACGGCCCTTGCCTGCCGCGCAAAACTGTTTGTCCGGCAGACGCCTTTTTCCCGCGGGACCCCCTGCTCAGAATCTCCCCGGAGCCTTCGACCTCCAGGAGATACCCATGACCCCTTTCAAACCCTTGCTGCTTGCCGCCGCCCTCACCGCCAGCACCCACACCGCCCTGGCCGCCGACTGGCAGCAGTCACCGTACGGCAACCAGGACGAGATCGGCGCCGCCAACCTGCTCACCCCCGACGTGGTCAAGCAGGCCGCTCAGCTGATCAAGACCGGCAAGGCCTACCCCCTGGCCGTACCGGTGAGCAAGGACCTGCCAGCCTTCCGCCACCGCAGCTTCCACCTGTACAACGTCCAGCCGGGCGAACAGGCCGGGCAGACCCTGGGCCGCAACCAATTCACCTTCAACGATGAACTGGTCAACGGCTGGACCGGCGTCGGCACCCAGCTCAACGGCATCGGCCATATCGGTATCGACAATGTCTACTACAACGGCAACCACGCCGCCGACTTCGTCACAGTCGAGGGCGTAAACAAGCTGGGTATCGAGAAGGTTCCGCCCATGGTCACCCGTGGCGTGGTGCTGGACATGACCGCCCACTACGGCAAAGCCATCGTGCCGGGCGGCACCGTGTTCAGCGTGGACGACCTCAAGGCAGTGCTGAAGCGGCAGGGGCTGAGCCTGCGCAAGGGCGACGTGGTGCTGTTCAACACCGGTTGGCTGGAGCTGATCGGCAAGGACAACGCGCAGTTCCTCGCCACCGAGCCCGGCATCGACCTGCCCGCCGCCCAATGGCTGGCCGAGCAGGGTATCGTCGCCTTCGGTGGCGATACCTGGGCCTCGGAGGTGTACCCCAACCCCAGCGGCGAGGAGTTCCCGGTCAACCAGTTCATGCTGGCCAAGCGCGGCATCTACAACCTGGAGCTGATCGATACCCGCGCGCTGGTGCGCGACAAGGCGTTCGAATTCATGTTCGTGCTGGGCCAACCGCTCTACAAAGGCTCTACCCAGGTGAACATCAACCCGGTGGCGATTCGCTGAAACGCTGAAGAAGCTAGCGGGCTACCCTTCGCCCACGCCAGCGCCAGGCCATCAGCAACAAGGTCAATAGTGACAGGCCCAGCAGCCCAACCAGTACCTGTGCATGGCGCGCTACCCAGGCCGGGAACCCTGCGACCTGCTGCATCACCTGCACATCGGCCGCGCCATCGGCATGTACGATGCTGATGCCGGCCTGCCTGACCTGCGAATAGTCCGCATCGAAATACACCCATACCTTGCTCGATGCCCCCGGAGCGATGGCTGGAATGTCGATCAAGGTGGTGGCCTCTTCGGGAATCGTGTCGTTGCCGGCGTCGTCGCGGACCTGCACCAGCCCTTTGACCGGCAGGCGGATGTGCACGTCCTTCACCGGTTCGCCGCCATGGTTGTGCAGGCTGATGACCAGCCCTGTGCGGTGGTCCACCAGGCCCGCCTCGAAGGGCTTGGCGAACAGTTGCATATACGGCGCCTGGGCCAGGCCCACCAGTCGCTCGACCTGTTCACGGGCCAGCGCGCCCTGGGCAATGGCCTCTATGCCGGCTTGCAGGCGCTCGTACTTGAGCTGGTCGTTGGCCTGGCTGATGCGTTCGTTGAACTGGCTCGGGTAGGTCAGGTACTCGTAGGACAGGCTGGCCTGCAGCCTTCCCGCGTCACGCCACAGCGTATGCAGCGACACGGCGGCCACCGCAACGACCAGCACGCCCGCAAGGGCTTTCCCGACTTTTTCCCAACTCACCTTGAAGGTTCCTTGTTTCTGCATGGGCGATCACAGACCGGGGCAAGCGTGCCAAGTTCAAAGGCCGCAGGCAAGCACTCAGCGCGTCAGCAGTACCGGCAGTGACGCCATCAGCATGGCTACTCCGGACAAGGTAAGCAGTCCCAGCACCACGCGGCGGAAGACCTGCTCGCTGATGCCAAGGTACACGCGCGTGCCCAGCAGAGTCGGCACGGCCATCGCCAGGGCCACCACGGCGAACGACGGCAGCAGCTCGACAGTCACCAGCCCCGTGCCCAGGTAGGTGAGCATGGTCACCAGCAGCATCGACAGGTTGAAGTTCTGGATCACCGCGCGCTGGGTATCGCGGTCGAACCCTCGCAGCGTGCACCACAGCGTCGGCACGGTACCGGTGAAGCCGCCGATGCCGCCCAGCGCACCGCCCACCAGCCCGACCGTGCCATCGGCCAGGCGCCCGCCGCGCAATCGCGGCAAACGGGGTGCCGCCAGCATCAGCGGGCACCACAGTACCAGCAAGGTGCCGAACACGGCCTTGAACCAGAGCATGTCCAGGTATGGCAATACCCATACGCCCAGCGGAATTCCCATCAAACCACCCAGCACGAAGGGCCACAGCAAGGCCCAGCGAAACCCTCGGCGTACGCTGAACAGCGCGATGAGCTGACCGGTCAGGCTGCCGAACACCGTCAGCACCGCAGCCACACGCGGCTCCAGGCCCCAGGCCCAGAACGACATGGCCACCATGCCAAAGGCAAAACCGGAAAGGCCCTGGACGAAACCGGCGACGACGGCGCCCAAGGCAATGAGGTAGAGAGGGTCCATTAGCGGTCCAGGCAGCGAGGCGAACCGGCATTCTAGACCAAGGCCGGGGTCACTGGGGGCGACCGATCAGCGCCAGGCGCAACCCGAAGCCGATCAGCAAGGTCGCGAAGGTCCAGCGCTGCATCACCTGCATCCGTGGGCGACGTGCCATCCAGCAGCCCAGCGCTGCGCCGACCATCGCGTAGAACATATCGAACGCCAGGCCCACCAGCACCAATACCACTCCCAGCAGCAGGAACTGCCCTGCAACGTCGCCCGTGCCGGCTTCGATGAACTGCGGCATCAGCACCGAGCAGAACAGCAAGGCCTTAGGGTTGCTGATGTTGGTCAGCAGCCCGCGCCAGAGCGCCGCTTGGTAAGCGCGCCTTGGCACCGCCAGCGACCCGTCGAGCGCTGGCACCAGGCTTGGCGCCCGGGCGATGCGGACGCCCAGCCACACCAGGTAGGCCACGCCAACCGCCCGCACCACCTCGAACGCCCAGCCGACACTCTGCAACAGTACCGCCAGGCCCAACGCAGCCAAGGCGACATGCGCTACACGGGCGATTCCCAGGCCGATTGCAGTCGCCACGGCGAAGCGCCGACCCTGGCTGCTGGAAACCTGCAACACCAGGATCATGTCGGGCCCAGGCACCAGGTACGCCACCACCAACGCACCGATAAACAACTCCAGGTTTGCCATGTTCGCCTCGCTGTCGGGTGACTTTCCCAGGGAGAAAGCTTACCCGGCAGCCAAACATGACGCGTTGCGTATTACGCTACACACATCAGCATTATTGGCATATCGTGCCACTGGGAATTATTGATAACTAGGTTTATGCCAATCATGAAACTGGACAACCTCGACCGCCGCATTCTCGCCGCGCTGCAACGCGACGGCCGCCTGACCAACGTACAGCTGGCCGAGGAAGTGGGCCTGTCGCCCTCCCCTTGCCTGCGCCGGGTGCGCCTGCTCGAAGAAGCCGGGCTGATTCGCGGCTATCACGCCCAGCTCGATCGCGACGGTATCGGGCTGGGGCTGACGGTGTTCATCGGGGTGAAGGTGGAGCGGCACAGCGAAGCCTCGTCGAACGCCTTTCGCCAGGCGGTGATCGAGCTCAACGAAGTGGTGTCGTGCCATTTGGTGTCGGGAGAGTCGGACTTCCTGCTGCAGGTGGTGGTGCCGGACCTGCGCGCCTATGAGCGGTTCCTGATGGAGTCGCTACTGAAGGTGCCCGGAGTGAGCGACATCCGCAGCAACTTCGCGATCGCTGCGGTTAAGGAACAGACCGGCCTGCCGCTGGGGCACCTGCCGCAGGCCGCGACCTGAAGCCCCAGGGCTCGGGCAGCGGGCTTCAAGCGAAGCGTTCGACCTGCGCCGGCGTGCGACGCATCAACACCTTGCCACTGCGCACCGACACCAGCGCCTGCCCTTGGCTGCGAATCATCTCGTAGTCGTCCGGCGCCGAAAGCACCAGCAGGTTGGCCGGGCGCCCTACCTCCAGGCCGTAACGCTCGCCCAGGTTGAGCGTGCGCGCACTGTTGACGGTGACCAGGTCCAGCGAACGCCGGATATCCTCGTAGCCGAGCATATGGCAAATGTGCAACCCCGCTTCGAGAATGCGCAGGATGTTGCCATTGCCCAGCGGGTACCAGGGGTCGACGATCGAGTCCTGGCCGAAGCACACGTTCAAGCCAGCGCGATCGAGTTCGGCCACACGGGTCACGCCACGTCGCTTGGGGAAGTTGTCGAAGCGTCCTTGCAGGTGAATGCTCTCGGTCGGGCATGAGACGAAGTTGATATCCGCCAGCTTGAGCAAGCGGAACAGCTTGTAGCAGTAGGCATTGTCGTAGGAACCCATGGCCACGGTATGGCTGGCGGTCACCCTGGCGCCCATGCCACGCGCCCTTGCCTCCTCGGCCAAACTCTCGAGAAATCGCGACTGCGCATCGTCGGTCTCGTCGCAGTGCACATCCACCAGGCAACCACTGCGCTCGGCGAGGTCCATCAGGAACTTCACCGACGCCACGCCCTGTTCGCGGGTGTTTTCGAAATGCGGAATGCCGCCGACCACATCGGCACCGATGGCCACAGCTTCGCTCATCAGCGCGCGGCCATTGGCGTACGACTCGATGCCCTCCTGGGGGAAGGCGACGATCTGCAAGTCGACCAGGTGACGCACCTCGTCGCGCACCTCGATCATGGCCTTGAGCGCGGTGAGGTTTGGCTCGGTGACATCGACATGGGTGCGCACGAACTGTATGCCATGATCGACCAGCATGCCCAAGGTCTTCTTCGCGCGGGTCTTGATGTCTTCATGGGTGGTCAGCGCCTTGCGCTCGGCCCAGCATTCGATGCCTTCGAACAGCGTACCGCTCATGTTCCAGCGCGGCTCGCCGGCAGTGAGGGTGGCATCCAGGTGAATGTGCGGCTCGATGAAGGGGGGAATGACAAGGTTCTGCCCGGCGTCGATATCGTCGCGAGCCGGTATGACGGGGCCGAGTTGCGGGTCGATGGCGGCAATGCGCCCGCCGCCCAGCACGATGCGATAGAGGCCGTCCTTGCCGCGCAAGCGCGCATTGATGACATTCATGGGTCTACTCCTGGCCTTGTGGACTGCTCACCAGGAAACTATACACACCGGTTGCGCTGCTCGCCGAGTAGACCCCTGTTCACCGATTCAGATGTGGTGAGCGCTCAATCCCCCTTACCTGGCTCAACCAGTTGCCCCTCGATCATCGCCTTGGCCATGCCGCTCATATAGTGAGTGGCACGTAGCAGGACCGAGGTATCCGCAGGCCGGTCGATGGCCTGCCAGGTAAGCGCCGTGATGCAGCCCAGCATGACCGAGGTTTCCAGCAATACCTCGCGCATCGGCAACCCGGGTGTCGCTTGGACCCAGTTACGCGGCGCCCCCTTGGGCGCACGCCCTGCCACGCTGACTATTTTCAAGCCAGGTGTATTGTTCGGCTGATCGTCCTTGCTCATGCACACTCCTTGCCTGCACGGGTATGAGATAAAAAGAAGCCCGCCGCCTTTCAGTGTCTTGGCCAACCGACCAACCCACGCGAACCCTACGCAGGTTTCTGCCCGTGGGCCGGTTGGCGATCATGATGGAGTCGGCGAGCGACAAGGAGACTAGAGTGACCTGCCCATGGGTACAACGGGTTACCCAGTGGAAAATCTTCCTTTAGGAAACAACCTACATCCTCACCGGAAGAACAGGGAGTATTCCTACAGGAAAAGCTCAGCTTCCTATTTACCGATACACGCAAGCGCCGCCATATCCGCAAGGATTACTGCCACGACCTCTGCACGATATTGCACTGTCGGCCACCGCCCGTGAGAATCGGCTGACATTAATGAAGGACACGAACGATGCATACGGTCGCCTTGGTGGTCTACCCACAATTCCAGTCCCTGAGCCTGTCGGTTGCCTCGGTGTTCGAATGTGCCAATTTGCTGCGTGGCGAACCGCTCTACGGTTTCAGCCTGGTCTCGGAGCAAGGCGGCGCCGTGATGACCTCGCAAGGCTTTGCAGTGCATACCGAGGCGCTCGGCAGCGCGGCCTACGACACCATTATCGTCAGTGGCTATCTGGCCCTGGGCGACCCCAGCCCCGGGCTGCTGACGTGTCTGCGCACGGCAAGCCAACAGTCGCGACGTGTCGCCGCACTGTGCACCGGCCTGTTCGTGCTGGCCGAAGCCGGCCTGCTGGCGGGCCGGCGCGCTGCCACCCACTGGCTGCATGCCCCGGAATTCCGCAAGCGCTACCCCGAGGTGCAGCTGGAAGAAGACCGTCTGTTCGTGGTCGACGGCCAGTTCTGGACAGGCGCTGGTATGAGCGCCGGGGTAGACCTGGCCCTGGCGATGGTCGAGAACGACCTGGGTCCTGACCTGGCGCGCCAGGTCGCACGCAAGCTGGTGATCGCCCAACGCCGCGGCGCCGAGCATTCGCAGTTGTCGGCGCTGCTGGAAATCGACCCGAAATCCGACCGCGTGCAACTGGCCCTGGCCTACGCCCGCGAGAACCTGAGCAGCGACCTGTCGGTAGAGGCGCTGGCCGACGTGGCGCGCCTGAGCCCTCGGCAGTTCAGCCGAGTGTTCCGCGAGGAAACCGGCAAGACTCCGGCCAAGGCCATCGAGACCCTGCGGGTAGAGGCGGCGCGGGTAATGATGGAAACCAGCCGCCACCCGGTCGAGGTGGTAGCGCGCGCGAGCGGGTTCGGCGACCGCGAGCGGCTGCGCCAGGCGTTTCTGCGGGCCTACGGCAAGCCGCCGCAGGAGATGAGGGATACGTTGTTCGAGGCGGCTAGGGGCATACAGTAGTAGCGTTGGGCTATGATGCGTTCCCTCCCACTGGCCAGGTACTCCTCACCTCATGGACGAAAGCGTTTTTCTATTGAACAGGCTGCTCAGCGATGCATCTGCCCATCAGCTGGACGCCGGCATGGCCGCTCCGGACTTCCAGCAGTTGCTGTTGTACTGGCTCGCTACTCGTCTGATTGACTGGAAAAGCGAGGGGTGGCTCGAGGTGGTTGGAAAAAGTCCCTGGCGTGACTCCAAGAGCGGTGATGCACGCGCCAGCATACTTATGAACTACTGCGGTCGTAGCCAGAGGTTGAAGCTCGGGAACAGTCTCGACCCAGACGGCCTGCCTCGTCTTCTGGACGAGCATCTCGGCGAACTCAACTATGAAGAGCGCCTCGCGGTGTTCGACACGCTCTTCTATCGAATTCTTTCAACGATCGGAATAAATCGGCGCCATGCCCAGATCACCGCAGCATTGGCCAATGGCCTGGTACGCAGGGATGGCTTGATCGACTTGTATGGCGAAACCGGCGAGCCTTTTGTGGTCAACGACCAGTTGGACAAAGGTCGCCAGTTCTACAGTGCTCCAGAGACTATTCGAACGAATGACCTGCTACGCCTGCGGCTAGCAGTACGTCAGATCGAACTGCAAAAACTCGATAACAAGCGACAGGAGTTCGAGCACGACAGCCTGACGCTCCTGGAACTCAAGAGTGTTGGCGCAGGCTCGTTCGAAAGGCTGCACAAGCGCTTGCTGGATTCAACCCTGAGCGATCGCACACTAGTGGTGTTCAGACCTAATGCAGACACCGCCAAGCACCTCCCGCGCAACGTGATATCCCGGCTGCTCGACGACGACCTGCTCGAGGTCATTTTCAATTTCACCAGCTACGACACAAACGGAAGGCCGGTGCGCTTCTGCGGTTGGTTGTTGAACAACCACGCCAAGCTGCATGACTGGCAGACACTGGTCATCGATACACGCCATATTGCGAGGGCTAGCCGTTCGGTTTCCAATGAGCAACTCGCCTGGTTCGCATCGGCGGTAAGCGAACTCTGGGGCTCGCGCCATAAGTTCCGTATCGGACAATTTCCCCAGGATCACTTGGGCGCACTTCGAGGGCTATTCAGCCAGCACTTTTCAGAGGGCTATCAGGATGTCGACGGGTTATGCAGGGTCATGTCCGTGGAAAGAACCCTGCGAGGATTAACGGCTGGTCGCCAGATACCCCGCCCGGCTGTCGCCGTGGACGACCTTGCACTGCTGGACAAAACCGCACTGCTCGAACTGCTCGAACAAAAAGGCCAGGCCCCACTCTGCGCATACATCATCGGCAACAACGGTGCAGGTAAAAGCCTGTTGTTGGCCGCGATGGCGACACTCCTGCCGCAGCAGTCGCACGCATGCGTCGCTATCGCGAGCACGCCTGCCGACCGTTTTCCCGCGCAAAAGAAAAACCAGTATTACCGTTATCTGGGTAACCGAGCCTCCAAGGGCTCCTCGGCGAAAGCCAACGAGCAGAAGCTGCTCAGTCTGCTGACTGAAGCCTACGCAATAAAGGGGAACGGGCCATTATTCGAAAGCCTGCTGGAACCGCTTGGCTTGAAGCACCGCCTATATCTGGTTCCGCACTCAGAGCTGGGTGATCTGCTCCCCTCAAAGGAGGCCGAGCTCCTGGCGAAACCTCTTGAGAAAGCATTGAACTCTGATGGCACGCTTGAGCGCATGTCACTTGCGCTGTCCTGGCAACATAGCGGTCAAATGGTGACGTTCAATCAACTCAGCTCCGGCGAACAGCAAGTATTGCTGCTTCTGGGTAAGCTCGTTGCCAGCGCAGCCCCGGGAAGCATGCTATTGATCGACGAACCGGAAATAAGTCTCCACGTCCATTGGCAGCAACTGCTTCCCAGCCTGTTCAGCCGCATCGCCGAACTAACCGACACCCAGCTCTTGATTGCCACCCACTCCCCCACCCTGGTCGCCAACGCGCAGGACAACCTCAGCCACTGCTTCCTCGCCAAGGAAGGTGCTCTGGAGCGAATTTCAGCCGACCAGCGCCACTCCGTGGAAACGATCCTGCTCGAAGGCTTCGAAACCTACACGCCGCACAACCGCGAAGTAGCCGAGCGATGTGCCGCGTTGGTAGCCCAGGCGATAAGAACGACCAACCGTGATGAGGTCGACAGCTTGGCCGAGATGCAGAAGGCTCTGCTTGGAGAGCTGAAGAGCATGGCGACGATCATGGACGACTCGGGAATCACCGAGGATGCCCGCTACCGCCAGGATCTCGACCTGATCGAACAGGCCCAGCGCGCCATCCTCGAGACCTTCACCCTGGCTCGCGAAGAGGCCGTCGCGTGAAAAAGCCCATTACAAGCCGCAACCGCCTGGACCTACTGCTCAAGCTGCGCAAAACGGCCAGGGAAACAACCGATGATGTATGGGGTGAGCTCAGCAAAGACGAGGCAGTCAACAAGGACGTGAAGGCGCGTCTGCGCAAAAGCCTCAAGCGCCGCCAGGAGCCCCGTTGTTGCTACTGCAAACGCTGGCTGCTCAACCATGCCAGTGCCGCGCCTATAGAGCATGTGCTCCCGCGGGCCATTTACCCGCGCTTCTCGCTACGCGTACGTAACCTGGCAATTGTCTGTGTCGACTGCAACGCGGTTAAGAAAGCTGCGGACTGGGGCAAATTCCCCAAGCCCCACAAGCGCTACCCATCCCCCGAAACGATGCTGTTCTTCCATCCGCGCTACCACAAGTACGACGAGCACATACGCTTCCTTCGCCTGGAAACCAACCGCCAAGAGCTCGTCACCTACCATGGCCTTACGCCGCAGGGTCGCCACTTGTGCAATGAGTTGCTGAGCGGCGTGGTGGCCAAGCGCAGCCTGTGGCGCAGTTACCCCAAGCTCAAGGTGTGGCTACGCACGCTCGAGGAGCTTGAGGCGCAGCCCGAAACCAACCCACGCCCTGAACTGGAGGCGTTTCGTAATGCACTGGATGGGATAGTGGGGGAACGCCTGAAGGACGGCGGTAAGGCCCAAGCCTGGTGGGCCTTGCCCGAACAGAAGTAAGGGGCACGCAAAGTGCCCCCCTTGGACGATCAAATTCGGAACTGCCGCACCAACGCCCCCAACCGATCCCCCAACCCCGCCAGGTTGCGCGCCGTTCGCGCGCCCTGCTCGGTCTCGCTGGCCACGCTGTCGACCGCCGTGGCGATCTGGTGCACGCTGCGATTGATCTCCTCGGCGACCGCGGTCTGTTCCTCGGCAGCGCTGGCGATCTGCGCGTTCATCGCGTTGATGGTGGCAATCAACTCGGCAATGGCATCCAGCGACGCACCGGCCTTGTTGGCCTGTTCGCTGGTCAGCTCGCCCGCGTCGCTGGAGCGGCGCATCGAGGTCACCGAAGCCTGGGTGCCCTGTTGCAGGCGGTCGATCATGCCCTGGATTTCCTGGGTGCTCTGCTGGGTACGGCTGGCCAGCGCGCGCACCTCGTCGGCCACCACCGCGAAGCCGCGCCCGGCCTCACCGGCACGGGCCGCCTCGATGGCGGCGTTGAGCGCCAGCAGGTTGGTCTGCTCGGCGATCGAGCGGATCACATCCAGCACGCTGACGATCGACTGTACATCCTGCTGCAGGCTATCAAGCGACACGCCGCTGCTGCGGATGTCCTCCACCAGCGCATGAATGCGCTGGATGCTGCCATCCACCACACCCTTGGCGGCCTGCCCTTCGCTGTCGGTCTGCTGCGCGGCCTGGGCGGCGTTCTGCGCGCTCTTGGCCACTTCCTGGGCAGCGGCGGACATCTGGTTGATCGCCGTGGCCACCTGGTCGGTCTCGTGGCGCTGCTGCAGCATGGCCTGCTCGGAACGCTGCGCCTGGGCCGATACCTGGCCCACCAGCTCGGTGAGCTGGCCGGTCATCTCGGCGATCTGGCGCACCAGACCGTGGATTTTCTCGACGAAGCGGTTGAACGAGCCGGCCAGTTGCGCCAGCTCGTCGTTACCATTGACCGGCAGGCGCCGGGTCAGGTCGCCTTCGCCCGCGGCGATATCGTCCAGGTTGGCCTTGATATGTTGCAGTGGCCGCACCACGCCACCCGCCATCCAGGTCGCCAGGCCGCCGGCCACCAGCAGCAATACCAGCGCCAGGCCCACCATGCCCAGCACCAGGGTGTCGATGCGCGCGGCCATCTGTTCCTCGGACACCTGCGCCTGGGCGGCGATGTCGTCGAGGTTCACCGCCGTGCCGATCACCAGGTCCCACTTCTCCAGGTACTGCGCGTAGCCGAGCTTGGGCACCGGGGCGTCCTGGCCCGGTACCGGGAAGGCGTAGTCGAGGAAGTGGCTGCCATCGCGTGCGACTCGCACCAGCTCGTTGATCACCTGCACCCCGTTGGCATCGCGGAAATCGCGGAAGCTCTCGCCGATGCGCACGTCCTTGTCCGACCAGAACACCCGCACGCTCTTGGTATCGTAGCCAAAGAAGTAATCACCCTTGCCGAAGTTCATGCGCTTGAGCAGCGCCACCGCCTCGTCGCGCGCGCGCAGGTCGCCGGGGGCCGAGGCCTGGTAGATGCCGGCGATGGCGGCGTTGGCGATCTGCACGTAGTTTTCCAGCACCGCGCGGCGGTCCTGGTACATGCGGTCGCGGGTTTCCTGGGCTTGCTGGTCGGCCAGCTTGTGCAGGATCACCACGGTCAGGCCACTGAGCAGCGCCACCAGCAGCAACACCGGTATCACGCTGAGCAGGAGGATCTTGGTACGGAGGGTGAAGCGCATGGGGTGTGTTTCCTTGTTATTAGAGCCCGGTTCGACCGCGGGTACATGTCGCAAACCGTCCTACCTGGCCATCGTCGCGCCTGGGATCACCAGGCTGCGCGAGAGGTCCGTGCCGCCGTACCGCCATCCTGGCGAAAATAGAATAACGGGCGTTACGGTATCGCACGGTACTTTCACGTTTCTTGGACGTCAATGCCTTTTATACTGGGCGCCTTGAGGCGTTTTTGCGGGGCAGTTTTAGTAGTGGGACGGCACAGACAATTCGATGAGCGTGACGCCTTGGAGGCTGCACTAAAGGTGTTCTGGCAAAAAGGCTACGAAGGTACATCCTTCGAAGACTTGACAAGGGCCACGGGCGTGGCTCGGCCAGGTTTGTACACGGCATTCGGCAACAAGGAAGCCCTGTTCCGCAAGGCCCTTGACCTATATGGCACCAAGTATGTCGGCTATATGACGGAGGCGCTCGACGAGCCGACCTCGCTGGCCGTGGTAACCCGCATTCTGCGCGAGTGCGCCCGGGTACAAACGCTGCACCGCGACCACCTGGGTTGCCTGGGGCTCAATGGCGCGCTGGCCTGCTCGGACAACAACGAACGCATACGCCTGGTGCTGGTGGAGCGCCGGGCGGTAATGCAGGTGGGTTTGTGTCACCGACTGGAGCAGGCCCGCCGCGAAGGCGACCTGCCCGGGGACACCGACTGCGCGGCATTGGCTGCGTACGTGATGGTAGTGATCCAGGGCATGGGGGTGCAGGCGAAATCCGGTGCCAGCCGCAAGACCCTCGATACCGTGGTGGACCAGGTGCTGATGACCTGGCCCGGCGTAGAGCAGCCACAGGCGCGGCACTGAGACTTCAGCGTATGGCACGGGCTTGTCCCGCGATCCAGGGCGAAGCCCTGGCCATAACTCAACGCCCCCTCAGGACGTCCACTCCTCGCCACCCGGCCAGTCCTCGACCGGAATGTCGCTGATGGTCCCGTCCTTGACCCCATCGATGCCATACCGCTCGATCGCATCGCCCAGCACGTCACCGAACTTGCTGGCCTTCTCCTGCTGCTGACCCTCCTTGACCAACGCCGGAATGAACGCCCCCAGCGCCGCCACCCCTGCGCCGAGGAAGCCCAGCACCCCGGCGGCGCCGGCCAACGCCGGGAGGAAGCGCGGCAGGTTCGCGCCCAGCAGCCCCAACCCACCTTCCAAGGCCGAGGCGCCGCCAGCCAGCACGGCCAGGGAGCCGGCCGTGATGCTGAAGCCCCCGGTCAGGGTATCGCCCCGGCGAATGGCCCCGACCCCATCGAAGATCCCGTAGGCTCCTGCAGCCACCCCCGCCAACCCGCCAATCCCCTTGGCCGCCTCTTCGAATTTGTTCGCAACCAGCGCGGCGTTCTTGCTGTCCTTGACGTTGTCCTTGATCTGGTCGAGCAAATCACCCGGAAGTTTGCCGTCCTTGATGTCCTTGAGCGACTGCTCACCATTGCTGATGGCCTTCTCGAGATGCGTCTGGTAACCCTTGGTACCGCCTTCGATCAACACCGTGGCGGTCTGCACCGAACCTGTGGCGATATCCACGATATTTCGGTCGGTGAGCTTGTTGCCGTTCTGCACCCCGCGCGCAATCGTGACCCCCGACAGGAAAAGCCCGCTCACCCCGTGCATCACCCCACTGCCGTATGCGCCCTTGGCCGAGCCATTGGGGTCGAACTTCTGTAGCTTGTCGAACTTGTCCAACGCCTTGGTGCCCTGGCGCAGCATGTCCCAGTTGCCGCGGAACCCCGCCACGACCTGGTCGGTGGTGGCCACGCTGCCGTCCTGGTTCATCAACAGCTCAGGGCTTTCGCTGCGCATCTGGTCGACCAGTTCGCGCACCTTGTCCTCGTCCAGCTCGCCGCTGCCATCCTTGCCGAAGGCGGTTTTCAGGTCGTCGAAACTGGCGTCCTTGAACAGGTTTTCCTGGACGATGGTGGAGAAGTTGTCGTTGAACTGCTTGTCATACTGCGCGGTGAATTCCGGGTCCAGCGCCGCGTTGTACAGCGCCGCTTCCATGCTGAAGGCCGACACCGCCTGCTCGGGGGTGTGCTCTTTCATCAGCTCGCGCAGGCGATCGCCGCTGGCCAGCTGGTCTTTGTAGAAGGCCTTGAACTCATCGCCATGGGCAGACTTGCCCACCGCCGTCTGGATCGCCTTCGGGTCGTCGATGCCCAGCATCGATTGCAGGCTCGAGGCGGTGGCGTAGAACTGGGTGAGCGCGGCGGTCTGGTCGGTCTTGCCATCGGCCGTGGCGCCCTCCCAGGCCTTGTCCAGGGTCTTGCCGGACTTGACCTGGTCTTCATAGGTCTTGGTGACCGCATCCTTCAGGCCCGGGCTTTCCTCGAACAGGGTCTTGATTGCCTCGTCGCCCGCTTTCTTCAGGTACTCGGCGGTGGGCTTGTCGTTCTGCAGGATGGAAATGTGCTCGCTGATGTCCTGCATCAGTTTCTCTGGCTCCCACACCGCGCCGGAGCGGTTGGCGATGGCCACCTTGCCGTAATCGTCGCCCCACATGCCCGCCTTGGCGCCACCGAGCACCAGCGTCTGCGCTTGCTGCAAGTCGAGCAGCACCGCAGCCTTTTGCTCGGCGCTGTAGTTGCCTGGGTTCTTGAACACGTCCTCGCCCAGCTTGCTGGTGTCTACCTTGCGAGTGACATTGCCCGCCGCAACGCTTGTGAGCAGGTCGGTCAGGCCCTGCGCGTCGTTGGGCGCCGAAGCGCTGAGCCAGCTGTTCACGTCCTCGCTGCTGACCTTGCCATCGGCGCTGCCAGCCAGCGGCTTGGCGGCGGTGTCGAGCAGTTTGAAGGCGCCTGGCTGACTGAAGAAGTTCAGCGCTTGCTTTTCCTGCTTGCTCAGTTGCGGGTTGTCGCGCAGATAGTCCTTGATGTTCTGCTGGGTCAGCGTGCTGCCAGCGTCGGTCTTGCCGGCGATGGAGTCGAACCTGGCCTGCACGATCGCCGCATACTGCGCCGTCTGCTTGGAGCCCGCGTCGGCGTCGGGGTTGGCCTTGAGGTAGCTCTTGTAGCCTTCGAGCTGGTCTGGGGCCTGGGCCTTGGGCAATGACTCGAAGCCGTACTTGCCTAAGTCCTGCAAACGCCCGGCCTCGGTGTCGTGCTTGGCCTCGCCGCTTTTGGTGAAGCCGTCGATGCTGGAGTTGGCCACGCCCTCCCCGCTGCGCGCCTTGCCATCGCCATCGAAGCCCACCACCCGGTCGAGCACCTGGATGGCGCGGTGCGCGGCGTCGGCGTCGTGCTCGAAGTCGCCGACGCGCTCCTTGAGCATGTCTTTGACAAAGCTCTGGTTGCCCAGGTTCTTGAGCAACGGGTTGGCCTCGATGATGTCCTTGGCAGAACGCTTGTCGCCCTCCGGAAGCTGCCACTGGATACCTGCCGCCTCGGCCTGCTCGCGGGCGGCGGAGTCGTCATTCACCGCGCTCACATGCTTGAGTTCGCCCTTGAGGTTGCCCCAGCCGTACTTGCCGAAGTCCTGCAGGCGCCCGGCCTCGGTGCCGTGATAGGCATCGCCGCCCTTGCTGAAGCCATTGATCTTGTCGTTGCCGATATCGTCACCGACCAGCCGTGCGCCAGATTCGTCGAAGCGCTCGACATGGTTCAGCACCTGGACGGCGCGGTAGGCAGCGTCGGCATCGCGCTCGAAGTCGCCGACCCGCTCCTTGAGCTTGTCCTTCACGCCGCTCTGGTTGCCGAGGTTCTTCAAGAGCGGGTTGTCGTCGATGATCTGCTGGGCCGAGCGGTTATCGTCGCCAGGGCGCTGCCACTCAATGCCCGCGTCCCTGGCCTTGGCGCGGTCGACGGCGCTGCCCCATTCGGCCTGGGAATCCTTCCTGGCAGCAGACTTGACCTCGGGGGCGTTGGAAACGGACGTGGACATACGCGACTCTCCCTGCGTGTAGCGCTGATGAAGTGAATTGGCCTACAGGGGAAAGGATGCAGATGACCGAGCGATGACAGGCGCAACCGCAGTTGCCCTGCGTAGCGGCTGAAGGGTGCGGTGCTGTTGGGCTGGCACCGCTTGTGAAACGTTGTGAAAGCGTGCCTGGAGGCAATAAAGGCTCAAAAAAGCGCGACCTCTAGCGCGCGCCCCCTCTTAAGTCAGCCAAGCCAAATCGGGCCGAACACTTCTCCGCTGGTTTCAAGAGCGGTGGAATGCGCGCGAAAAGCTAGCAGCCCCATCAAGCCGGTCGTGTATCAAAAGTACTGGCAATAACCACAACCCCGTTCAATTGAGCTCGGCGCTGTTCGGGGAGCTGCATCAGGAGGTCTTCGAGGATGTGGAGGGAGCTTGAGGAAGACGGGCATGCCCAAAAACGTGCAAGAGAGAGGGTACCGCGTGGGATCGCAGGATGCGGAACAATGCGATGCAGAACGAGCGATGCAAGGCAGGGAGGATTTTCCCAGAGCCGTACAGGCATAAAAAAATCCAGTCACCGCTAAGTGACTGGATTTCTTGGAGTATTTTGGTCGGGACGGAGTGATTCGAACACTCGACCCCTTGCACCCCATGCAAGTGCGCTACCGGGCTGCGCTACGCCCCGACATCATTCTCGTTACCGCTGAGAACGGTGAAGAATCTACCCTAACCTTTTGAATAATGAAAGCTTTTTTTCAAAAAAATCCATTGTCCGCAGGCTCAGGTCACTTCTTCAACACCACCAACACATCCTCCAACTCCGCAATCATCTGCCGAATCAGCTGCTTGTATTGGGTGGTGTCATCCTTGGCCTCATCACTGGAGAGCCGCAACCGTGCCCCGCCGATGGTGAAGCCTTGGTCGTACAACAATGCGCGGATCTGGCGGATCATCAGCACGTCTTGGCGCTGGTAATACCGCCGGTTCCCACGTCGCTTGACGGGGTTGAGCTGCGGGAACTCCTGCTCCCAGTACCGCAACACGTGCGGCTTCACCGCGCAGAGCTCGCTCACTTCGCCAATGGTGAAGTAGCGTTTGCCCGGAATGGGGGGCAGCTCATCGTTATGGCTTGGTTCCAGCATAGGCCTCAACCCGGGCTTTCAGTTTCTGCCCTGGACGAAAGGTGACGACGCGGCGCGCGGTGATCGGGATCTCTTCCCCTGTCTTGGGGTTGCGGCCCGGCCGCTGGCGTTTGTCGCGAAGGTCGAAGTTGCCGAAACCGGACAACTTGACCTGCTCGTTATCTTCAAGCGCGTGTCGAATTTCTTCGAAAAACAACTCGACCAGCTCCTTGGCCTCGCGCTTGTTGAGCCCCAGCTCCTCGTACAGCCTTTCGGCCATCTCAGCTTTCGTCAGAGCACCCATACCGTTATTTCCTTAACGTGGTGTTCAACCTTTGTTCAAGCGAGGTGAGGATATTTTGCAGGGTAGTGTTCACCTCATCGTCGTTAAGAGTGCGCGATGGATGCTGCCAGGTCAAGCCGACGGCCAGGCTTTTTCTATCAGGATCAATGCCTTTACCCTGGTAGACGTCAAACAGCCTGAGGTCTGTGAGCCATTCGCCTGCATTGTCACGAATTACTTCAAGCACCGAGCTAGAAGCTACATCACGACCTGCGATCAACGCCAAGTCACGCCTGGTTTCCGGGAACTTGGACAGTTCGCTGAATTTCGGCAGGCGGCCTTGTACCACTTCACCCAATACCAGCTCGAAGACGTATACCGGGCGCTCCAGGCCCAGGGCCTTGGCCAGCTCCGGGTGCAGGGCGCCGAGGTAACCGACTTCCTGGCCGTCGCGCTCGATACGGGCGGTCTGGCCGGGGTGCAGGGCGGGGTGTTGGCCTGCGGTGAAGGTGAACTCGGCCAGGGCGCCGGAGTAGCCCAGCAGGGCTTCCACGTCGGCCTTCACGTCGAAGAAATCGACGGCGTCGCGGCCGTTGGCCCAGGCTTCAGGCAGGCGGCTGCCGGTGACCACGCCGGCGATCATCGGCTGCTGCTTGAGGTCGCCCAGTTGACCAACGAAGCGCAGGCCGCTTTCGAACAGGCGCACGCGGTCTTGCTGGCGGTTGAGGTTGTGTTGCAACGCCTTGACCAGGCCCGGCCACAGGGACACGCGCATGGCGGCCATGTCGCTGGAGATCGGGTTGGCCAGCAGCAGCGGCTGTACGCCGGGGCTGAACAGCTCGAACAGTTTCGGGTCGATGAAGCTGTAGGTGATGGCTTCCTGGTAGCCACGGGCAACCAGCAGGCGACGCAGGGTCGGCAGCTCGCCGCGGGCTTCCGGGCGGGCCTTCGGCGCCAGGCGCGCTTGCGGGTAGCGCACCGGCAGGCGGTTATAACCGTACAGGCGGGCCAGTTCTTCGATCAGGTCGACTTCCAGACTGATGTCGAAGCGATGGCTTGGCACCTCTACGGTCCACTGCCCTGCCCCGTTGGCCGTGGTGTTCAGGTCGAGGGCGTTCAGCAGCTGCTCGACCTGAGCGGCGTCCATCTCCATGCCGAGCATCTGGGTGATGCGTTCGGCGCGCAGGGTCACCGGGGCGATCTTGGGCAGATGCGCTTCGCTCACGGCTTCGATGACCGGGCCGGCTTCGCCGCCGACGATCTCCAGCACCAGGGCGGTGGCGCGCTCCATGGCTTCACGGGCCAGTTGCGAATCCACACCGCGCTCGTAGCGGTGCGAGGCATCGGTGTGCAGGCCGTAGGAACGGGCTTTACCCGCAACGGAAACGGGCTCGAAGAAGGCGCTTTCCAGGAACAGGTCGCGGGTTTTCTCGGTGTTCACGCCGCTATGCTCGCCACCCATCACGCCAGCGATGGCCAGGGCTCGGGTGTGGTCGGCGATCACCAGGGTATCGCTGCGCAAGGCCACTTCCTGGCCGTCCAGCAGGACGAGCTTCTCGCCCTCCTCGGCCATGCGTACGCGGATGCCGCCGTTGATTTCGGCAAGGTCGAAGGCATGCATCGGCTGGCCGAGCTCGAGCATCACGTAGTTGGTGATGTCGACGGCGGCGTCGATGCTGCGCACGTCGCTGCGGCGCAGGCGCTCGACCATCCACAGCGGGGTCGGCTTGCTCAGGTCGACGTTGCGGATCACCCGGCCCAGGTAACGCGGGCAGGCGGCCGAGGCCGAGACTTCGACCGGGCGCACTTCGTCGTGGGCGGCGGGCACGGCAGATACGACCGGGCGGGTGACGGGGGCGTCGTACAGGGCGCCGACGTCACGGGCCAGGCCGGCGATGGACAGGCAGTCGCCGCGGTTCGGGGTCAGGCCGATCTCGATGCTGGCGTCGTCGAGGTTCAGGTACTGGCGAATGTCTTCACCCACCGGGGCGTCGGTCGCCAGTTCCAGCAGGCCGTCGTTCTCTTCGCTGATCTGCAGCTCGGCAGCCGAGCACAGCATGCCGAAGGACTCGACGCCGCGCAGCTTGGCCTTCTTGATCTTGAAGTCGCCTGGCAGCTCGGCGCCGATCATGGCGAACGGGATTTTGATCCCCGGGCGGGCATTCGGCGCGCCGCAGACCACCTGGAAGGTTTCCTGGCCATTGCTGACCTGGCAGACGCGCAGTTTGTCGGCGTCCGGGTGTTGCTCGGTGGCGAGGATCTCGCCCACCACGATGCCGCTGAACTGGCCGGCAGCAGGGGTAACGCTGTCGACTTCCAGGCCGGCCATGGACAGGCGGGCGACCAGGTCGTCACGGGAGACTTGCGGGTTTACCCAACCGCGCAGCCACTGTTCACTGAATTTCATGCTGTTCTCCTAGAAAGTGCGTCGATCGTGGCCTAGCGGAATTGCGCGAGGAACCGCAGGTCGTTGTCGAAGAACAGACGCAAATCATTCACGCCATAGCGCAGCATGGCCAGGCGCTCGACGCCCATGCCGAAGGCGAAGCCCTGGAACTCTTCCGGGTCGATGCCAGACATGCGCAGCACGTTCGGGTGCACCATGCCGCAGCCCATCACTTCCAGCCAGCCAGTCTGCTTGCACACGCGGCAGCCTTTGCCGGAGCACATCACGCACTCCATGTCGACTTCCGCCGAGGGCTCGGTGAAGGGGAAGAACGAGGGACGGAAACGCACCGCCAGTTCTTTCTCGAAGAACACCCGCAGGAACTCCTCGATGGTGCCCTTGAGGTCGGCGAAGTTGATGTCGCGATCGACCAGCAGGCCTTCGATCTGGTGGAACATCGGCGAGTGGGTGATATCCGAGTCGCAGCGGTAGACGCGGCCCGGGCAGACAATGCGAATCGGCGGCTGGCTGGACTCCATGGTCCGCACCTGCACCGGCGAGGTGTGGGTGCGCAGCAGCATGTTGGCATTGAAGTAGAAGGTGTCGTGCATCGCCCGGGCCGGGTGGTGGCCGGGGATGTTGAGCGCTTCGAAGTTGTGGTAGTCGTCTTCCACCTCAGGGCCTTCGGCGATGCCGTAGCCGATGTGGGTGAAGAACTGCTCGATGCGCTCGAGGGTACGGGTGATCGGGTGCAGGCCACCGGTGGCCTGGCCGCGACCGGGCAGGGTCACGTCGATACATTCGGCGGCCAGGCGAGCGTTCAGCTCGGCCTCTTCAAAGGCCGCCTTGCGTGCGTTGAGCACGTCGGTGACGCGTTCCTTGGCGTCGTTGATCAGCGCACCGACCTTGGGGCGCTCGTCGGCTGGCAGGTTGCCCAGGGTCTTCATCACCTGGGTCAGCTCGCCTTTCTTGCCGAGGAATTGGACCCGGATCTGTTCCAGGGTAGTGATGTCTTCAGCGCGTTCCACCGCCTCGAGGGCTTGGGAGACCAGCGCGTCCAGGTTTTCCATGTACAGACTCCAGATACGAAATAGGGGAAGAGCTTTGAAGGCTCTTCCCCTATCGATGACGTTTTACACCCAACGGCGCAGAGCGCCGCCGGATGATTGTCGCGGGTACTTAAGCCAGGACGGCTTTAGCTTTCTCGACAATCGCAGCAAACGCCGCTTTTTCGTTCACTGCCAGGTCGGCCAGAACCTTGCGGTCGATTTCGATCGACGCCTTTTTCAGGCCAGCAATCAGACGGCTGTACGACAGACCGTTGGTGCGGGCACCGGCGTTGATACGAGCGATCCACAGAGCGCGGAACTGACGCTTCTTCTGGCGACGGTCGCGGTAGGCGTATTGGCCTGCCTTGATGACCGCTTGCTTGGCAACGCGGAATACGCGCGAGCGCGCACCGTAGTAGCCTTTAGCCAGTTTCAGAATTTTCTTGTGACGCTTACGAGCGATGACGCCACGCTTTACACGAGCCATGAGTAACTTCCTCTATCTTTGACCAGAATTAACGTACGCGCAGCATGCGCTCGACTTTTGCAACGTCAGACGGGTGCAGCAGGCTGCTACCACGCAGTTGACGCTTACGCTTGGTCGACATTTTGGTCAGGATGTGGCTCTTGAAAGCGTGCTTGTGCTTGAAGCCGGAAGCTGTTTTCAGGAAACGCTTCGCAGCACCGCTCTTGGTTTTCATTTTTGGCATGTTGGAACTCCGCATTCGATAAAATTACACAATAATCATCAGGCCTGCCGTGCCCGGGAGATTACTTCTTCTTTTTGGGAGCGATGACCATCATAAGCTGGCGTCCTTCCATCTTAGGATGCTGTTCGACGGTGCCGTATTCGGCGAGGTCGGTTTCGACCCGCTTCAACAACTCCATCCCCAGCTCCTGGTGGGCCATCTCGCGACCGCGGAATCTCAGAGAGATCTTGGCCTTGTCCCCATCGCTAAGGAAACGTACCAGGTTGCGTAGTTTTACCTGGTAATCCCCTTCTTCCGTCCCTGGACGAAACTTGATTTCTTTGATCTGGATCTGTTTCTGGTTTTTCTTCGCTTCGTTGGCCTGCTTCTTCTTCTCGAAGAGGTGCTTGCCGTAGTCCATCACCTTGCAGACAGGTGGGACAGCGTCAGCGGAGATTTCCACCAGGTCGAGCTTCGCTTCATCAGCGATTCGCAGCGCTTCATCAATCGAGACGATGCCAACCTGCTCGCCATCGGCGCCAATTAAACGAACCTCGCGTGCCGAGATATTCTCGTTGATCGGGGCCTTCGGGGCAGTTCGTTTATCGTTTCTCATTTCACGCTTAATAGTCATTACTCCGATTCTTGGCGACCACGCCGGGAAACCGCTTGTGACAGGAGCTCAGCGAATTGCGCGACGGGCATCGAGCCCAGGTCTGCGCCTTCGCGAGTGCGCACAGCGACGGTCTGCGTTTCGACTTCGCGGTCCCCTATAACCAAAAGGTACGGGACCCTCAGCAAAGTATGCTCGCGGATTTTAAAGCCGATCTTCTCATTTCTCAAGTCGGACTTGGCACGGAAACCGCTACCGTTCAGGGATTTTTCCACTTCGAGGGCGAAATCGGCCTGTTTGTCGGTGATGTTCATGATCACCGCCTGGGTCGGCGCGAGCCAAGCCGGGAAAACGCCGGCGTAATGCTCGATGAGCATGCCGATGAAGCGCTCGAACGAACCGAGGATGGCGCGGTGCAGCATCACCGGGCGTTTACGGTTGTTATCTTCGGCGATATAGCTGGCATCGAGCCGCTCTGGCAGGTTCGGGTCGTACTGCAGGGTACCGCACTGCCAGTTACGGCCGAGGCAGTCGCGCAGGGTGAACTCGATCTTCGGACCGTAGAACGCGCCCTCGCCCGGCTGGTATTCCCACTCCAGGCCCGACTCGTTCAGGGCGTCGGCCAGGGCGCCTTCGGCGCGATCCCACAGCTCTTCGGAACCGACGCGCTTGGCCGGACGGGTGGACAGTTTCATGGCAACGTCGGTGAAGCCGAAGTCACGGTAAACGTCCAGGGTCAGCTTGATGAAGTCGGCGGCCTCTTTCTTCACCTGCTCTTCGGTGCAGAAGATGTGCGCATCGTCCTGCACGAAGCCACGTACGCGCATGATGCCGTGCAGCGCGCCGGAGGGCTCGTTGCGGTGGCAGGCACCGAACTCGGCCAGGCGCAGCGGCAGGTCGCGGTAGGACTTCAGGCCTTGGTTGAACACCTGCACGTGGCATGGGCAGTTCATCGGCTTCACTGCGAAGTCGCGGCTTTCCGACGAGGTGGTGAACATGTTCTCGGCGTAGTTCGACCAGTGGCCGGAGCGCTCCCAGAGGATGCGGTCGACGACCTGCGGGGTCTTGATCTCGAGGTAGCCGTTTTCGCGCTGGACCTTGCGCATGTACTGCTCGAGCACCTGATAGATGGTCCAGCCGTTGGCGTGCCAGAACACCATGCCCGGGGCTTCTTCCTGGAGGTGGAAGAGGTCGAGCTGCTTGCCGATCTTGCGGTGGTCGCGCTTCTCGGCTTCT
Source organism: Pseudomonas sp. LS_2 (assembly GCF_042709235.1). NCBI lineage: Bacteria > Pseudomonadati > Pseudomonadota > Gammaproteobacteria > Pseudomonadales > Pseudomonadaceae > Pseudomonas > Pseudomonas sp. LS_2. The sequence goes on along the minus strand of NZ_JAVAYC010000004.1, from coordinate 196,875 downwards.
TCGATGCGCTGGATGTAGGCCGCCAGCTGTTTCTTGTCGGCCCAGGCGGTGCCATACACGCGCTGCAGCTGCTCGTTCTTGGCATCGCCGCGCCAGTAGGCGCCGGACAGCTTGGTCAGCTTGAATGCCTTGAGGAAACGAGTGTTCGGCACGTGCGGGCCGCGGCACATGTCGACGTATTCTTCGTGATAGTACAGGCCCATGGCCTGCTCGTTCGGCATGTCCTCCACCAGGCGCAGCTTGTAGTCTTCGCCACGGGAAGTGAACACGTCGATGACCTCGGCGCGCGGGGTCATTTTCTTGATGACGTCGTAGTCCTTCTCGATCAGCTGTTGCATGCGCTGCTCGATGGCGGTGAGGTCATCCGGGGTGAAGGGACGTTCGTAGGCGATGTCGTAATAGAAGCCTTCGTCGATCACCGGGCCGATCACCATCTTGGCGGTCGGGTACAGCTGCTTCACGGCGTGGCCGATCAGGTGGGCGCACGAGTGACGGATGATCTCCAGTCCCTCTTCATCTTTAGGGGTGATGATCTGCAGGGTGGCGTCGTGGTCGATCTTGTCGCAGGCATCGACGAGCTTGCCGTCGACCTTGCCGGCCAGGGTGGCCTTGGCGAGGCCCGCGCCGATAGAGGCGGCGACTTCGGCTACGGATACCGGCTGGTCGAACGTACGTTGACTGCCATCGGGAAGAGTAATAACGGGCATGGCGCCTCCTCTCCTAGTGGTGACCCCTACCAAAGGTCACGTGGGTTGGGATGAGCCAGTACAAGATCCGACCTGCCTTTCGCGGAGGAAAGCCTGCCTCACAGTGGCAGAAGCCTTTCGGCCATGCAGGGACGAACCAGAGTGACTGGGAAGATGCGGCAGCAAGGGTGAGCCGCAAGCCGAGCATGCTAGCACGCGGGTTGTGCAGCAGGCAGAAATATTTGGAAATTATGCCGTTGCGGTGAACTTGTACGAGAAAATTCCTATCAGACCTCCTGAAGCATCCTACTCTTGATGAGACCTAACCCAAGGAGTGTCTGGTTATGCGACTTCAGTCTCTTCTGCCCCTGGCAGCTGCTGGGGCCCTGCTGCTGCCGCTGGCTGCGAACGCGGGCAACTTCCCCCCAGGGAAGGAAGCCGCCTATATGAACCAATGCACGCAGGTAGCCAGCGGCCAGGGTGTGGACGCTGCGACCGCGAAGAAGCACTGCGATTGCGGCGCGCAAGCCATCAAAAAGAATTTTACCGATAAGGAGATCCTCGATCTGGACAGCAGGGATGGCGTCGACGCCAAGCTGATGCAGCGTGCGCAAGCCGCTGTGCAGGCCGCTTGCAAGCCAAAATAATGACCTTTTGAGCCTAACCGCCGGCGCCTCCTTTGCCCTGGATCAGTATCTGGCTAAGGTAAACAGCGCTACATACGCAGAATTAGACTATGATGTCGCCGGTGCACGAAGCTTCGGCGACATCGCACTTCGAATAAATAACGTTTCTGGAGAGTCACCCCATGTCCAATCGCCAACAAGGCACCGTCAAATGGTTCAATGATGAAAAAGGCTACGGCTTCATCACCCCAGCAGGCGGCGGCGACGACCTGTTCGTACACTTCAAGGCCATCGAATCCGACGGCTTCAAGAGCCTGAAAGAAGGCCAGACTGTTTCCTTCGTAGCCGAAAAAGGCCAGAAGGGCATGCAGGCTGCACAGGTTCGTCCGGAGTAATTCGGATAAAGCTGTAAAAAAAACCCGCCTCACCGGCGGGTTTTTTTATGGACGCTCGACGCTGGCAGCCAGGCTCAACCGCAGTTGACGCGACTTACCTTGCCCTGCTCGTCGACGTTCAGGTTCAAACGCTCGGAGCGGTACTCCAGGGTCACGACATCATGCGGATGGAGGATACGCGCCATTTGCGCACCCGTGGCCTTGCGCGCCTGCTCCAGCAGTTCCGGGGTGCCCGGCTTGCCGATGGCGAAATCGGCGCCGCTGGCATTGCAGCGGCCATCATTGGCGACCGGGGCTTGCGGGGCGGTTTCATCGCCGCCTGAAGAGCCGCCAGTGCTGCAACCAGCCAGGACAGCAGCCACCAGCAGGGTCGCCAGGGAAGCGCGGGTACGGAACATGAATCCTCCTAATCGATTTCGGGAACTGTCGTATCCGACCTTTCCACCAACAGTTTGTTGCAAAACCGCTCAAGTCTGCCTGATCCGGCAAGCCGAGGCCAAAAGCAATCGTGTCGGAATTTTGCACCGCACTGATGGTTAGGCCACCGACGCTGCTTATTCTTAAGTCGCAGGGCAACCGACGCAAAGGCATGATTTACTTCGAAGAAGTGGAGTGCGCCTCGCCTCCCCTGCGAACGCCAGGAGCGGTGTTCGACCGACAGCCGGCCCCGCAGCGAGTACCCTCCATGAGCAACCACAGCATCGACGCCGACATCAAGGTCAAGTGGGCGGAAGGCCAGAGCGCCTACAGCCCTGGCACCCCTGAAGAGTTGCTACTGATCGCCATCGACCTTTTGGTACGCGACCGCGGCAGCGAGGCGGCGCGCAGCTTCATCGACCAGGTGTTCGAGCGCTACGCGTCGCACGAAGCTACTTCAATCGAGCCAGGCGCGTACTGAGCAGGTCGAAGAAGCCCTGGGCATCGCCGTTTTCAATCCACATCACATTGGCCGGCTGCTTGAGCACGCCGTACCAGTCGGCCACGGTCTGGGCGAAAGTCGGGCCTTCGCGGCTGTCGACAGTCATATGGATCTGCTTGCCGCTGAACAGCTCGGGCTTGAGCAGGTAGGCGATGACGGTGGCGTCGTGCACCGGACCGCCGGGCATGCCGTACTTGTCCATGTCGTACTTGATGTAGGCGTTGAGGATGTCCACCACCTTCTGGCTCGCACCATTGCCAACAGCGGCCAACTGCTTCAGGCGCGCGTCGCTGGTGATGACCTTGTGGGTCACGTCCAGCGGCAGGTAGGTGAGCTTGACGCCGCTGCCCAGCACCACCTCGGCGGCGTGCGGGTCGGCATACAGGTTGAACTCGGCGACCGGGGTGATATTGCCGCCGTTGAAGTGGGCGCCGCCCATGATCACAACTTCCTTGATGCCTTTGACGATGTCCGGCTGCTGGATCAGCGCCAAGGCCAGGTTGGTCTGCGGGCCGAGCATGGCAATGGTGATGCTGTGGGGTTCGGCGTTGGCGAGGGTGTCCACCAGGTATTGCACGGCGTTGCCCTTTGCCAAGCCTTGCTTGGGCTCGTGTACCGGCACGCCGGTCAAGCCCTCTTCGCCGTGTACGTCGGCCGCATAGATGGGCGTGCGCACCAGCGGGCGGCCCGCACCGGCGTACACCGGAATATCCTCGCGACCCGCCCATTCCCGCGCCAGGCGGGCGTTGCGCGAGGTCTTGTCGAGACGCACGTTGCCGGCCACGGTAGTGATGGCGCGGATTTTCAGCTCTTCGGGGGACGCCATGGCCAGGAACAGCGCGACCACATCGTCGGCACCAGGGTCGGTATCGATGATAAGGTCGCGGGGCGCAGCGTAGAGGGCGGTGGCTGCGAGGGTGGACATAAGGACGACTCCTTGCAGCAAGCGTTTGACGGTCTGGATAAGCATTCAACACTCCTTGTTGCCTTGTGATTGGGATTGCGGTGAATCAGAGGCCAGCAGCAGCCCCCTAGAAAGTTACGCCCGCCACCAACGCAATGTTGCTATACGGCTGGCATTCCCCCGTGCGCACCACTGCCTTGGCCCTTTGGCTCAGTACCTTGAACTCGGTATGGCGCAAACGCTGGCGCTGGCCCAGCAGGCCCTGGCCATGCAAGGCCTCGACCGCGGCAAGCCCAGGCGGCTCGGCCTGGAATATTTCCTCGGCCAGCACATGCCGCTCCACCTGCATCTCGGTCAGTACCACACGCAACACATTGGCGAAGTCGGGAATACCCGGCGTCACGGCCAGGTCGATCAATTCGACGCCCGGCGGCACCGGCAGCCCGGCATCGCCGATCACCAGGATGTCGCCATGGCCAAGCCCGGCAATGGTGCGCGACAGGGCGATATTGAGCAGTGCGGTCTTCTTCATTCGGCCAACTCCGCCAGGTAGGGAATCGAGGGCTGGGCGCCAGCCCGGGTAACGGAAATGGCAGCGGCGCGCTGCCCGCAGATGATCGCCTCGCCCTCCTCCAGCCCGCGCGCCAGGCTGGCGGCAAAGCCACCGACGAAGGTGTCGCCGGCAGCAGTGGTGTCCAGCGGCTTCACGGGCGTGGCCGGAAAATGCCGGCTGCCGCTCGCGTCGACGAACAGCGCGCCTTGCGCACCCAAGGTCACGATGACCTTGCTGGCACCCAGCTGGCGCAGTTGCTCAGCTGCCTTGCGGGCGCTCTCGAGGTCGCTCACCGGCAGCCCGGTAAGCGCCTCGGCCTCGCTTTCGTTGGGGATCAGGTAGTCGATATTGGCGAACCAGTCTTCAGGAAGCGGGCCACTGGCCGGCGCCGGGTTGAGGATGACCGTCTTGCCCAGCTCGCGCCCTCGGGCCAGCACCCAGGCCACGGTGGCGGGCGGTACTTCAAGTTGGCAGATGACCACCTCGGCGTTCTGCAACAAGGCATCGAAACGCTGCACGCTGTCAGGGGCAAGCAGGCCATTGCCCCCTGGAATGATGACGATGGAATTCTGGCTGGCGGCATCCACCACGATCAGCGCCACACCGCTGGACACCCCCTGGCAGGCCGTTACCGCCTGGCAATCGATGCCTTCCACTTCCAGTGCGCGACGCAACTGCAGGCCATAGGCATCGTCGCCGACGTTGCCGACCATCGCCACGCTGGCGCCCAGGCGCGCGGCGGCCACAGCCTGGTTGGCACCCTTGCCGCCGGGCACGGTGAAGAAACTGTCGCCGGCAAGCGTCTCGCCGCCTCGCGGCAAGCGCTCGGCACGGGCCACCAGGTCCATGTTGAGGCTACCGACCACTACGACCTTGGCATGCATGGGTATTCCTTAGCGGTAATCAGTGAACAGGCCCGGGCACGGCCCGGTGGATTCGCGCAACACGATGCGTGGCGCGACGACGCGTTGCTCGGTACTGCCCAGGGGGGCGGCGATGCGCGACAGCAGCAATTGCGCGGCGCTCTCGCCCAGCTCGCGAATGGACTGCCCGACCGTGGTCAGCGGCGGGTAGATGTAGCGACTGAGCTCGATGTCGTCGAAGCCGATCACCGACAATTGTCCAGGCACCTCGATGTTGCGCTCCGCGGCGGCGCGCAACACACCAAAACCGATCATGTCGTTGCCCGCGAAAATCGCCGTAGGCCGCCGCTCGCCTTCGAGCAGACGCGCCGCAGCAGCATGACCGCCGGGGCTGGTGAAGTCGCTGTGCAGCACGCGATCCTTAGCCACCGTCAGGCCGGCTTCTGCCATGGCGCGGCGGAAACCGGCCACACGCAACTGGCTGACGCCGGTGTCGATCGGCCCGCCGATGCAAGCGATATCGCGGTGCCCCAGCTCGAGCAGGTGGTGGGTGGCCAGATAGGCGCCCTGTTGGTGGTCGATGCGCACCAGGTCCGCGTCCACGCCGTCCAGGGCGCGGTCGACGATGACCATGGGAGTGCGCACGTTGCTCAGGCTTTCGAGCAGGTCGCGGTCTTCGCCCACCGAAGCGACGATCAGCCCGTCGACCCGTTTTTCCAGCAGCACGCGCAGGTAGCTGCGCTGCTTCTTCGGGTCGTCGTCGGAGTTGCACAGGATCACGCAATAGCCATTGCGCTCGCAGCCATCCTCGATACCCCGCGCCAGCTCGGCGAAGTACGGGTTGACGCTGTTGGGCACCAACAGACCGATGGTTGCGGTGCTGCGCGCCTTGAGCGAACGGGCCACGGCGCTGGGCACGTAGTCCAGTTCGGCGATGGCTGCCTCCACTTTCTGACGCACCCGCTCGCTGACCGGCCGGGTCTTGTTCAGCACGTGGGAAACAGTGGTGTAGGAAATGCCTGCGAGTGCCGCGACGTCTTTGATGGTAGCCATGATGTCAGGTCCGCCGGCTCGCGCGCCGGCTACGGTAGGTGTCGAGCACCACGGCGATGACGATGACCGCCCCGGTGATGATGCGCTTGGTCGGCTCGGAGGCGCCGATCTGCGCCAGGCCTGCGGCCAGCACGGAAATGATCAGCACGCCGAAGAAGGTGCTGATGATCGAGCCCCGTCCACCCATCAGGCTGGTGCCGCCGATCACCACCGCGGCGATCACTTGCAGCTCCATGCCGGCGCCCGCGTTGGGGTCGGCCGCTTCCAGGCGCGAAATCTGGAACAGTGCGGCCAGGCCGGCGAGCAGGCCCATCAAGGCGAACACACCTATCTTGTAGGGGCGCGGGTCGATGCCGGCCAGGCGCACGGCCTCTTCGTTGGTGCCGATGCCGATCAGGTAGCGACCGAACACGGTCCGCGTCAGCACCAGCTGGGCGAGGACGATCACCAGCAAGGCAATGATGAACGCAGGCGAGATGCCAAAGGCGATGGGATTGGAGAACCAGGCGAAGGCATCGCCGATGTAGGCGGTGCGTGAGTCGGTGAACTGGTAGGCCAGCCCCCGGGCCATTTCCAGCACCCCCAGCGAGACGATGAACGACGGGATTCGCCAGGCCACGGTGACGCTGCCGGTGATGCTGCCGGCCAACGCAGCGATGGCCATGCCCAGCAGCGCCGCGGGTAGCACGCTCCAGCCCCAGCCGAGAATCGCGACGCTGACGGTGGACGCCGCCAGGGCCAGCACCGAGCCGACCGACAGGTCAATGCCGCCGATGATCAGCACAAAGGTCATGCCCACTGCCAGCACCATCAGGTCGGGGATCTGGTTGGCCAGGGTGCTGAACGTGTTGTAGGACCAGAAGTGGCTGCTCAGGAACGAGAACAGCACGATCATCGCCAGCAGCGCCCCCGCCAGGCCAAGGTAGGTGCCCAAGCCGTAGTAGGTGCCGCTGCGGCGTGCCGGGCGGCTGCCGGCGGTGTCGAGGGAAGGGGTTTTCATACGTCCATCCTGGGAGCTGCTTCGTGCAGCAGTGCGTCACGTTTCTGGTAACCGGCGAAGGCGGCGGCGAGGATCTGGTCCTGGCTCCAGGCGTCGCGGTCGAAGGTGTCGATCAGCCGGCCTGCAGACAGCACCGCGATGCGGTCGCAGATCAGCATCAGTTCGCGCAGGTCGCTGGAGACCACCAGCAAGGCCTTGCCCTGGCGGGCCAGCTCGGCCAGCAAGCCATAGATATCGAACTTGGCGCCCACGTCGATGCCACGGGTGGGCTCGTCGAACATCAGCACCTGGCAGTTGCGTTCCAGCCAGCGGCCAATCACCACCTTTTGCTGGTTGCCGCCCGATAGCTCGCCCACCGCCTGGCTGGCGCCAGCACTGCGAATGCGCATGGCGTTGATCTGCCGCTCGGCCATGGCCTGCTCGGCATCGGCATCGAGCACCCCGGCGCGGGACACGGCGCCAAGGTTGCCGAGCACGATGTTGGCGCTGATCGAGTGCGGCAGCAGCAGGCCTTCGCCCTTGCGGTCCTCGGTGATCAGCGCAATGCCTGCGCGCACGGCGGCCTTGGGCGAGTCGATGGTCACCGGCTTGAGCGGCCGACCCAATTCGATACCGCCGCTGTCGGCGCGGTCGGCACCGTAGATCAGGCGCAGCAGCTCGGTACGGCCGGCGCCAATCAGGCCGGAGATACCAAAGATCTCCCCTGCCCTGACCTCGAACGACACATCACGCACCTTGTCGCCGCGGCTGAGCTGGTTGACCTTGAGCAACGGTGCGCCGATTTCCCGGCGCCCCAGGTCGATATGCTCGCCCACCTCGCGGCCCACCATCAGGCTGACCAACTGGTTATTGTCGTAGCGCGCAATGGGCTCGACGCACACCAGCTTGCCGTCGCGCAGCACGGCGATGCGCTGCGACACTCGCTGCAACTCTTCCAGGCGGTGGGAGATGTAGACGATCGCCACGCCACGCTGGCGCAGGCGCTCGATCTGAGTGAACAGCAGCTCCACCTCGCGGGCGGTGAGCATGGCGGTGGGTTCATCGAAGATCAGCACATGGCAATCGCCGATCAGGTTGCGGGCGATTTCCACCATCTGCTGATGGCCGATGCCCAGCTCGCCCACCGGGGTGTCCGGGTCGATGGCGTCCAGGCCAACCTGCGCCATCGCCGCCGTGGCCAGCTGGCGCAGACGCTTCTGGCTTATCCAGCCGGCTCGGCTGGGCAGGTTGTCGAGGAACAGGTTCTCGGCCACGGTCAGGGTCGGCAGCAGGTTCAGCTCCTGCATCACCATGCGCACGCCCAGGCGTTCGGCCTCGCTGCGGCTGCCGGGGGCGTAGGCCTGGCCGCGGTAGCTCATCTGCCCGGTGGTGGGCACCTCCAGGCCACTGATGAGCTTGGACAAGGTGCTCTTGCCCGCGCCATTCTCGCCGGTCAGGGCCAGCACCTCGCCGCCACGCAGGCTCAGTGTGACATCGCCAAGCACCGGCTGGGCGTAGGTCTTGCCCAGCCCGCTGACCGCGAGCACGATTTCATTGGCCGTCGCTGACATGGCCGTCACTCCTGCTGCTGTTGCGGATCAAGGCTTGGTGATGAGTTCGACCGGCGTCTGGATGACGTTGTCGGCGTCGACATCAGGCTTTTCGCCCTTGACCATCTTCAGTGCCGCCTGGATGCCATACACCGCCTGCTGGCTGGCGGCCTGATCGAGGGTGGCAAGCACGCGGCCATCCTTGAGCATCGGCTTGATGGCATTGATGTTGTCGTAGCCCACCACTTGCACTTGGCCGGTCTTGCCAGCGGCGCGCACCGCCGACACCGCGCCCAGCGCCATGCTGTCGTTGCCGGCCAGCAGCGCCTTGAGGTCGGGGTATTCGTTGAGCATCGAGGCGGCAACCGCGTTGCCCTTGTCGATTTCCCAGTTGCCCGATTGCACCGAGACGATCTTCATCTGCGCCGCTTCCATTGCATCCTTGAAGCCGGCGGTACGCTGCTGGGCGTTGGTGGTGGTCGGCACGCCTTCGATGATGCCGACCTGGTCGCCGGCCTTGAGCTTCTGCTGGGCCAGATAGTCACCGACCATGCGTGCACCCTTGCGGTTGTCGGGGCCTACGAAGGGCACGCTGATGCCCTTGCTCTTGAGCACGTCCGGGTCGAGGCGGTTGTCGATGTTGACCACGGTGACGCCTGCGTCCATGGCCTTCTTGATCACCGGCACCAACGCCTTGGAGTCGGCCGGGGCGATGACAAGGGCCTTGGCGCCGGTGGCGATCATCTGCTCGACGATGCGGATCTGGTTGCTGGTGTCGGTTTCGTCCTTGATGCCGTTGGCGACCAGTTCGAAATCGTCGGGGTGCTCTTTCTGATAGGCCTTGGCGCCATCTTCCATGGTGCGGAAGAACTCGTTGGCCAGGGATTTCATGACCAGCGCGACCTTGGGTTTGTCCTCGGCATGGGCCTGGGACAGTGGCAGGGCGAAGGAAAGCGTGGAGAGAACGGCAACAGCCAGGAGACGACCGGGGAACGGTACTTTCATGAAATTAACTCCGAATCTTGTGGTTTTTATCGGATCGCAAACGTTTGCGGTAAGTCACTATGGGAACAGGATCGGTGTTTGTCAAATCCGACCCGTGGCGCTTGCCCGGTCGAGCGCACGAGGATTATGCCGATAATCATCCGGAAAACCGAACAAACTTTGTAAGAATTGTTCGGGATTCCGAATGACCGATCAGTCGATCATTTCTGCAACCAGGTCGGCCAGGGCGCGCAGGCGGTCCATGTGCCGCATGTCCTGGTGGTAGCCCATCCAGATATCGCGGCCTGGCGGCGCCTGCTCCAGCTCCACCCGCCTGAGCTCCGGCAGCTGGTCACCCAGGGCACATGGCAACACGGCGACACCCAACCCGAGCGCACACATGCGCGCCTGCACCGTGCGACTGCTACTGGTGAATACCGTCCTGGCCGCTGGGTAGCGCTCCTGCAACCAGATCACATCGGGGTAATGTGCCTGCGCGGTGTTCATCAGGATCAGTCCGACACCCTCGCCGCCCGCGCTCGGGTCGACGCGGGTCCCCGCTGCGACGTACAGCCAGTAAGGCAGGGTGCAGAGGCGTTTCTGCACGATGTCCGGCTCGGTGAACGGGATGATCCGGAAGGCGATATCCGCCTCTCGACGCGTCAGGTCGAACAGACGATGCCCGGCGATGATCTCGGGCACGATCAGCGGGTGGCGGCGTACCAGCTCGGCCAGCACGGGGCCGAGCACATAGCTGGCGAACCAGTCGGCCGAGGCAATGCGCAGCTGGCCTTCAACCTGGCCATCATCACCGGCCAGGCGCCGCTCGATAGTCAACGCATTGCGCTCCATGGCTTCGGCCAGCTCGAAGATTCGCTCGCCGCTGGCGGTCAGTACCAGGCCGGAGGCGGTCCGGCGGAAAAATACCTGCCCGCTCGCCTGTTCAAGCACATGCAAGCGCCGCCCCACGGTCGGGTGACTGACGCCCAACAGCTTGGCCGCCGAGCCCAGCGAACCGGCACGCGCGATCGCCAGGAATACCCGCAAGTCATTCCACTCCATGGCGCACCTCGTACAAAAATGAACGGCGAAGATGCAGCAATGGCAGTCCCGCCGCAAGCACGAGGCTCGCAGAATGGCCCCCGCAAGCAACACCCCCATACCTGCGAACCCTGCCGAAGGACATTGCCATGAACATCGAAAACCTGAGCGCACGCCTGCATGCCCTGGAAAGCCGGATGGCGATCGAAACACTGATTTCCAGCTATGCCAACGCCTACGACCTGATGGACAGCGACCTGCTGCAAACCCTCTGGCATGAAGACGCGATCCTGGACCTCCCCGACTTCGGTGTCGGCACCCACCTTGGCGAAATACTGGCGATGGCTCAGAGGAGCTGGGAAAAGTTGCCGCACATGCATCACTGGATGGCCAATCCTCTGCTGCACATCGACGGCGACATCGCCACCGGCACCGTCGCGGCAGACTGCCTGTTCCATGACATCGAAAAAGGCCCAGTGCAGGTCAGCGGCCTGTATCACGACCGCTTCGAATGCCGCGACGGGCAATGGCGATTCACCTCGCGCCGCTTCGAGCTGCACTTCCTGACGCCCTTGGCTAACTGGAAGCCCACCGCTGGCCCGGAGAAATTCGAACGCAACTGAGCCCGCCGACACGCCTGGCGCATCGCACGCTATCCGCGCGCGATGCGCACCTTGATCGATACCCCCACGTTCTTCACGACGCCCCTTGTCGCCTATGGAGGCCCTCCATGTCCCAGGAAGCCGTTTCCCCACCCAACCTTCGCCGCTGGGCAATGTTCGCGGTCCTGTTGGTCGGCGCATTCCTGCCGCCGCTGGACTTCTTCATCATCAACGTCGCGCTGCCCTCCATCAGGGATGACCTGGCCGCAACCGCCGCCACCGAACAGCTGGTCATCTCCATCTATGCGGGGCTCTATGCCGTGACCTTGATTACCGGTGGCCGCCTGGGCGACCTCTATGGCCGCGGGCGCATGTTCTTCCTGGGCCTGATCGGCTTCGCAGCGGCCTCGGTGCTCTGCGGCCTGGCCTTGTCATCCTGGGCACTGATTGCCGGGCGCGCCTTGCAAGGCGTGACGGCAGCGATCATGGCGCCACAGGCACTGGCTTCAGTGCAGGCGATCTTCCCCGACACGGAGAAACCTCTGGCACTCAGCCTGTATGGTGCCGTGTTCGGGCTGGCTTCTGTGGTCGGCCAGGCATTGGGCGGCACACTGATCTCATTGGACCTGCTGGGGCTGGGCTGGCGCAGCATCTTTCTGGTGAACCTGCCGATCGCCGCGCTGGTGCTGTTGTTCGGCATCCCGCTGCTCAAGGAAACCCGCGCACGCCATGCCAACACACTCGACCTGCGAGGCATGGCACTGTCGATATTGACCCTGGGCGCACTGATCGTCCCTCTTATCGAGGGCCGGGAAGCGGGCTGGCCACTCTGGGCCTGGGCGTCCCTGGCCGCAATAGCGCCGCTGGCGGTGATGTTCTGGCGTTACGAAAGCCGCCTGGGCCGCAGGGGCGGCGCTCCCCTGCTGGACCCACGGGCACTCAACGCACCCGGGCTCGTCCGTGCCTTGGTGATTGCACTGTTGTTCTACGCGATCGCGCCGTTCTTTCTGCTTTTTTCGATCTACCTGCAGAACGCCCTGCACGTCGATGCGCTGGGCGCCGGCCTGGTGTTCCTGCCTTTCGGCGTAGGGTTTTTGCTTGGGCCGTTGTCGACGCCATTGTTCAGGCGCGCATTCGGGGCCTATGTCAATCCGCTCGGGATGGGGCTGGAGGCCTTGGGTCTGCTAGGCATGCTGGGCCTGATCATGACCACCGCGCAGGGTGCCTATCCGAACCCTGTGGCGTTGGCCATGCTGCTGTTCAGCATTGGCTTCGGCCAAGGGCTCGGGCTGCCGACCCTGATGCGGATAATTACCGGGCGGGTGGCCCCCGCCTACTCAGGCATGATCGCCGGCATCGCCAGCTCGGCATTGCAGGTGGGTACCGCGGTGAGCGTTGCGGTGATTGGCGGAGTGTTTTACAGCGCCCTTGGAATGCGCAGCGACAGCGGCGCGATCACCTTCGCATTCATGGTCGCCCTTGCTTGCATCGCCTTGTGCATCATTGCGGGCATGCTGCTGAGCCTGACACTGGTACGCCAACCCTTGGCACCGAAAGCCCGGCCAGGCATCAAGGTTTCGGCTCGTTCCTAGCGAACAAATCCGACAAACACGGTCATATGCACTTTCCGACTTACCCGCTGTTGCGAAATAACCTACGGTGAAATACTGTATGCGCATACAGCAAAAAAGGAAAAGCCTTATGGCCAACACTTCCGCCACCAGCGCGCCCAGCAACTACGAACAACTGGGCGTGCGCATCCAGAAAATCATCAACAGCCCTACCGCACAGCGCAGCCGCGCCGCACTGATCTTCCGCCTTGAGCACGAGTCCCCCTCTGACTGGGAAACCCTGCTCGAAGAGATCGCCGAGAACGACAACGTGACCCTCGCCTATCGCGACGACGGCGGCGTGCAGATTTTCTGGACCGTGCCCAAGGAAGACTGAGCACCTCCCCCACCCTTCACCTTTCGAATGACTTGTGCTTGCCCATGAAAAGACTGTTGTATGCCATTGCCCTGGCATTTGCCTTTGCTCCCCCTGCATTCTCGACACCCCCCGCCACCTTTTCCGAAGCCAAGGTCGTGGCCAAGCAGAAGGTCTACCTCGACCAGGCCAACAGCGCCCTGGGCGACCTGTATTGCGGCTGCAAATGGACCTGGGTAGGCAAGTCGGGCGGGCGTATCGACCCTGCCTCCTGCGGCTATGAAACCCGCAAGCAGCAAAGCCGCGCCGAGCGTACCGAGTGGGAACATATCGTGCCGGCCTGGACACTCGGCCACCAGCGCCAATGCTGGAAGCACGGCGGCCGGGAAAATTGCGTCGACGACGACCCGGTATTCCGCGCCATGGAAGCCAACCTGTTCAACCTCTACCCCGCCGTCGGCGAGGTGAATGGCGACCGCAGCAACTTCAACTTCGGCATGGTCGGCAACGTCGGCCCGCAGTACGGCCAGTGCAAGACCCGGGTCGACTTCAACCAGAAAGCCGCCGAGCCGCGCGATGAAGTCAAGGGACTGGTGGCGCGCACCAGCTTCTACATGTTCGATCGTTACAACCTGAGCATGTCGCGCCAGCAGCAACAGCTGTTGATGGCCTGGGACAAGCAGTACCCGGTGACGCCCTGGGAGCGCGAGCGCGACCGGCGCATCGCCGCCATCATGGGCCACTCCAACCCGTTCGTCACAGGCGAGCGGCGCTGGACACCCGGCTACAAGCCGGTGGCCGATGGTGTGCTGAGCCCCATCGCCAAACCCACGCCGCGCCCGACACCGCAAGCGACACTGGCCAAGGCCGGCAATGCTGCGGGCGGCAGCATCATCGGCAACCAGAACAGCCGCGTATATCACCTGTCAGAGGGTTGCCCGGGCTATTCGCAGGTTTCGGCCAAGAACCAGGTGACGTTCGAGTCCGAAGCCGAGGCCCAGGCAGCCGGGTATCGCAAGGCGGGCAACTGCCGGTAGCTCGAAACGCTGCCGGTGCTCGCCTGCTCAGCGGGCGACCGGCAGCGACACCACCTGGCTCACCTCATCCAGGCGCTTGACCTGGTCACCCGACAACTGCAACTGCAGCGCCGCCAGGTTCGACTGCAACTGCGCCAGCGAACGCGGGCCGATCAAGGGCGTGGATGGGTGCGTGGCAGCCCAGGCGATCGCCACCTGGTCGGCAGGCGCCGCCAGTTCCTCGGCTACCTCAAGCAGCGTGTCGAGGATGGCACTGCGCTGCGCGGAATCCTCTGCCTGGAACACCTTGCCACCCAGCCCCTGGGCCCGCCCGGCCTCACCCTTGCGGTACTTGCCGGTGAGCATGCCGCCACCCAGTGGCGAGTAGGTCATCATGCCGATACCCAGGGACTGGCAGGCCGGGAACAGGTCCAGCTCGGCCTCGCGGCGCACCAGGCTGTGCTCGAACTGCGCAGCAGCAATGGGCACGGCACGGGTCAATTCGGCGTAGGTGGCGGCATGGGCGATGCGCCAGGCCGGGAAGTTGGACAGGCCGACATACAGCACCTTGCCCGAGCGCGACAGGTCTTCCAGGCCACGCACCAGCTCTTCGGTGGGGGTGACGTCATCCGGGAAATGCACCCAGTACAGGTCGATGCGGTCGGTATCCAGGCGCTTGAGGCTGCCTTCCAGCGAAGCCACCATTGCCTTGCGACTGTTGCCGGTGCCTAGCACTCCCGGCGCAGGTGACGCACCCTTGGCGAACTTGCTGGCCAGGAAAACTTCGTCACGACGCCCGGCCAGCAGCTTGCCGAGGATCGTTTCGGACTCGCCGAACTGGTACATATCGGCGGTATCGACGATATTGCCACCTGCCTCAAGGTACGCCTCGAGCATGGCCTGGCTGACATCGGCTTCAGCGCCGTGGCCCCAACCGGTGCCGAAGTTGCCGGTACCCAGGGCCAGTTGCGAAAGTTGGACGCCGGTCTTGCCGAAAGGTGCGTAATGCATAGTTGCTCCTGAATAAGGGAAGCCAATTTTCACGGGTGGTCACGCTCACGATTCGACTGTGCCGCCCACATAGTTGCATATACAACTGTTGTAGGTACAATAATCCACATGAACACACCCATCAAGCCACTGGGCTGCACTAACCTGAAATTGCGTCAATTGACGCGCACTATCACTCGCCACTACGACCAGCAGTTGGCGTCGATCGGCCTGAAGAATACCCAGTACGCCCTGTTGTCCCATGTGCTTCGCCTCGGCCCGCTGCGCCCGAGCGAGCTGGCCAAGGCCATGCAGATGGAGCCCTCGACCTTGACACGCAACATGCAGCCGCTGGTGGCACACGGCTGGCTAAGCATCGGCGCGGGTGGCGATGCACGCAGCCGCGCCGTTGCAATTACCGAGGAAGGTCGTTTGAAACAGCAGGAAGGGCGGGAGGCCTGGCAGGCAGCGCAGCAAGCCCTTCACGCCGAGCTGGGGCAAGAGCGCACGCTGGCCCTGCATGCCTTGATGGATGACTGCATGCAGGCACTGAACGCCGACCAGGACCTGGAGTGAGCCGCAAATGAATCAGGCCAGTGCCTGGAGGTAGGCGCTGGCCTGGTGGTAGCGATTGAGCCGGGCGAGGTCGGCAGGGCCCGGGCAGGGAATGCGCGAAAGGTCGCTGTTGTCGGCAAGATCTGCCAGCTTGACCTTG
This sequence comes from Pseudomonas sp. LS_2, assembly GCF_042709235.1. Taxonomy (NCBI): domain Bacteria; kingdom Pseudomonadati; phylum Pseudomonadota; class Gammaproteobacteria; order Pseudomonadales; family Pseudomonadaceae; genus Pseudomonas; species Pseudomonas sp. LS_2. The sequence goes on along the minus strand of NZ_JAVAYC010000004.1, from coordinate 181,073 downwards.
CGCGCCAGCGGGTCGCTGCCCAGGCGCACTACGAAGTCCTCGTAGCGCTCGCCTTCGCGGCGGCTCAGCGCCAGCAGCGCGGCAAGGATCTTCAAGGGGAAGCCGGCACGAGCCAGGTCCGACAGGGTTACCGGGGTATCCTCGAGCACATCGTGCAGCACCGCGACGATACGCTGCTCAGGCGTCCATACGCGCCCCATTACCCGAAGCGGGTGCAGGATGTAATCCGCCCCGCCCTTGTCGATTTGCCCTGCATGGGCCTTGGTTGCCAAAGCGATTGCCCGCTCCAGAGTTGCCATGACGCCCCCTTCGCCCATCGTCCACAGTTCAAGCATAGCTGCTTACACCAGTAGGACAGGTGTCGCGAGGCGTCTGTTCCCGAACTCGCAGGTCAGCGCGGGACGCCGTGCTGTATGACGATCGAGTCGGTTCCCTGGCGCGCCATGACATCGGCCCGGCGCGCTTCAGCCTCGGCCCTGGTGGCGAACGGCCCCATCAGCACCACCGGCTTGCCATCACGATGCTCGACGAAGGAGGGAATGCCCTTTTCGATCAGGCGTGCGGTCATGTCGCTGAGTGCACCCATGTTGGCACCTTGGATCACCTCCACGTCCCAGCCTTGCGGCGCGGGCTGGTCGGCCAGGGCTTCGGCGCGGCGCTGCAGATCGGCACCGCCGCACATTTCGCGAATGCGCAGGTTGTTGCCGGTTTCGTCGACCAGGATCTCGTACTGGCCGTCGCGCTTGATGGCGACGTAGCTGCGATAAGGGGTGTACTTGCCGGCCTCGTCCTTGTCACGAACCTGCCCGCAGATGGTGCCCTGGGTGTCTATCCGCACGTTGGCGAACTTGGCTGTCTTGGAGTTATCCAGGTGCTCGGCCACCTGCTTGTGCACGCCCTCGACTTCGTTCTCACAGCCAGCCAGGGCCAGCACCGCCATTACCACCGCCAGTTTGCGCACGCGTCCATCTCCTGTTTCGAAGGGGCCGAATTCTAACATGGCGACCCAACGCCGCCGATGGCCAGGCTGTCGCAGGCTGTTACAGAATTCCGGGCAAAACGAAAAAGGGCGACCCTTTCGGATCGCCCTTCTTCTGGTTTGGTAGGCACAATTGGACTCGAACCAACGACCCCCACCATGTCAAGGTGGTGCTCTAACCAACTGAGCTATGTGCCTGTCGTGTGGCGCGCATATTAAGGTGACACTGCACACCTGTAAAGCGCTTTTTTCAAAAAAATCAAAACCTTTGCGATGGCCTCGAGCGCCGCTTCCAAAGCGCCCCAATGCAAAAAGGGCGACCCTTGCGGATCGCCCCTTTTTCGATTTGGTAGGCACAATTGGACTCGAACCAACGACCCCCACCATGTCAAGGTGGTGCTCTAACCAACTGAGCTATGTGCCTGTCGATGTGGGCGCATTTTACGCGTTTCGAAATCGCTGTCAACTGTTTTTTTAAGGCTAAGCTACTGATTCTAAAAATATTTGCGGAAAACCGAGTGTCCACGAACGTGTAAAGGATTTTCACCGGACGACTAGCGGGTGTTTATTATTATTGATAGCATCGCTACATTCGTTAAAAATATAACACATGAGGTTTCCCGAGCATGGCCACTACCCACTACCCCCAGTCCTACTACGCCGCCTCGGCCAACCCGGTGCCGCCACGTCCGGCGCTGCAGGGTGAGGTAGAGACCGATATCTGCATCATCGGCGCCGGCTACACCGGTCTCTCCAGCGCCTTGTTCCTGCTGGAGAACGGTTTCAAGGTCAGCATCGTCGAGGCGGCCAAGGTCGGCTTCGGCGCCTCGGGCCGCAACGGCGGCCAGATCGTCAATAGCTACAGCCGCGATATCGACGTGATCGAGCGCACCGTCGGCCCCAAGCAGGCACAACTGCTGGGCCAGATGGCCTTCGAGGGCGGGCGCATCATTCGTGAACGGGTAGCCAAGTACAACATTCAGTGCGACCTGAAGGACGGTGGCGTGTTCGCCGCCCTCACGTCCAAGCAGATGGGCCACCTGGAATCGCAGAAGCGCCTGTGGGAACGCTTCGGCCATACCCAGCTGGAACTGATGGACCAGAAGCGCATCCGCGAAGTGGTGGCCTGCGACAACTATGTCGGCGGCATGCTGGACATGAGCGGCGGCCACATCCACCCGCTCAACCTGGCCTTGGGCGAAGCTGCCGCGGTCGAGTCGCTGGGCGGCATCATCTATGAGCAAACCCCCGCCATCCGCATCGAGCGCGGTGCCAACCCGGTGGTGCACACGCCCCAAGGCAAGGTGCGCGCCAAGTTCATCATCGTCGCTGGCAACGCCTACCTGGGCAACCTGGTGCCGGAGCTGGCTGCCAAATCCATGCCCTGCGGTACCCAGGTAATCACCACCGAGCCGCTGGGCGACGAACTGGCCCGCACGCTGCTGCCCCAGGACTACTGCGTCGAGGACTGCAACTACCTGCTCGACTATTACCGCCTGACCGGCGACAAGCGCCTGATCTTCGGTGGCGGCGTGGTGTACGGCGCTCGCGACCCGGCGAACATCGAAGCCATTATTCGCCCCAAAATGCTCAAAGCCTTCCCACAGCTCAAGGACGTGAAGATCGATTTCGCCTGGACCGGCAACTTCCTGCTGACCCTGTCGCGCCTGCCGCAAGTGGGCCGTATCGGCGACAACATCTACTACTCCCAGGGCTGCTCGGGCCACGGCGTGACCTACACCCACCTGGCGGGCAAGGTGCTGGCCGAGGCCCTGCGCGGCCAGGCCGAGCGTTTCGACGCCTTCGCCGACCTGCCGCACTACCCGTTCCCGGGTGGTCAGATGCTGCGCGTACCGTTCAGCGCCCTCGGCGCCTGGTACTACAGCCTGCGTGACCGTCTGGGAATCTGATCCAACCCAGCGCGGTATCGACGCACACACAGGAGGCAAGCCGGAGCGATCCGGCTTGCCTCCTGTGCTTTTCAGCGACCCAGCCTGTCGACGGCCTGCCTGGCGGCGACTTCCTGGCCTGCACGAGCCAGTTCGTCGGCCGCCTGCAACCATCGCTGGCGGTCGACCTGCGCTGGCAGGTGGCGAGGCGACTGCACCAGCACTGCCCAGCGTCCTTCTTTCTCCCAGGCCGACTGGAACTCATCCATGTCCACCAGCAGTCGGCGCTGCATGCCCGAACGCAGCAGCACGCGCTTCTTGTAGCGGTCATAGCCAACCATCACCGCATAGCGCGGCTCGCCCCACCACGCCGAACCCTCCTGGTAGCGCAGTAGCACCGGGTTGCCTGCGGCGACCTGGGTGAACAGCGCATCGAGGCGCGGCTCCAGCGGGTACACCAGCATGCCGTACTCACGGGCTACCCGTGGAATACCGGCCTGCAATTTCTCGGCTTCCTGCGGCAGGCCCAACGGTTTGTCCAGCAAGCCCGGGGTAATACGCACCCCTTGCTGGGACAGCATGGCCGCCAGGGCCATGGATCCGCTGAAATTGGCCTTGCCCTGGTAGAACGGCACGCTGCTGATTTCAACCTTCTGCGCCAAACCATCGAGGCTGGAAGGGGGTGCACTGGCGCACCCCGCCAGGCTGGCGGCCAGCAGACAGGCGGCCAATAGCCGACGCGGCGCGGCGATCATCGTTTGAAGGGCTTCTTGCGACATGGCTACTCGCTTGTCTCGACGCCAGGCAGACAGCGCCCGGCACAGGGCCCCGATGATAGGCCGCTGAAGTGCCTAGGTATAGCCCGGCGCGGGCTTGGAACGAATCGGCCCAAGGGATAGACCATTAGTCAATGGAACGTCATGAGGGGAAGGCTAGACTAAAGAAGTGTCTGGAGGGCAAAGCCTGGGGCTGGCCCGAGAGAAGGAGGCACACATGAGCCTGACAATGGCAATTCTGATGCTGGTCGGCATGTGGCTTAGCGTAGCGGCCGCCATGCTCTGGGGGGTGTTGCGCATCGTCAAGCGCCACAGCCACCCTCATCACTCGCCCCAAAAGGCGCAACACATCGAACGGCACGTGCGACGCGCACGGCAACACGCCAACGCACATTGATGATTCGAATCTTTTAGTGAACCTTTCGCGGGCACCGCGCCGAACGGCACGGCTCGCCCGTGCCTGAAGAAATGCAAACGGGGCGCATGGCGCCCCGTCTTTGTTTCACCTGCAAATCAGCCTTCGGCAGCCTCACGCTTCAAGCGTGCACGGCGCGCCAGGATGTTCAGCACCTCGATCGCCGTCGAGAACGCCATCGCTGCGTACACGTAGCCTTTCGGTACGTGGGCACCGAAGCCCTCGGCGATCAGGGTCATGCCAATCATGATCAGGAAGCCCAGGGCCAGCATGACCACGGTCGGGTTCTCGTTGATGAAATTGGCCAGCGGATCGGCGGCCACCATCATCACGATCACGGCAGCGACCACGGCGATGATCATGATCGGCAGGTGCTCGGTCATGCCCACGGCGGTGATGATGCTGTCGACCGAGAACACGATGTCCAGCAGCAGGATCTGGAAGATCGCCGCGGCGAAGCCCAGGGTCACGGTAGAGCCGACCTTGGACTCTTCCTTGGCACCATGCGGGTCGACGCTTTCGTGGATCTCCTTGGTCGCCTTCCACAGCAGGAACAGGCCACCGGCGATCAGGATCATGTCTTTCCAGGAGAACGCCTTGCCAAACAGTTCGATGACCGGGTCGGTCAACTGGACGATCCAGGCCACGGTGCTGAGCAGCGCCAGGCGCATGATCAACGCCATGCTGATGCCGATGCGCCGCGCCTTCGAGCGGTAGGCCTCGGGCAGCTTGTTGGTCAGGATCGAGATGAAGATCAGGTTGTCGATACCCAGCACGACTTCCATCGCCACCAGGGTGGCCAATGCGATCCATGCGGTCGGGCTCGCGGCGAGTTCCAGCAAGTATTCCATGGGGTGTTCCTTCGATCAGATGTCCTGGGTGTCTTTCTTGTCGTCGCCGTCCTGGGCCTTGTTGCCTTCGCTGCCAATGGCCTCGTTCAAGGCCTGCTGGGCGGCGTCGTTGGTCTTGTCGATCGCCTGCTTGGCCGATTCAGCGGCCTGATCGAGCATTTTCTGGGCGGACTTCTCGGCTTGGTCGCAGCCCGCCATGGCGAACAGCGCCAAGGCCAGCACCAGCGGAGTGCCGATGGATTTCAGTTGTAGCATGGGGTCCTCGCTTGTCGATATCTCGGCGACACACAGGACGCCTGATGGGAGGGCATTCTAAAGAACACAATACTTCAGGAAAATTCGTATTTTCAGCGGTTATACTTCGGTTTTTACGAATCGAACCGTCACGATGCTCAACTACCGCCAACTGCACTACTTTTGGGTGGTCGCCCGTACCGGCAGTATCACCCGCGCCAGCGAGCAACTGAATCTCACCCCGCAAACCATCAGCGGTCAGATCAGCCTGTTCGAACAGACCTACAACCTGGAATTGTTCCAGCGCGTAGGCCGCCAGCTGGAGCTGACCGAAACCGGTCGCCAGACGCTGGCCTATGCAGAACAGATGTTCCAGATCGGCAGCGAGCTGGAGGCGCTGCTGCGCGCAGGGCCGCAGGAGCAGATCCTGTTTCGCGTGGGGGTTGCCGACGTGGTGCCGAAATCCATTGTCTACCGGCTGCTGGCGCCGACCATGGAATTGGACGAGGCTTTGCGTATCAACTGCCGCGAAGACAAACTCGAGCGCCTGCTAGGCGACCTGGCGATCCAGCGCCTGGACCTGGTGATCTCCGACAGCCCCATGCCCAGCCACCTGGATATCAAGGGCTATAGCCAGAAACTGGGGGAATGCGGCCTGAGTTTCTTCGCAACCCCTGCCCTGGCCCAACGCTATTCGCGCCCCTTCCCCGCTTGCCTGGACGATGCGCCATTGCTGGTGCCGGGCCAGGAGACCGTGGTACGCAGCCGACTGCTGCGCTGGCTGGCCGAACAGCAGGTACAGCCGCGCATCATCGGCGAGTTCGATGACAGCGCCTTGATGCAGGCCTTCGGCCAGTCCGGCAGCGGCATCTTCGTGGCCCCGAGCGTGATCGCCGACGAGGTGTGTCGCCAGTACGGGGTGCAGTTGATCGGCCAGACCGAGGCGGTACACGAGTCGTTCTATGCCATTTCGGTGGAACGCAAGGTCAAGCACCCTGGCATCGTGGCGATTACCGAGGGGGCGCGGCGGGAGTTGTTCAACTGGTGAGCCGTGGTGCCCCCTTCGCGGCCCCCCCCCTACAGGTACGGCACAGATCATATAGGAGTGGGCTTGCCCGCGAAGGACCCACCGCTGATTGCCGGGCAACCACGCGGAAAATGCCTACAGATCCCTGTGTTAAGATCGCCGATTCGTTCAAACCCGAGATTACGTTCCACATGTCCCCCGTCCTTCGTCTGCTCAACCGCACCAGCCTGGTGACCCAGATCGTCATCGGCCTGGTGGCCGGTATCGCACTGGCCTTGCTTGCCCCTGCCATCGCCCTCGACCTGGCCTTCCTCGGCAAAGTGTTCGTCTCGGCCCTCAAGGCCGTGGCCCCGGTGCTGGTGTTCATCCTGGTGATGGCCTCCATCGCCAACCATCGCCATGGCCAGGAAACCCACATCCGCCCGATCCTCTGGCTGTACCTGCTGGGCACCTTCGCTGCAGCGGTGGTTGCAGTCGTCGCCAGCATGGCCTTCCCCTCGACGCTGGTCCTGGAAAGCGGCGACGCGCACCTCAGCGCACCAGGTGGTATCAGCGAGGTGCTGCAGAACCTTGCGCTCAGCGCCGTAGCCAACCCGATAACCGCCCTGATGGACGGCAACTTCATCGGTATCCTGACCTGGGCCATCGGTCTGGGCGTTGCACTGCGCCATGCCAACGACACCACCCGCACGGTGGTCGAGGACCTGTCCAACGGTGTGACCCTGATCGTACGCGTGGTCATCCGCTTCGCTCCGCTGGGGATCTTCGGCCTGGTCAGCGCGACCCTCGCACAATCGGGCCTGGACGCCCTGCTCGGCTACCTGCATCTGCTGGTGGTGCTGATAGGCTGCATGCTGTTCGTCGCCCTGGTGGTCAACCCGCTGATCGTATTCTGGAAGATCCGCCGCAACCCCTACCCGCTGGTACTGATGTGCCTGCGCGAAAGCGGCATCACGGCCTTCTTCACCCGCAGCTCGGCAGCCAACATTCCGGTCAACCTGGCGCTGTCGCAACGCCTGGGCCTGCATGAGGACACCTATTCGGTGTCGATCCCACTGGGCGCGACCATCAACATGGCCGGGGCGGCCATCACCATCACCGTACTGACCCTGGCCGCAGTGCACACCCTGGGCATTGCTGTCGACCTTCCGACCGCAGTGCTGCTCAGCGTCGTGGCTGCGGTGTGTGCCTGCGGCGCCTCGGGCGTGGCCGGTGGCTCGCTGCTGCTGATTCCGCTGGCCTGCAGCCTGTTCGGCATTCCCAGCGAGGTGGCCATGCAGGTGGTGGCGGTCGGCTTCATCATCGGTGTTTTGCAGGACTCGGCGGAAACCGCACTGAACTCCTCCACCGACGTGCTGTTCACCGCCGCCGCATGCCAAGCCATGGAACGACGCGCGGCTTGAACTTACCGGGGCTGCCACGCAGCCCCACGATTGCCTAAGCCCGATGCAACGCCTAGGCTAGGGGCCTTTTTCCTCGCAATGAGACAGGGCCATGTCAGAACACAGAACCGCAGGCGAAGGCCGCTTCAGCAGCATCGAGGTTCGCGTGCTTGGCGCGCTGATCGAGAAGCAGGCCACCAACCCGGAAACCTACCCGCTGACCCTCAATGCCCTGGTATTGGCCTGTAACCAGAAGACCAGCCGGGAGCCGGTGATGAACCTCTCCCCCGGCCAGGTCGGCCAGGCCCTTCGCGCCCTCGAGGCGCAGGGCATGACCCGTCTGCAGATGGGCAGCCGCGCCGACCGCTGGGAGCAGCGGGTGGACAAGGCGCTGGAACTGGTGCCCGCGCAATTGGTGCTGATGGGGTTGATGTTCCTGCGCGGGCCGCAAACCGTGAACGAGCTGCTGACCCGCAGCAACCGTCTGCATGAGTTCGAGGACGCCGAGCAGCTCCAGCATCAGCTCGAACGCCTGGTATCGCGCGAGCTGGCGTTGCACCTGCCACGCCAGGCCGGACAGCGAGAAGACCGCTACACCCATGCCTTGGGCGACCCGGCGGAAATCGAGACGATTCTTGCGGCACGCCAGCAAGGTGCTGGCGAGCGTAGCGGCGGCGCCTCGGATGAACGGATCGAAGCACTGGAAGCGCGAGTCGCCGCCCTGGAAGCCCGCCTGGCACAACTGGAGGGCTGAGCCAGGTTATTCCGGCTCGGGAAAATTGCGGCAGCTCTTGCGCTCGGCCAGCTCACGGTCGCTGGGGCGTTGGTCGACGAACACGGTGCGGCCGTCGGCGTAGATCTCCAGGTAGCCCCAGTGCAGGTCCTGCTCCTGCTGACCGGGTTCGGGCGGCACCAGCCACCAGGGTTCGCGGCTTATCAGGGTCATGGCGGTATTCCGTAAAGGCCTGGGCTTAATGATAGACAGCCGATGAGCCTGAACCTTCCACGAAAAAAAACGCCGCCGTTTCTCACGAAACGGCGGCGTTTTTCTGTCCCGCTATCAGCTTCAGGCCGGTGCGGAGGTACGGATCAGGTGGTCGAACGCCGCCAGCGAGGCCTTGGCGCCCTCGCCTACCGCGATGACGATCTGCTTGTAAGGCACCGTGGTCACGTCACCGGCGGCGAACACGCCAGGGATATTGGTCTGGCCCTTGGCATCGACGATGATCTCGCCACGCGGCGACAACTCGACAGTGCCCTTGAGCCAGTCGGTGTTCGGCAACAGGCCAATCTGCACGAAGATACCTTCAAGCTCCACGGTGTGCAGTTCATCGGTCGTGCGGTCCTTGTAGCGCAGGCCGTTGACCTTCTCGCCATTGCCCAGCACCTCGGTGGTCAGCGCGCTGGTGATCACCTTGACGTTCGGCAGGCTGTGCAGCTTGCGTTGCAGCACGGCGTCGGCACGCAGTTGGCTGTCGAACTCGATCAGAGTCACCTGAGCGACGATACCCGCCAGGTCGATGGCCGCTTCCACACCCGAGTTGCCGCCACCGATCACCGCCACGCGCTTGCCCTTGAACAACGGGCCATCGCAGTGCGGACAGTAAGCCACGCCACGGGAGCGGTACTCCTGCTCGCCCGGCACGTTCATTTCGCGCCAGCGCGCACCGGTGGCGAGGATCACGGTCTTGGCCTTGAGCGAGGCACCGCTGGCCAGACGCACTTCGTGCAGGCCGCCATCGGTGGCGGGAACCAGCGACTCGCCGCGCTGCAGGTTCATGATGTCGACTTCGTACTGCTTGACGTGCTCTTCCAAGGCCGTAGCCAGCTTCGGCCCTTCGGTCTCCTGCACCGAGATGAAGTTCTCGATGGCCAGGGTGTCGAGCACCTGGCCGCCGAAACGCTCGGCGGCAACGCCGGTACGAATGCCTTTGCGCGCTGCATAGATCGCAGCAGCGGCGCCAGCGGGGCCACCGCCAACCACCAGCACATCGAAGGCGTCCTTGGCGTTGATCTTCTCGGCCTGGCGAGTCCCGGCGCTGGTGTCGATCTTGCCGAGGATCTCTTCCAGGCCCATGCGGCCCTGGCCGAACACTTCACCGTTCAGGTAGATGCTCGGTACCGCCATGATCTTGCGGCTTTCCACTTCATCCTGGAACAGCGCGCCATCGATGGCGACGTGGCGGATGTTGGGGTTGAGCACTGCCATCAGGTTCAGCGCCTGGACCACGTCCGGGCAGTTTTGACAGGACAGCGAGAAGTAGGTCTCGAACAGGAACTCACCGTCGATCGCCTGGATCTGCTCGATCACTTCCGCGCTGGCCTTGGACGGGTGACCGCCAACTTGCAGCAGCGCCAGTACCAGCGAGGTGAATTCGTGACCCATGGGGATGCCGGCGAAGCGCAGGCTGATATCGCCCCCTGGGCGGTTGAGCGAGAACGAGGGGCGACGGGCATCGCTACCGTCCGCGCTCAGGGTAATGAGGTTCGACAGGCCGGCGATTTCCACCAGCAAGTCGTGCATTTCGCGGGACTTCGCACCGTCGTCGAGGGAGGCGACGATCTCGATAGGCTGGGTGACCCGCTCGAGGTAGGTTTTCAGTTGCGATTTAAGCGTGGCGTCCAACATACGGGCGATTCCTTATTTCAAGCATGTAAATAAAAACGCCCAGGCGAGGTCGCCCGGGCGTTTTTCGGGGCGGTGAAGAACTCAAGCGTGGCGGTTGCTCACCGCCCGGATCTGGCGCACGGTCTTAGATCTTGCCGACCAGGTCCAGGGACGGGGCCAGGGTGGCTTCGCCTTCTTTCCACTTGGCCGGGCAGACTTCGCCTGGGTGGGCGGCGACGTACTGGGCAGCCTTGACCTTGCGCAGCAGCTCGCTGGCGTCACGGCCAACACCACCGTCGTTCAGTTCGACGATCTTGATCTGGCCTTCCGGGTTGATCACGAAGGTACCGCGGTCAGCCAGGCCAGCTTCTTCGATCAGCACGTCGAAGTTACGCGAGATGATGTGGGTCGGGTCACCGATCAGCGGGTACTGGATCTTGCCGATGGTGTCCGAGGTGTCGTGCCAGGCTTTGTGGGTGAAGTGGGTGTCGGTGGACACGCCGTAGATTTCAACGCCCAGCTTCTGGAACTCGGCGTAGTTGTCAGCGAGGTCGCCCAGTTCGGTCGGGCAGACGAAAGTGAAGTCTGCTGGGTAGAAGAATACGACGGACCATTTGCCTTTCAGGTCGGCTTCGCTCACCTGAACGAATTCGCCTTTGTGGTAGGCAGTGGCGTTGAACGGTTTGACTTGGCTGTTGATGATTGGCACAGGAGACTCTCCTTCAGGGGGTTTGAAATCGTTGACGGAGAGAATCCTAACCAACGAGCCTGTGAAAGGCTCATTGGCAAACCTCATGCAATTGATTGGTTTTGGCTATAACCGGCGTTTATTAATAGAAGGGAATGAGCTGAGCAAAGGATTGCGCGGGGCCGCGCAAGCGGCCCCGACTCGGTGGGTCAGCGCGTGGCTGTACGCATCGTCACGAATTCCTCGGCAGCCGTCGGGTGCACGCCAATGGTTTCGTCGAACTGCTGTTTGGTAGCGCCAGCCTTCAGGGCGATCCCCAGGCCCTGGATGATCTCGCCGGCATCCGGCCCGACCATGTGGCAGCCCAGCACCTTGTCGGTGTCGGCGTCCACCACCAGCTTCATCAGGGTCTTTTCCTGGATGTCCGTCAGGGTCAGCTTCATCGCCCGGAAGCGGCTTTCGAAGATTTGCACCTTGTGCCCGGCTTTGAGCGCGTCCTCTTCAGTAAGGCCCACGGTGCCGATCGGTGGCTGGCTGAACACCGCGGTCGGGATGTTCTGGTAATCCACCGGGCGGTACTGCTCAGGCTTGAACAGCTGGCGTGCCACGGCCATTCCCTCGGCCAGCGCCACCGGGGTGAGCTGCACACGACCGATCACATCGCCGAGGGCATACACCGAAGGTGCGGTAGTGCGGTACTGCTCGTCGACACGGATGAAACCGCGCTCGTCGAGCTCTACGCCGGTGTTCTCAAGGCCCAGGTTGTCGAGCATAGGACGGCGCCCGGTGGCATAGAACACGCAGTCGGCAACCAGCTCTCGGCCGTCCAGGAGGGTAGCCTTGAGGCTGCCGTCGGCCTGTTGGTCGATGCGCTGGATATCGGCATTGAACTGCAAGTCCAGGCCGCGCTTTTCCAACTCTTCCTTCAGGTGGGTGCGCACCGAGCCGTCGAAGCCGCGCAGGAACAGGTCGCCGCGGTACAGCAAGCGGGTGTCGGCGCCCAGGCCTTGGAAGATGCCGGCAAACTCCACGGCGATGTAGCCACCACCGACCACCAGCACGCGCCGCGGCAGCTCCTTGAGGTAGAACGCTTCGTTGGAGGTGATCGCCAGTTCCTTACCGGGAATGTCCGGTACCTGCGGCCAGCCGCCGGTGGCGATGAGGATATTGGCGGCGCTGTAGCGCTGGCCCTCGACTTCCACCTGGTTGGGGCCGGTGATCCGCGCATGCCCCTGCAGCAGGGTCACGCCGCTGTTGACCAGCAGGTTGCGGTAGATGCCGTTGAGGCGCTCGATTTCGCGGTTCTTGTTGGCGATCAGCGTACCCCAGTCGAAATGCCCTTCCTCGAGGGTCCAGCCGAAGCCTGCGGCCTGCTCGAGCTCATCGGCGACATGGGCGCCATACACCAGCAGCTTCTTCGGCACGCAGCCGACGTTGACACAAGTGCCACCCAGGTAGCGGCTTTCGGCTACCGCCACTTTCGCACCAAAGCCCGCAGCGAAACGCGCGGCGCGCACACCGCCGGAACCGGCACCAATCACGAACAGATCAAAATCGTAGGCCACTTTCCAGACTCCACAAAAAAAGCCACCCGAGGGTGGCTCTTTTTCTGGTCGGCTGCAAGCGCCGTACGCGAACGGCGCCTTAGTAGGCCTTGCCGGTCTTGTAGTAGTTCTCGAAGCAGAAGTTGGTGGCGTCGATGTAGCCCTCGGCACCGCCGCAATCAAAGCGCTTGCCCTTGAACTTGTAGGCAATCACGCAACCGTTCTTGGCTTGTTGCAGCAGCGCGTCGGTGATCTGGATCTCGCCACCCTTGCCCGGCTCGGTGCTCTCGATGATGTCGAAGATATCCGGGGTCAGGATGTAGCGGCCGATGATCGCCAGGTTCGACGGGGCGTCTTCGGGCTTGGGCTTCTCGACCATGTTGGTCACGCGGAAGATGTCGTCGCGGATCATGTCGCCGGCGATCACGCCGTACTTGTTGGTCTCCTGCGGATCGACTTCCTGGATGGCAACGATCGAGCAGCGGAACTGCTTGTACAGCTTGACCATCTGGGTCAGTACGCCGTCGCCATCGGGGTTTACGCACAGGTCGTCGGCCAGTACCACGGCGAACGGCTCGTCGCCGATCAGCGGGCGGCCAGTGAGGATGGCGTGGCCCAGGCCTTTCATTTCGGTCTGGCGGGTGTAGGAGAACGAGCACTCGTCCAACAGACGGCGGATACCGACCAGGTATTTTTCCTTGTCGGTGCCCTTGATCTGGTTTTCCAGCTCATAGCTGATGTCGAAGTGGTCTTCCAGCGCACGCTTACCGCGGCCGGTAACGATGGAGATTTCGCTCAGGCCGGCGTCCAGGGCCTCTTCGACGCCGTACTGGATCAGTGGCTTGTTCACCACCGGCAGCATTTCCTTGGGCATGGCTTTGGTAGCGGGCAGGAAGCGGGTGCCGTAACCGGCTGCCGGGAACAAGCATTTCTTGATCATATACATCCTTAAACAAGGGCTGGGCCTGTGATATTCGGCGCAGTCTAATCAGGCGGCGGTCACCTTACAATGCCCCACCTGTGGCCGACCAATGCCATGATAGAGATAACCCAGCGCGGTAAGTTCAAACGGATCGTAAATATTGCGTCCATCGAACAGCACCGGCATACGCATCAGGCCACGAACCCGGCGAAAATCCGGCTGGCGGAATTGCTTCCATTCGGTCACCAGCACCAGTGCATCGGCGCCGTCCACGCATGTGTAAGGGTCTTCGCCCAAGCGCAACTGGCCACTGGCAAGCGCCTCTGGGTAGGCCGCCGCTACCCCCGCCAACGCGGCCGGGTCGCAGGCCTGCACGCGGGCCCCGGCAGCCAGCAGGGCATCGAGCAGCACCAGGCTCGGCGCCTCGCGCAAGTCGTCGGTACCGGGCTTGAACGCCAGGCCCCACAAGGCCACGGTACGGCCACGCAGGAAGCCGCCGAAATGCTGCTGCAAGGCGCGGAACAGCAGGGTTTTCTGCTCGGCATTGCGGGCCTGCACCGCTTGCAGGATCGCCGGCCGGTAGCCTTGCTGTTCGGCAGTGTGGATCAGCGCCCGCACATCCTTGGGAAAGCACGAGCCACCATAGCCGCAACCGGCGTAGATGAAGTGGCTGCCAATGCGCCGGTCACTGCCGATGCCCCGGCGTACCTGTTCGATGTCAACGTCCAGGTGAGCGCACAGGCCCGCCAGTTCGTTGATGAATGACACCTTGGTCGCCAGAAAGGCATTGGCCGCGTACTTGCTGAACTCGGCGGCGCGCGGGGTCATGACCAGCACCCGCTCGCGGTTGCGCACGAACGGCGCGTAGAGGCGTTGCAGGCATTGGCTGGCGGCTTCGCTGTCGGTGCCGATGATGATGCGGTCCGGGCGCATGAAGTCCTCGACCGCACTGCCCTCCTTGAGGAACTCCGGGTTGCTCGCCACCTCCACCTGGATGCCCGCGCCACGCGCGCGCAGGCCAACGCCGATATGCCGGGCCACACGCTCGGCAGTACCGACCGGCACGGTAGACTTGTTCACCACCAGGCAGGCACGGCGCAGTTGACGGCCCAGGCTGTCGGCCACGGCCAGCACATGTTGCAGATCGGCCGAGCCATCCTCCTGGCTTGGCGTGCCCACGGCGATGAACACCACCTCGGCGCGGGCCAAGGCCTGCTCCCAACCCTCGGTGAAGATCAGTTGGCCGCTGTGCAGCCCCTCCTGCACCAGGGGTGCCAAGCCGGGCTCGTAGATCGGGCACTGGCCCTGGCGCAGCTGTGCGAGGCGCGCCTGGTCGCGCTCCAGGCACACCACACGGTTGCCCATTTGCGCGAAACACGCCGCTGTAACCAGCCCCACATACCCCGCCCCGATCACACAGAGTTCCATGGCCGCACTCCTTGAGGAAGATGACGGCCATTGCTACCCGAGGGTGGTTGCAGGGCGGTGACAGTCGCGGGACGCCGAGGTTACAAGCCCTGCCCGACCAGCACGCCATCAACCTTCTGCCCATACAGGTTGACCCCGTCGTTGGCATGGAACTTCACCCGCGTCTTCTCGATCGAGCCCTCCACCAGCCGAGGGTCCTGTGGCCGCTCGTGGCGGTTGATCCACGCAGCCACGTCCCACGCCTGCTGGTCGCTGAGGCTGCCGGGTCTGCCCAGCGGCATGTTGTGCTTGATGAACGAGGCCGCCGTGTTGATCCGGTGCATGCCAGCGCCCCAGTTGTATGCGTCCTTGCCCCACAGCGGCGGCATCACGTACTCGCCCGCCACTTTCTGGCCCTCCCCATTGTCGCCATGGCAGATAGCACACTGCTCGCGGTACACCTGCTCGCCGCGCTTGAAGTCGTAGCCATCGGCAGGCTGGGCGACCTCCGGATAACCCCGTCCAGGGATCTCGACGCCTGTAGGTGCCTGAGTCGACAGCCAGTAGGAATACACGCTCAAGGCAGTCATCTGCGGGCTATCGGCGGCGGGTGGCGTGCCGTTCATGCTGAACTGAAAGCAGCCCTGGATACGCTCGGCATAGGTGTTGACCTTGTCGTTCTTCTTGCGATACGCGGGGTACATCGGGTAGGCGCCCCACAGCGGCGCAGAGTGCGCCATGCGACCCTGGTCGAGGTGGCAGTTGCTGCAGTTCATGCCATTGCCCACGGCCTCGGGCATCAGCCGCCGGGTGTCGACGAACAATGCGTGGCCCTCACGCACCATCTTGCCGAAGGCGTTGTCCGGCAGGGTATTTTCCGCGGGCGGGCTGAACAATGGTGCCGCCTGCTGCGCGGGCACCTTGAGCTGTGACTGGTCTTCCATGGCGATGTTCGCGGCCTGAGCGCCGCCAATGGCCACCAGCAGTGCGGCTGGAATCAAGGCTTTCATGGCTTGGCCTCCTGGCGAGCGGGCTGGGCGAAGAACGCAGCGATGGCCTTGACCTCATCGGCGGTCATGGCCTTGGCCACGCCAACCATCAGTTGGTTAGGATCGTTGCTGCGGCTGCCGGCGCGCCAGGCATCGAGTTGTGCGACGAGGTAGGCTGCGGGTTGTCCGGCCAAGGGCGGGAAGTGCTCGCCGATGCCGCTGCCGCCGGGACCGTGGCACTGCACGCAACCTGGGATGTTGCGCTGCCAGTCGCCATACAAGGCCAGGCGGGTGATGGGGTCGGGGGCGATCTGTTGGCGGCGCAGCTCGGGCGCAGGGTCGGCGGGCAACGTCGCCAGGTACTGGCTGACGGCGAGGATTTCATCTTCGCTCATTGCCTTGGCCAGCGGCTCCATTACCGGCTGCCGGCGCGTGCCACTGCGAAAATCCCTCAGCTGCTTGGCCAGGTAGCCAGCGGACAACCCGGCCAACCGGGGAAAACCCGCAGCGGCGATACCCTTGCCGTCCGCGCCATGGCACCCCAGGCAAGCCATGGCGGCGGGGTTCTGCCCGCCCTGGTTGAAGATTTTCTGGCCATCGGCGGCATGCGCCGCCGGCCAGCCCAAGATCAGCAAACTGCCGACCAAGGCACGACTCAACGGTTTCATCAGGAAGCTCCATTTCTCTGGCTATAAGCTTAGTCTTAAAAGACATAAG
Source organism: Pseudomonas sp. LS_2 (assembly GCF_042709235.1). NCBI lineage: Bacteria > Pseudomonadati > Pseudomonadota > Gammaproteobacteria > Pseudomonadales > Pseudomonadaceae > Pseudomonas > Pseudomonas sp. LS_2. The sequence continues at coordinate 164,645 of NZ_JAVAYC010000004.1, read as the reverse complement.
AAATGGATACTAGGCTTGCAAGGTTGATCGAAACAACGACTCAGCCGCCCAAGGGCAAGCTGGAGGCCGGTTAATTCATGGTTCGTTGAGCCAGGTCAAGAGCCAGAGATGCACGCGGTTGCCGCCGTGCGCACATCACCGGGGCGCAACGGGAAGTTGTTCAGCCGCTCATACACCTTGATCGCGCTGCCGCTGCCGCGCTTGTCGATGTCCAGCAAGGCTGCCGGGGCGTCGCCGGCGCTGAGCTTTTGCGGCACCAGCAGGCGCAGCCCATCGCCGCGCTCCTCTTCCACCAACGGGTCGCGGCTGTCGGCCAGCTTGCCTTTGACGCAGTCGGCGTACTCCCGGGGCGTCTTGCCAGAAATCACGTCTATGGTTTCACGCGACTGTTCCAGCTCCGAGACACTTGCACAGCCACCCAGCGCCACCGCGAACGCCGCCATCAACCACTTCATGCTCCACTACCTCCACCTTGAAAATGCGTCTGACAACGGCGGGGCAAGTTTGCTCCCTGCTCTGGCAGATTTATCCTTGCGCAATGGTCGAACGCGGCAGGCAACCACGACATCATGGTATCTTGCGCGTTTGCAGAACCCTACCTTGCGGAGCCTCACATGAAATTCGTACACCAGCGCGAGCACCTCAACGAGGACGATGTCGTCGTCATCGAGTGCTCCCAGCGCTGCAACATCCGCCTGATGAACGACGCCAACTTCCGCAGCTTCAAGAATGGCGGCCGGCATACCTACCACGGTGGCGCCTTCGACCGTTTCCCGGCCAGGATCACCGTGCCCAGCACCGGCTTCTGGAACATCACCCTCGACACCGTGACCACGCGCCCGATCTCGGTAACGCGCAAGCCGGCCTTCACCCACAAGATCAAGATCGTTCGCCGCTCTTCGTCCAAGCTCGGATAACCCCATGACCCAGACCACCAAGTATGTGATCAAGTACAAGCTCGATGGCCAACGTCGCTGGGATTTCGCCCTGATGCCCGACGCCTCTCACGAACAAGCCTTGCAGGCGCTGCGCAAGATCCACGGCGATGATGCCGACAAGGTCAGCGACATCCAGGTCAGCAAGGCGCTCTAAGCGCCCTGCTGCACGCCTGCGCCCTGAACCCAGGGCATTGATTCGCCCCTTCGCCGACAACGCGCCGACGCAGCTCGGCGCGGCCTGACCCCCCTGTTTTTTTCAGCCCCCTGCCCTTCCCGATGGCTGGCCTATCGCTATATAGTCGGCACCATAACGATAACCCACCTCAAGGAACGTCCCATGCGTATTCGCCTGCCCCACCTGGCCGCCAGCGCTCTAGCCAGCCTGATCGTCGTCAACAGCGCTTGGGCCGACGAAGTCCAGGTGGCGGTCGCCGCCAACTTTACAGCGCCGATCCAGGCGATCGCCAAGGACTTCGAGAAGGACACCGGTCACAAGCTGATCGCCTCCTTCGGTGCTACCGGCCAGTTCTATGCCCAGATCAAGAACGGCGCGCCGTTCGAAGTGTTCTTCTCCGCCGACGACAGCACCCCGGCCAAGCTCGAGCAGGAAAAGCAAATCGTCGAAGGCTCACGCTTCACCTACGCCATCGGCACCCTGGCGCTGTGGTCGGCCAAGGAAGGCTATGTCGACGCCAAAGGCGAAGTACTGAAGAAAAACGAGTACAAGCACCTGTCCATCGCCAACCCGAAAACCGCGCCCTACGGCCTGGCTGCCACCCAGGTGCTAGACAAGCTCAAGCTGACCGAAGCCACCAAGGGCAAGCTGGTCGAAGGCCAGAACATCACCCAGGCCTTCCAGTTCGTCTCCACCGGCAACGCCGAGCTGGGCTTCGTGGCGCTTTCGCAGATCTACAAGGACGGCAAGGTCAGCAGCGGCTCGGCCTGGATCGTGCCAGCCAACCTGCACGATCCGATCCGCCAGGACGCGGTCATCCTCAACAAAGGCAAGGACAACCCAGCCGCCAAGGCACTGGTCGAATACCTCAAGGGCCCGAAAGCCGCCGCGGTGATCAAATCCTATGGCTATGCACTCTGATGCCGCTCGACGCCAGTGACTTCGGCGCGATCTGGCTGACCTTCAAGCTGGCCAGCCTGACCACGGTGATCCTGTTGCTGGTGGGTACGCCAATCGCCTGGTGGCTGGCGCGCACCCGCTCATGGCTGCGCGGCCCGATCGGCGCGGTGGTGGCGCTGCCCTTGGTGTTGCCGCCGACGGTGATCGGCTTCTACCTGCTGATCGCCCTCGGCCCCCACGGCTGGATCGGCCAGGCGACCCAGGCCCTGGGGCTGGGCACCGTGGTGTTCAGCTTCGCGGGGCTGGTGATAGGCTCGGTGGTGTACTCCATGCCGTTCGTGGTGCAGCCCTTGCAGAACGCCTTTGCCGCCATCGGCGAGCGCCCGCTGGAAGTGGCCGCGACGCTGCGCTCCAGCCCTTGGGACACGTTCATTCACGTGGTACTGCCTCTGGCCCGCCCAGGCTTCGTCACCGCCAGCATCCTTGGTTTTGCCCATACCGTGGGCGAGTTCGGCGTGGTGCTGATGATCGGCGGCAATATTCCCGACAAGACCCGCGTGGTCTCGGTGCAGATCTTCGATCACGTCGAGGCCATGGCCTATCCGCAAGCGCACTGGCTGGCAGGGGCCATGCTGGTGTTCTCCTTCCTGGTGTTGCTGATGCTTTATGCTGGCCGCCGTGGCAAGACGGGCTGGAGCTGAAATGAGCGCATCGATACACGCACGCCTGAACCTTGCGCGTGATGCTTTCACCCTGGATGTCGACCTGCACCTGCCAGGGCGCGGCATCAGTGCGCTGTTCGGCCATTCCGGCTCCGGCAAGACCTCCTGCCTGCGCTGCCTGGCGGGCCTGGAGCGCGCCAGCGTCGCCTATGTAGAGGTCAATGGCGAGGTCTGGGAGGACTCTTCCCGTGGCCTGTTCATCCCCCCGCATCAGCGCCCGGTAGGCTATGTGTTCCAGGAGGCCAGCCTGTTCCCGCATCTGTCGGTGCGCGGCAACCTGGCGTTCGGTTGGCGCCGGATCGCGGCGAGCGAACGCAAGGTCAGCCTCGAGCAAGCCTGCCAACTGCTGGGTATCGGTCACCTGCTGGCGCGGCGGCCCGCCACGCTGTCCGGCGGCGAGGCGCAGCGGGTCGGTATCGCCCGCGCCCTGCTCAGCAGCCCGCGCTTGTTGCTCATGGACGAGCCGCTGGCAGCCCTGGATGGCCCTCGCAAACGCGAGATCCTGCCGTACCTGGAACGCCTTCACGACGAGCTGGAGATCCCGGTGGTGTACGTCAGCCACGCCCAGGACGAAGTGGCACGCCTGGCCGACCACCTGGTGCTGCTCGAGCAGGGCCAGGCAACCGCCAGCGGCCCGATCGGCGAAACCCTGGCGCGCCTGGACCTGTCGCTGGCCCAGGGCGAGGACGCAGGCGTGGTGCTCGAAGGCCGGGTCAGCGGGCATGACCCGCACTATGAATTGCTGGACCTGCGCCTGCCCGGCGAACCCGGCCCGTTGCTGCGCATCGCCCACCCGCCGCAAGCGCCGGGCAGCAGCTTGCGGGTGAAGGTACAGGCGCGTGACGTCAGCCTCAGCCTGAGCCAGGACAGCACCTCGAGCATTCTCAACCGCCTGCCGGTGATCGTTCGCCAATGCCGCCCGGCCGACAACCCGGCACATGTGCTGGTGAGCCTGGATGCCGCTGGCAATGCCCTGCTGGCGCGCATCACGCGCTTCTCGGCCGACCAACTCGAGCTGCACCCAGGGCAGGCCTTGTGGGCACAGATCAAGTCGGTAGCGCTGTTGGGCTGAGCAACCGTCGTACAGGCGTTGTCCATTGCTCAGATGACTGCCAATGGAGTGCGCGATGTCCGAGATCCGCCTGCCGCGAACCCTGCACTACGTCGACGACAGCCAACCGGGACTGAGCCGGCGCCGCTGGCGCGACCGTTTCATCTACCTCGACCCTGCGGGCGAGCGCGTACGCGACAGCGAAACCCTGGCGCGTATCGCCGCGCTGGTGATCCCGCCGGCCTACACCGATGTGTGGATCTGCCTCGACCCCCACGGCCACCTGCAAGCCACCGGACGCGATGCCCGAGGGCGCAAGCAGTACCGCTACCACGCAGAGTGGCGCGTGCTGCGCGACCAGCACAAGTACGGGCGCATGCTGGCCTTCGCCCAGGCCCTGCCCAACCTGCGCAAGCAACTGGACCTGCACCTGGCGCGACCGGGCCTGGACCGGGAGAAAGTAATGGCGCTGGTGGTCAGCCTGCTCGACAGCACGCTGATTCGCATCGGCAACCGCGAGTACCTGCGCGACAACCAGTCCTATGGCCTGACCACCCTCAGCAATCGCCATGTGCAGGTACGCGGCAGCACCATCCGTTTCCAGTTCCGTGGCAAACGCGGCGTGGAGCATGACGTCACCCTGCGCGACCGCCGCCTGGCCGCGCTGGTCAAGCGCTGCATGGAACTGCCGGGGCAGGCGCTGTTCCAGTACCTGGATGAAAACGGTGAGCGCCATAGCGTGGGCTCCAGCGAGGTGAACCAGTTCCTCCAGCAACTCACCGGCGCCGATTTCACCGCCAAGGACTACCGCACCTGGGCCGGTAGCGCCCTCGCGCTGGAACTGCTGCGCCCGTTGGCCTGGGAGCCGCAGAGCGAAGCCCGGCGCCAGGTGACGGCCACGGTCAGGCAGGTGGCCACGCGCCTGGGCAACACACCAGCGGTGTGCCGGCGCTGCTATATCCACCCTGCGGTGCTGGAACACTTCGAACTTGGGCGCCTTGCGGACTTGCCACGGGTACGGGCACGCAAGGGGCTGGAGCTGGAGGAAGTGGCTTTGCTGCGCTTTCTGGAAGCTCTAGAGGTAATTTAACTGGCAGCTGCCAAAGACTATGCCTCACATAGAGCAGAGAAATTTCCCATCTGCGATGAAGCACCCTATCCTTGCCACCGAGCACCTTCGCTGATCGACGCTACCCTGGTTTCCATCGGCACCTGCAACTGAAGACAGGCAAGAGAATTTATCTGAGGGGGAATTAATATCCCCCGAAAGCGTCTTTAATGAGAAGGAAGAGGGACAGGCTCCCGCCGCCGTGGCAACTGGCCTCGCGGTTTATTTCATCACTAAGGAGAACTACATGCTGATACTCACCCGTAAGGTTTGCGAAAGCATCGTCATCAACGACGACATCAAAGTCACCATCCTGGGCGTCAAGGGGATGCAAGTGAGAATCGGCATTGACGCGCCGAAAGATGTTCAGGTTCATCGTGAAGAGATTTTCAAACGCATCCAGGCCGGCAGCCCAGCCCCGGAAAAAGCCGACGACCACCACTGAGCCCAACCGCATCAAGCCGCACGGATGCGCTTGACCGAACTGCCCGCCGACGCGGGAGCCTGCCTCAAGCGTCGAGCAACTCACGCACCTTGGCGATCATCCGGTCCATGTCGAAGGGCTTGTCGAACACCGCCGCGAACAGCTCAGGGCTGACGCGCCCCTCGCTGGCCTGCGCACCACTCATGAGAATCACCGGCAGGTCCGCCAGCTCAAGCTCCTGGCGAATCGCCCGCACCAATTCCTCGCCATTGAGCACCGGCATCATGTAGTCGGTGATGACCAACTCCACGCGTTTTTCCTTCAGCGCATCCAGTGCCTTGCGACCGTTGCTGGCTTTTTCCACCAGGAAGCCCTCGTCCTCGAGCGCGAACCCCAGGATATCGGCGATCAGGTATTCGTCATCGACGATCAGGATGGTGTTCATGGGTGCACCTGTCAGCCACTGCCTTGGGGCACTGCGGTACCCGATAACACCCCTCTGGCGCCCTCGAAAGCCTTGTTCAGGGTAATGCCATGGGGCCCGATGAGCAGCTCGTGCGGGGCTGGGTCGTGGTGGCTGTCGCGCGCCTTGAGGATCGACAGCATGCGCCGCAGTTGCGACTCGAGTTCGACGAAGCGCATGAGCATCAGATTGTCGACGATGCTCGACAGATCCGGCGCTGGCGCGGTGATCTCCGAGCCGAACAGGTCGCGCATCTCCCAGGTCAGCAGCACGCTGACGTCACGTGCGCGCAACTCACCCGTCAAGGCGCGAAAGAAACTGTTGAGCCGCGCGGGGTCGGTGGCCAGGCGCCCAAACGCCCCCAGGCTGTCGATGACCACACGTTTGATGCCATGCGCTTCTACGCGCGCCAGCAGGCGAGCGCCCACCTGATCCAGCAAACCCTCCGTGGTGGGCTGCCAGCACAGGTGCAAGGCACCCTGGTTTTCCAGGGCGACGAAATCGAGCCCCAGCGACGCCGCCTTCAAGCGCAGGCGCGCGGGAGGCTCGTAGAAACCAAAGTGCAAGCCCGGCGCCTCGGGGCTGGAAGCGGCCAGGAAACCCAGGCCCAGCGATGTCTTGCCGACACCCGAAGGCCCCATCAACAGGCTGACCGAACCTTCGGCCAGGCCACCGTCGAGCATCTCGTCCAGTGCCACGACACCGGTGGACACCCGCTTCAGCACTTCGGAACCCAGGTAACTGGGCAGGCTGTAGAGTGCTTCGAGTCGCGGGTAGACCTCAAGCCCAGCCTCGCTGATCAGGCACTCGTGCCTTCCTGCCAACGCCCCACTACCTCGCGTCTTGCGTAACTGGATATGCCGCACGGTACGGCTGCCGAGCGTCTGCTCGCCCAGCTCGATCACGCCGTCGACCATGGTGTGCTCGGGGCTGCCCTCCTCCAGCCGAGCGCTGGTCAACAGCAGCACGGTGCAGCCGGCAAATGCCGCATGCCCCTGCAGTTCAGAGACGAATTTCTTGGTGTCCAGTGGCGTTTCCGCTCGCGCCCTGGCGTTGAGCAGGCCATCGACAATCAGCAGGCTGGCGTGCTGACGGGCAATTTCCTGGCGCAGCAGGCGCACTACCGCATCCAGGCCTTCCTGCTCCAGGGTATCGAAGGCACTGACGAACTGGATCGGGTCACCCACCAATGTCGGATCGAAGAACGCCAGGGTAGAGAGGTACTGGAACAGGCGCTCGTGGGACTCGCTGAGCAGCGTCGCCACCAGCACCCGCCCGCCGTCACGCACGTGGTTGCAGGCGAGCTGGTTGGCCAGGATGGTCTTGCCCGCCCCCGGCGGCCCTTGGACGATATAGGAAGCACCGGCCACCAGGCCGCCCTTGAGCACGGCATCGAGCCCATCGATTCCCGTCGCCAACCGCGTGAGTGTTTCTACCATGTCGCTTCCTACCCGTTGGGTTCGAGGTCGTCGTATTGCTGGGCGGGCAGGTACAGGCTCATGCAAGTACCCTGGCCTTCATTGCTGGCCACGCAGATGGCGCCATTGCTCTGCTTGGCGAAACCGTACACCTGACTCAGGCCCAGGCCCGTGCCCTTACCGAAGGGCTTGGTGGTGAAGAAGGGCTCGAAGATGCGCGGCAACACGTGCGGTGCGATGCCTTGGCCGGTGTCGTGCACATCGAAGCGTACGAACTGCCCCTGCAAGCCTTCCACTTCGCCCGCCAGGGTCACCATCCTGGCCTCCAGGCAAATGCGCCCTGCGCCTTCGATGGCATCGCGGGCATTGAACAGCAGGTTGAGCAGCACCATCTGCAACTGTCCGGCATCGGCCTCGATCAAGGGCAGGTCCGGCGCGAGCTGCTCCTGCAGTTCGATGTCATCGGGCAGCGCATGCTCGAGCAGACTGCGGGTCGATGCGACCAGTTCCACCGGGTTCACCTGGGTGACATTGAATTGCTGGTGGCGCGCGAAGCTCAGCAGCTGCCGGGTAAGTTGCGCGCCACGCTGGCCGGCGTCGAGGATGTGTTCGAGCAGGTTGTTTACCCGCGCGGCATCCTTGCTGACCAAGGCCAGGCGCGCAGAGCTGAGGATGATGGTAAGCAGGTTGTTGAAGTCATGGGCCAGGCCACCGGTCAACTGCCCCAGCGCCTCGAGCTTCTGCGCCTGGAACAGCTGGGCACGCATGGCATCGAGCTGCAGGGCCGAGTCGCGGCGGTCGGTGATGTCGCGGGTGATCTTGGCCAGGCCAATGACCTGGCCGTGGTGGTCGCGAATCACATCCAACGCCGCCAGCGCCCAGAACTGCGTGCCGTCCTTGCGCACACGCCAGCCTTCATCCTGCGCCACGCCGTGGTCCAGGGCCTGGCGCAACAACCGCTCAGGGCGCCCGTCAAGACAGTCCTGGGGCGTGAAGAACAGCGAGAAATGCCGGCCGATCACTTCTTCTGCGCGGTAACCCTTGATGCTCTCGGCGCCCGCGTTCCAGGACACCACGTAGCCTGAGGGGTCGAGCATGTAGATGGCGTAGTCGACCACCGCCTGGACCAGTTGTTCATAGCGGTAGGCGGGCATGAAAGGGTCGGGACGATTGGCTGAAACCATGCGAGCTCCACAGGCACAGCAGGAGAAACATAAATGAGCTTAGTCAAAACGGCTCGGTGCGGAACAACAACTTGTGAGTGTCCGCTACATGGACCGATGGCAGCAAGCGCTGTATTGATCTATCGCTTTATTGACCTATCACCGTATTGACCTATAGTGCAGCGCGCCTTGCGCACATTCATGGAATCGACATGCCGACCAACGTTCGTTTGCTGACCCTCCAGGACGACTTGCTGCGCGCCGCGCAGCAACTCGACGAGCTTGGCCTGAGCCTCACCGGCCATGCCCGCTACCTGCACCATTCGATACACCGTGCCGAGGTACCGGACGTCAATGCCAAGGCCCTCGAGTTGCAGGGTTCAGCGCTGCACATGCGCGAAATCGCCCGCACGCTCACTCCGTAAAATACGAGGTACAGTTGACGCCGCTATAACGGTGGGTTATAAAGCGCGCTTGATTGCATGGCCCTTCTGCACTGAAGCGCGCCGGTCAGCCATGACCCTTTCAAGCGTGCGAGTGTGGTGGAATTGGTATACACAGCAGACTTAAAATCTGTCGGCGCAAGCCTTGCGGGTTCGAGTCCCGCCACTCGCACCAACTCTTTCTGAAGGCGCCCTCGCGGCGCCTTTTTCATGCCTTCCGGAAATATCCCGCGCACCTGCTAGAGTGGAATTTGTCACCACTATCGGAACGCCACCATGCGCCACACCCTGTTCGACGGCCAACGCGACGTCATCATCCTGCTGGCCCGTATCCTGTTGCTGGTCCTGTTCGTGATGTCCGGCTGGGGCAAGCTGATCGGCTTCGAGGGCACGGTCGGTTACCTGGGCTCGCTGGGCGCCCCTGCGCCGACCCTGGCGGCGGCCATCGCCGTGCTGATGGAATTGTTCGTCGGCATCCTGCTGATCCTGGGCTTCTATACCCGGCCACTGGCGTTCCTGCTTGCGCTGTTCGTGTTCGGTACCGCGCTGATCGGCCACCCTTACTGGAGCATGGTCGACCCCGAGCGCAGCGCCAATCTGATCCACTTCTACAAGAACATGAGCATCGTCGGCGGTCTGCTGTTGCTGGCGGTGACCGGCGCAGGACGCTTCTCGCTGGACCGTCGCTGAGCCTCAGTCATCGGGGTCGTCGTACCAGGCGGGGTGGTCCTGCTCGTCGAGGTCGTCGGCCCATTGCTCGTCTTCCTCGATTTCATCTTCCGCACCTTGCGCGTCGGCTTCGTGTTCGAGGTCGTCGTAGAGAAATTCAGGGTCGAGCAGGTGGTCGTGCTCGGGTTCGGGCAGGTCGTCTTCGTCGTGCATCGCAGGCTCCGCGGCGTTCAGGCACGCCTGTATAGGCTTATCGATAGGCCTGGTCAATCATCCTGGCGGTTAATGTTGACTTAACCCCTTGCGCGTTAGTCTTTTACAGCTCCCTTCAGAACGTCTTGCCCGCCGAACATGGCGGGCTTTTTTTGCCTGCCAAAAAATATTCACGGGAATGCGGCCAATGGCCACGAAACTGAGCGGGTCATCGAGGTTCGGACAAAGTAGGAAGGTTTCTAACCACGCAAGGAGCAAGTCCCATGTCCGTTAATATCGACCGCCTGATCATTACCACTCCCGTGCCTAAATCGGCGACCAATCCTGTAGCGCTGGAGCTCACCGGCGCCCAGGCGCTGGCGACGCTCCCGGAGATCATTGCCCGCCTGCCAGACGGCTCGGTGCGCATGGTCGCCCCCACTCTCGGCGCCTCCAGCAAGAGCACCCATCGCACCCGTTGCGAGTGGAAGGAGCCGAACTACTGGAGCCTGGCCAGCGCTACCCTGCATCGCAACCATCAAACCATGCGTCTCGACCAGGTGAACTCGGCGCAGAAGGTTGTGATTTCGCAAATGCACGTAAAGGACGACGACAGCCCGACGATCAAGGTGTTTTGGAACAAGGGCAAGATCACCTTCGGGTTCCGCCAGGATTTCGACCAGCCGACACCGGCCAACAGTACCCTGCTCAGCGACGTGCCGTTGGGCAGCGTGTTCGAAGTGACCCTCGAAGTAACCGCCGGCGGCGCTGCCAAGATCAATGCGACCTGCAATGGCCGCAGTGCCAGCACCGGGCTGCTGCAGCTGGCTGCGAGCTGGAATGTGCGCACCTTCAATTTTCATGGGGGGGTATACAACCAGGTGGACTACACCGCTTCCACCACCGAGCAAGACCGCTCGGTGTGCGTTATCACACGCCTGGAATTGAGCCATGCATAGAATGGTTTGTGGACATAAGGTTCACGAAATTCTGACATTTGCCTAGGCACACTGACCTGGCTTCGATACGTTCCTTGGACCCGCCTTAATGGCGGGTTTTTCTTTTTCCGCAAGGTAGCGTCTACAGGCTACGGGCGCTCGCAGCACGCCCGCATGCAAGGGAAGCTGGCGGTCGCCTGGACGAAAACCACCGGAATAGCCAGAAGTTCGGCAGGTTGTCGTCGGCGCAGCGCATACGGGGTCAGTCGAAGGCCCCGTTCAAAACCTCATAGATGAGTCCGGTCGCAACAGCCACCAGAATCAGATCTGCGCCGGCCCGCATCCACTCGTAGCCGTCGTAGTGCGGTAGTTGGCCAAGCAGGCGACCGTCGAGTTTCTTGGCGATACCTGGAGGAAGCGGCTTGCCGCGAGCGAGGTTCTTCTGAATGCCAGGTGGCAGCGCGGGCGCTGGACTCCAGTAGTTGCGATGTCCGCCCAGGATCCCAAGTACATCGCCACGGTCTATGGAAGGGCCGCCGTATCGTCCACCATGATCGTTCCCACCCTTGCCACCACCTGACTTGCCATGCTCCTGGGAATGTGAAGCCTGGCCTTTGCCGTTCCCTTGCCCTTTGCCATTGCCAGGATCCGCAAATGAGACACAGGGCCCTAACGCCAGTGCCAATGATGTGAACGCTGCAATGAAAACGCGTGGCTTGGCCATGGTTGCTTCCTTTTGCGGGGGAGGACTCTATGCAAATGTAGACGATGCCAAAGGCATAAGTTCCTCAGCGCTACCTCGAAATGTGTTAGCCAGGCGGTCAGCGATACAGGCGCTGCACAACTCACCGTTGGCAAGGGGTGAACCCCCATTACCCTCGGGTTCCAGCAGCCGCGGATCAAGCGCCGGCGCTTCTCCGTGAGCTTCATGCAATGAGGGCGCGGCGCACGCCGTTATCAAGATGAGGATCGTATGCTTGCCATCAGCCATATAGCACTGGCCAAGCACAGAATGAGTATGGAGATCGAAGCGGGCAGGTGAAACTGGTGAAAGCCAGCCAAGCCAAAGCCGGCATGGATAAGGAACGTCAGTAGGCCCAGGCCAGCACAGACTTTAGCGAAGAACACCGCATTCACTGTGCCGAGCAAAACACTCCGATACCCATTCAGTAATAGGGGTATTGCCAGGATATTGAACAGCAGGAAGCCCTGGACCCCGCCAGGAAGGAAAAACATTTCCCATTCCTGCCAATACGCGGCATCAATTTGGTGAAGGATCAATGCAAGCATCGTCACAAAGTAGCTTCTTTCCATTTAAGCAATTCCTTAGCTAACGGCAGTCATCCGTGTATGGAGCGCAGACGATGATATGAGCTGCAACGCTCTACAACTTACCCATCACTTCCCTACCAAGTGAGGCCTTGATGTGGAAACGGTCGGCTTTTTCTCCCAAAAGAAAAACCCCGCAGACGTTAATCTGCGGGGTTTTCGAATAGTGGAGGCCGAGGTCGGAATCGAACCGGCGTAGACGGATTTGCAATCCGGAGCATAACCACTTTGCTACTCGGCCTCAATGTCGGAGTCAGCTTTCGCTATCTCCTTGAAACGGCTAGGCTTTTTCAAACCAGCTGCGTTTCGATGGACGCCATTATGTCGGCATTCCGTGCCCCTTGCAACCCCTTCGAAGAAAAAATTCTTCAAGGGGTTCAAGGTGTTAGCGAAGACGGCCGAGCTTGCTCCACAGCCCCACCAGAGTGTTTTCAACCGTGCCGCTGGCGGCCATGCCGATGCGTTCCTGCAGCGATTTGCGTTCGGCATAGTGAACGTGGAACAGGCTTGCCTCGCGGGCACGGGTGCTGAGGTACTCGTCGCTGGTGCGCAGTTCATCGACCAGGTTGCGGTTCAGCGCGGCAATGCCCAGCCAGACTTCGCCGGTGGCCACTTCATCGATGTGCAACTGCGGGCGGTAGCGGCCCACGAAGTCCTTGAACAGCTGGTGGGTGATGTCCAGGTCTTCTTGGAACTTCTCCCGGCCCTTCTCGGTGTTCTCCCCGAACACGGTCAGGGTGCGCTTGTACTCGCCTGCGGTCAGCACCTCGAAATCGATGTCGTGCTTCTTCAGCAGGCGGTTGACGTTCGGTAACTGCGCGACCACGCCAATGGAGCCGAGCACGGCGAACGGAGCGCTGATGATCTTGTCGCCGATGCAGGCCATCATGTAGCCGCCGCTGGCGGCGACCTTGTCGATGCACACGGTCAGCGGGATGCCCGCCTCGCGGATGCGGGCCAGTTGCGAGGCTGCCAGGCCATAGCTGTGTACAAGGCCGCCACCGCTTTCCAGGCGCAGCACTACTTCATCACGGGAGGTGGCCAGGGTCAGCAGCGCGGTGATTTCGTTGCGCAGGCTCTCGGTGGCCGAGGCCTTGATATCGCCATCGAAATCGAGCACGAACACCCGACTTTTTTCTTCGCCCTTGGCAGTGGCCTTGGCTTTTTTCTGCTGCTTCTCGGTCTTGGCCTGCTGCTTGCGCAAGGCCTTGAGCTGCGCCTTGTCGAACAGGCCTGATTCCAGGCGTTCGCGCAATTCTTTGTAGAATTCGTTCAGACGGGTGACCTGCAACTGCCCGCCCGGCTTGCGCCGCCCCTTGCCACGCATGCCGGCGATGGCGGAAAGCACCACCAGGATGGCAATGACCAACGTGGCGGTTTTGGCGAGAAAGCTTGCGTATTCGGCAAGAAACTCCACAGCGACTCCTTGTAGGACCTGCACCATACGGCGCGAAATTGTGCCAAGCATACCGACACGCCTGGGCTGCTGCCAGCCGGGGAAAACGCTGGCAACACAGTTCAAACAAGCTTTTCAAACGCTTGTATGTTTTTTCATTGACAGCCTCCCTGGGCCATCCTAACCTCCCAGCAACCTCAACCCAGGCCGGACTTCCCCGTGGGCAACATCTACCTGATCCGACATGGCCAAGCCTCCTTCGGTGCCGACGACTACGATGTCCTGTCTGCACTCGGTGTGCGCCAGAGCCAGGCCCTGGGTGAGCACCTGGCGCAGCTGGGTCTGAATCTGGACCGCTGCATCGCCGGCGACCTGCGCCGTCAGCAGGACACGGCGCGCCTGGCCCTGGAGTGCCTCGCCGCCAATGGCAGCGCCATCGCACCGCTGGAAACCGACCCGGCTTTCAACGAATTCGACGCCGATGGCGTGATCCGCGCGCTGGTGCCCGACCTGCTGCCCCACGAACCCGAAGCACTGCAGGTGCTGCGCAACCCGGCACAACACCGCAGCGAGTTCCAGCGCCTGTTCGCCTTGATGGTGCAGCGCTGGCATGACGGCGACCACCCGCCCAGCGATGGCCTGGAAACCTGGACAGCCTTCACCGGCCGCGTCGCTGCTGGCTTGCAGCGGGTGCTGGCACAAGCCTCCAACCGTGACAATATCGCCATCTTCACCTCTGGCGGCACCATCGCCGCTTTGCTCCACCTGGTGACCGGCGTTACCCCAGCCCAAGCGTTCGCGCTGAACTGGCAGATCATCAACACGTCGCTCAGCCACCTGAAGTTCCGTGGCCGCGACGTGGCCCTGACCTCCTTCAACAGCCAGGCCCATGTGCAGCTGTTGAGGATGCCGGAGCTCATCACCTATCGATGAACCGGCCTGTTGTGCCCTCTGCACGCAACCATTACCAACAAGGAATACACCATGAGCGACGTAGCTAAAGCAGTCGAAGCGATGAAAGCCAAGTTCAACCCTGCCGCTGCCCAAGGCCTGGACCTGGTGTTCGGCTTCAACATCACCGACGAAAACAAGCACTACGCCCTGCTCGTCAAGGATGGCACCTGCGAGATCCAGGAAGGCGAGAACGCCGACGCCAACTGCACCCTGGTACTGGACAGTGAAACCCTCAAGGGCATCGTCAGCGGCGACACCGATGGCATGCAGGCCTTCATGAGCGGCAAGCTGCGCGTCGAAGGCGACATGATGCTGTCGATGAAGCTCAGCGAGCTGTTCCCGGCCTGAGGCCTGCGAGCATCGCCGTGAAGAAAACCGAAGCCTGCGTGCTTCGGTTTTTTTTCGCCTGCGCAACGCTTGGCTTGGATGCTTATCAGGTGCATTGATTGGCCGGCAACACCCGCGCCAATATGGCGACTGGGACGCTTGTCCCAACGTGTTATGGAAATTAGATTAGCCAATAGTCCTCGCGACCGAGAATAAGGAATACGCATGACGCTCACCGACCAGTCCACCCAGGTACGCCCCGGCGAAGAACTCGATGCAGCCGTCATCGACCCCTACCTCAAGGCGCACATTCCAGGCCTCGCGGGCACCCCGACCGTCAGCCAGTTCCCTGGCGGTGCCTCGAACCTGACCTACCTGGTCGCCTACCCCAACCGCGAATTCGTACTGCGTCGCCCGCCGTTCGGTCACAAGGTCAAGTCGGCCCACGACATGGGCCGCGAGTTCCGCATTCTCAACCAGCTCAACGAAGGCTTCCCGTACTGCCCCAAGGCCTATGTGCACTGCACCGACGAGTCGCTGATCGGCGGCGAGTTCTATGTGATGGAGCGGGTCAAAGGCGTCATCCTGCGCTCGGACATTCCCCCTGCCCTGGGCCTGGACGCCACGCACACCGAGGCCTTGTGCAAAAGCTTCATCGACCGCCTGGTAGAGCTGCACCAGGTCGACTACAACGCCTGCGGCCTGGCCGACCTGGGTAAGCCCGAAGGCTACGTGCAGCGCCAGATAGAAGGCTGGAGCAGCCGTTACGAAAAAGCCCTGACCCCCGATGCCCCGCGCTGGGAGCGGGTGACCGCCTGGCTGCGCGAAAAGATGCCCGCCGACCATCCGCGCCCAGGCATCGTGCACAACGACTACCGCTTCGACAACGTCATCCTCGATGCCGACAACCCGATGCGCATCATCGGCGTGCTGGACTGGGAGATGGCCACCATCGGCGACCCGCTGATGGACCTGGGCAACAGCCTGGCCTACTGGATCGAGGCCGACGACCCGGCACCGGTGCAACTGATGCGTCGCCAGCCGAGCAATGCGCCGGGCATGCTCACCCGTCGCCAGTTCGTCGACTACTACGCCGAGCGCGCGGGTATCAGCCTGGACAACTACGACTTCTACTATGCCTATGGGCTGTTTCGCCTGGCCGGTATCGTCCAGCAGATCTACTACCGCTTCCACCATGGCCAGACCCAGGACAAGCGCTTCGCCCAGTTCATCCACATGAACAAGCTGCTCGAGCACATGACCCTGCAGGTGATCGACAAGTCGCCCCTGTAACCCGTCGCGCCGCCCCAGACCACAAGGAACCCAGCATGTCCAAGACCCACCTGTTCGACCTCGACGGCAAAGTCGCCTTCGTCTCCGGCGCCAGCCGCGGCATCGGCGAGGCCATCGCCCACCTGCTGGCCCAGCAAGGTGCCCATGTGATCGTCTCCAGCCGCAAGCTCGAAGGTTGCCAGCAGGTTGCCGAAGCGATCCAGGCAGCCGGTGGCAAGGCCACGGCGGTGGCTTGCCACATTGGCGAGATGGAGCAGATCCAGCAGGTGTTCGCCGGCATTCGCGAGCAATTCGGGCGCCTCGACATCCTGGTCAACAACGCCGCCACCAACCCGCAGTTCTGCAACGTGCTGGACACCGACCTGAGCGCCTTCCAGAAGACCGTCGAGGTGAATATCCGCGGCTATTTCTTCATGTCGGTCGAAGCCGGCAAGCTGATGCGCGAGCACGGCGGTGGCAGCATCATCAACGTGGCGTCGATCAATGGCGTGTCGCCAGGGCTGTTCCAGGGCATCTATTCGGTGACCAAGGCAGCGGTCATCAACATGACCAAGGTGTTCGCCAAGGAATGCGCGCAATTCGGCATTCGCTGCAACGCCCTGCTGCCGGGCCTGACCGACACCAAATTCGCCTCGGCGCTGGTAAAGAACGACGCCATCCTCAAGACTGCGTTGCAGCAGATTCCACTCAAGCGCGTGGCCGACCCCAGCGAGATGGCCGGCGCGGTACTGTACCTGGCCAGCGATGCCTCCAGCTACACCACCGGCACCGCACTCAATGTCGACGGGGGGTTCCTCTCCTGAACGCAGCGCGGCACCTGTAGGCGTGGGCTTGCCCGCGAAGAAACCACCACGCTGCACGGCCAGGGCTTTGCCCTGGTTCGCAGCGGTCCGGCCTACAACGACAAGCTCATGCTCACGCTCAAGTTGCGCGGCTCGCCCGGCATGTTCCATGCCGCGTTGTAGCCGCGCTCGTAGTACTTGCGGTCGAACACGTTGTTCAGGTTCACACCAAAGGTCAGCTGTTCGCTGGCCTTGTAGTGCGCCAGCAAGTCGAGCGTACTGTAGGCCGGTAGCCGGAACTGCCCCCCCGCTTGCCCCGAACGCTCGCCCACATAATTGGCCGAGGCGCCGACATCGGAGCCTCGCAGCCAACCCTCCTGGAACTCATACACCGCCATCAGGCTGCCGCTGTGCTGGGGAATGCCCAGCAGATCGCTGCCCTTGGGCAAGGCCGCATCGCCCTTGGTGACCTCGGCATCGATGTAGGCATAGGCACCGATCACCCGCACGGCGTCGCTGAGCTGGCCGCTGAACTGGATGTCCAGGCCCTGGCTGTGGGCCTCGCCGGCGGCGACGCTTTCACCGAAGGCATCGGTGGTGATGACGTTTTCCTTGTCGATGCTGAACAGCGCGATGGTGGCGCCCAGGCGACTGTCGAACAGGTCGAGCTTCAGGCCCGTCTCGTAGCCCATGCCCTTCTCCGGCTTGTACACCTGTCCCTGGGTACCGATGCTGTTGGGCCTGAACGAGGTCGAGGCGTTGGCGAACACTCCGATTTCAGGCGTCCACTGGTACAACAGGCCGACACGCGGCGTGGCGACATCCTTGGCCTGGCTGTTGCTCACCCCGGTCGCGCGGTTCTGCGCCGTCTGCTCGACTCGCTCCAGACGCACGCCCAGCAACCCGCGCCAGCGTTCGCTGAAGGTGATCTGGTCCTGCAGGTTGAGAGCCTGGCTTTCGGTGCGTTCGAAGAGGTCGTTGGGGTTGACCAACGGCGGCTTGGGCTGGCCGTACACCGGGTTGTAGATATCCAGCCCGTAGCCGGTCGAAGTGATGCTCTGCGGGTATTTCTGGCTGTTGCGGTAGTTCTCGTACTCCAAGCCGATCAGGCTCTGGTGCTGCCAGCCCAGCCACTGGAATTGGCCGTGCAGTTCGGCCTGGGTGATGTTGTCGTTCCACTCGAAATTGCGCTCGCGGTAGAAGCGGCTCATGACGTTGCCCACCAAACGCGAAGGCTCGGAGCTGTTGCCGCGCAAGTGGCCCTGGGTGTAGTGGTTGGCCAGGCGCAGTTTCCAGTTGTCGTTAAGGTAGCGCTCCAGCGCCAGGTCCAGGGTCTGGTTGTCGTTGCGGATATGGCCGTCGTTGGGCTCGCCGAGAAAGGTCGAGCGCTTGACCGAGCCAAGCTGGTTGTTGACAGCGGGAATGCCCCGGTCGAACACCGACTCGGTGCGGGAGAACTCGGCATCGAGCGACAGCAACGTGTCTGGGTCGAGTTGCCAGCTCAGCGAGGGGCTGACGATCTGGCGCCGGCTGTCCACGTGATCCCGGAAGCTGCCGTTATCTTCCACCGCCAGGTTGACCCGTGACAGCAGCCGCCCTTCTTCGTCCAGCGGGGTGTTGACGTCCAGGCTGCCACGGTAGCGGTCCCAGGTGCCGGCGCTGGCCTTCAGCCGGGTGAACGCCTCGGCCTGGGGGCGCTTGCTGACGATGTTCACCAAACCACCTGGGTCGCCACGGCCATAGAGGCTCGCGGCCGGGCCCTTGAGCACTTCGATACGTTCGATGCTGGAGGTGTCCGGGGCGCTGTAGCTGCCGCGGTTGATGGCGAAACCGTTCTTGTACAGCTCCCCGGTGGTGAAGCCGCGCACGCTGTAGTTGAGGAAGGTCAGGCCGCCGAAATTGTTTTGCCGGGTGACCCCGCCAGCGAAGTCCAGCGCACGGTCGATGCGTGTGCTGTTGAGGTCTTCGAGGACTTGGCTGGGAACCACGGCAATGCTTTGCGGGGTGTCGCGCAGGTCGGTGTCGGTGCGTGTAGCAGTGCTCGAGCGTGTGGCGCGATAGCCTTGCACCGGGCCGTCGGCACGTTCTTCCAGGCGGCTGTCGGTGACGTTGACGGCTTCGAGCAGCAGCGGCTCTGCGGCGCTGCCTGGCAGGCCCAGCAGGGAGAGGGAAAAACCCAGGCAGAGCCTGGAGGGGTTGTGATTCATCGAACAGCTCCTGAAATTTACGTAATAACATAACAAATCAAGCGTAATTTTCGGAACCTTCAGTAGGAAAAAACCTTACGCAACCATCAAGCCCGCAGCATCCGTACGGATATACTCCAGCTGTCGCAAACGCTCATCCGAGCGTGCTGAATCCACACAAGGGGACGTCGATGCTACCAGGAAGCCTGTCGGGCAATGGCAAGCGGCAACTGCTGATCCAGCGCCGTGGCACGGTTGGCCTGTACTTCGTCGCCGCCTTGTCGGTGCTGGCGGGCATGACCGATGCCATCGGTTTTCTGGCGACCGGTGATTTCGTTTCGTTCATGAGTGGCAACACCACTCGCCTGGCCGCGTCGCTGGGTAGTGGCGAGCTGGGGCCGGTGCTGCGCCTGACGCTGGTGATCGTCGCCTTCGTGCTGGGCAATGCCTTGGGCGTGATCATCGCCGCCCGCAGCGGACGCCGCCCCTGGCCGCTGCTCGGCCTGATCGCTGCCTCGCTGGCCTGTGCCGGCCTGCTACCGGAAGGCTGGCAATTGCCGGCGCTGCTGGCGGCGGTGATCGCCATGGGCATGATCAATGCGGTGGTCGAGGAAGTGAACGGCCTGCCCATCGGGCTTACCTACGTCACCGGTGCATTGTCGCGCTTCGGCCGTGGCCTTGGGCGCACGGTGCTGGGCCAGCAGCGCCTGGGCTGGCGCGTGCAGTTGGTGCCCTGGTGCGGCATGTGCATTGGCGCGGTGGCCGGGGTGCTCCTCGAGCAGCACCTCGGGCGCCCGGCCCTGTTGGCCGGCGCGCTGTTGGCGCTGCTGCTGGCACTGGCTTCGCTGAAGATCCCGCGGCGCTGGCAGTTGCGCTACATGCCGCGTTGAATCACAGGCAGGTGGCGGCGGAAGCCTTGCGGCGCAGGGCCATGCTGTCGTTCTTCTGCGCGTAGTAGTCGACACGCGTACCGCCGCCCTGGGGATAGATGTCGGCAAAGGACTCAGCCTCGCGGGTATACACGGTAAAGCCGCCCTGCTTTCGCGACTCGAGGTAGCCGCTGGCATCGACACCAAAGCTCGACTCTTCCTGCCAACTGAACTGGATGCACTGGGCCACCCGCTCCACCGGCTTTTGCGAATCCAGGCGCGCGGCGGGCTCGCCGCTGCGGGCGGCCTCCATGTTCGATGACGCACAACCCACCAGCATCAGCGCTGCGGCCATCGGCAGAATCGCTCGCATGTTCCATCCTCAAGGGCAAAAAAGAAGCGACTCTAGCACTGGCCGCCAGCCGAGTGAATTGTCCCGCGGTCGGCGCTGTCGCATGAGTTACACGCCCTTCAAGAGGAAACTTCTGCATGAAACTGCGCCCAATGCTGTATGCCCTGCTGTTCACCCTGCCCCTGGCGGCCCACGCGGCCGAGTCGAGTGTCGAGAGCATCAAGGCGCCGGAAACCCACAACCGCGAGGTGCAGGTGGGCGACAAGGCGCCCGACCAGTACAAGCGTGACGAACTGGCGATCCGGGACTGGCGCGCCAAAGGCTTGCCTGCACCCGAGAAGGAGAGCCACTGGGTGAAAATGGGCAGGCATTACGTGCTGGTGCAAATCACCAATGGGGTGATCCTGGCCATTCAGCCGGCCTCCTGAGAAATTCTTCTCGATACACCGCTAGGCCAGGCCGAGCTCACCTGCCATGCGCACGGCATTGCGCCCCTCGGCCTTGGCCTGATAGAGCGCAGCATCCGCCTGGGCGATCAGGCAGGCGGGGCTGTCGTCGGGCCCCGGCACGCCGCACCACAGGCCCACGCTGAAACGCAGTTCGATATCCGCACCGGCATACCGCGCGGGGTTGCGCGCGATCGCTTCGCGCAGGTCGTGCAGGGCCTTCATGGCACCCTCGCGGCCGGTGTGCGGCAATACCAGCAGAAATTCCTCGCCCCCATAGCGCCCCAGGCTGTCTTCCTGGCGCAGGCGTTGCTGCAACTGGCGCACGCAATGGCACAGCACCTCGTCGCCGGCCAAATGCCCGTGCAGGTCGTTGATGCGCTTGAAGTGGTCGATGTCGATCATTGCCACCGCCAGGCTGGTCTGCTCTATCCGGGCACGCTCCAGTTCCACGGCGAAACGCTCGAGAATCGCCCGGCGGTTGCAGGTGCCGGTCAGCACATCGTGCCCGGCCAGGTGCTGCAGGCGTGACTCGCTGCGCTCCTTGGCCATCAGCACCAGGCCGATGGAATACATCATCACCGTAGCCGTGCCGATGCTGACCGAGATGGTCTGCTTGAGGTTGCTGGTGTCGTAGCGCAGTTCCACCGCAGTACCGCTCGCCACTGCCAGCACCCGCATACCCAGGCCCACCAGGCTGATAGCCGCGCCAATCACCAGCAGCAGGTGCGCCCGGCCCCGGCGCTCGGTGTGACGCTGGGCCCAGTAGAGGATCAACGCACACTGCGCCATCAACACCAGGGTCGCCAGCAACATGCGCGGTTCCAGGGTATCGAGCAACAGCACCAGACCCGCCACCATGAACAGGGGAATGACGAAGATCCGCCGCCACGGCACCCGCTGTTCGCGCACCCGGAACAGACTGGCCGAATAAAACGCCAGCGCCAGGGACAACAGGCTGTTGCCCAGGGCGTAGCTGAACCACAGCGACAGATGGCCATAAAGGGTGAAGCAGACGTAGGCCAGGGCATGCGCGAGCAGGCCACAGCCGGTCAGCAAAAGGTTGTCGCGGCGGTTGAACTGGCCTACCAGCAACAGGCAGAAGGCCAGGATGGTCGCGACCAGCGCAACCGCAGCGAACAGTGTCGGAGTATGGGCGATCATGCTGATTCACCGTGTGGCAGGTAGCCATCTTGATTGCGGCCTGGTGACAGTCTAGGTTCCCGCCGCGCACGCGACCATGACCGAGCGAGACAGAACAGCAGCCAGCAGGCACGCCGGTTTTCCCTGGCGTAATAATATTTTGCGTGACTCAGAAACCAAATCGACCCTTTCCGGTCTCAGCATGTGTCCCGTAAACCGCTGCGTCCCCATTTTCGAGGTTCATCACATCATGCGTCTGACTCTGCCTTCCCTCGCCCTCGGCCTGCTGCTGTGCCAAGGCGCCTTCGCCGGTGACGGCACTGCTGCTATCGGTGGTGGCCTGGGCGGCGCCCTGGGCAATGTCGTCGGCAAGCAGGTCATCGGCGGCAGCACTGGCGCGGCCATCGGCGCGGGCCTGGGTGGCGCGGCTGGCAGTGCCGTGGGCGCACGCAAGGGCAACCGCGCCGAAGCGGCGATCGGCGGTGGCCTGGGCTCGGCGGGCGGTTCGCTGCTCGGTGGCAAGGTCGGTGGCTCCACCGGCTCGACCGTCGGCGCAGGCCTGGGCGGCGCCGCAGGTGGCGCGCTGGGCAACCACTTGGGTGACAAGGACCGCAAGAAGCACCGTCGTCACTGACCCTCGCACCGGCCTCTTCGCCGCCAGACCCCGCGAAGAGGCCAGCTAAAGACTGCAAAACCCCTGCAACACATCAACGACGCCTTCCTCTCGAGCTGCCACACTATCCCGGTCGCCCCTGTGAAGGATCACCCTCCCCGATGTCCCACGACCTGCTCCTGGTCCTCGGCCTGCTGGCCGTCGTCATCACCCTTTTCGTCATCAACCGCCCGCGCATGGACGTTGTCGCCCTACTGGTGATCCTGTTCCTGCCGCTGTCGGGCATCCTCACCGTGGAACAGGCCCTGGCCGGATTCAGCGACCCCAATGTGGTGCTGATTGCTGCCCTGTTCGTGATCGGCGAAGGCCTGGTGCGCACCGGCATCGCCTACCGCATCGGCGAATGGATGAGTGAGCGTGCGGGAAACAGCGAGGCGCGCCTATTGGTGCTGCTGATGGTCTCGGTGGCGCTGCTGGGTTCGGTGATGAGTTCCACCGGCGTGGTGGCGATCTTCATCCCGGTGGTGCTGAGCATTGCCGCGCGCCTGCAACTTTCGCCCAGCCGGCTGATGATGCCGCTGAGTTTCGCCGGCCTGATCAGCGGCATGCTCAGCCTGGTGGCGACGCCGCCCAACGTGGTGGTGCACAGCGAGTTGGTGCGCCACGGTCTGGAAGGTTTCGGTTTTTTCAGTTTCACCCCGTTCGGCCTGGTGGTGCTGGTGCTGGGCATCGGCTACATGCTGTTGACCCGCCACTGGCTCAACGGCGAGGTGCGCAAGGACGGCCGGGTGGAAAGCCGCCGCACCCTGCTCGACCTGGTGCTGGACTACAAGCTCGCGGGGCGCGAACGGCGCCTGCGCATTCGCCCGCATTCGCCATTGATCGGCCATACTCTGGGCGAGCTGGAGTTGCGCACCCGGCATGGCGCCAACGTGATCGGTATCGAGCGCCAGCACAAGTTCACCACCCGGGTGATCGCCGCTGATTCAGCCACTGTGTTGCAGCAAGACGACGTACTGCTGCTCGATTTGTTCGCCAACCGCGACGACCTGCGCAGCCTGTGCCAGACCATGCAGCTCGAACCCTTGCATTTCAAGGCCGCCTATTTCATCGACCAGTCCCAGGAATTGGGCATGGCGGAAATTTCCCTGCCACCGGGCTCGCAACTGATCGGCAAGAGCATCCTGGAGCTGGCCTTGCGCAGCCGCTACGGCCTCAACGTGGTAGGCCTGCGCCGTGAGCAGGCGGCCATCGAGGAGCAACTGGTGGAAGAAAAGCTGCGCCTGGGCGACACCCTGTTGGTGGTCGGCCCGTGGAAGGCGGTGCGCCAGCTGCAAAGTCAGCCGCGCGATTTCCTGGTGCTGAGCCTGCCGACGGAAATAGACCAAGTGGCACCGGCCCGCACCCGCGCGCCCTATGCCTTGATCAGCCTGGCGGTCATGGTGGGGTTGATGGTCAGCGGCGCGGTGCCCAATGTCATCGCCGCACTGATCGGCTGTCTGCTGATGGGCGCTGGCCGCTGCATCGACATGAACAGCGCCTACCGTGCCATTCACTGGCAAAGCCTGGTACTGATCGTTGGCATGCTGCCCTTCGCCCTGGCGCTACAGAAGACCGGCGGTATCGACCTGGCAGTGAACGCCCTGGTGAGCCTGCTGGGCGGAGCAGGCCCCAGCGCCATCCTGGTCTGCCTGTTCGCCCTCACTGCGCTGATCGGCCTGTTCATCTCCAATACCGCCACGGCAGTGCTGATGGCGCCCGTTGCGATCAGCACCGCGCAACAGCTGGGCATGTCGCCCTACCCCTTCGCCATGATCGTGGCCCTGGCGGCATCGGCGGCGTTCATGACGCCAGTGTCCTCGCCGGTCAATACCCTGGTATTGGGGCCAGGCCAGTATCGCTTCGCCGACTTCGTGAAAATCGGCGTGCCCTTCACCCTGCTGGTGATGGTGGTCAGCGTGGTGATGGTGCCCTGGTTCTTCGGGCTGTAGGGCGACACAGGAAAATGGCGCCAAAAACACCGTATTGGCGATGATCGGCCGCAAATAATATCTAATTGACATCAATTAGCCGACTGCAACACACTGGCGCCACTGTGGTCCAGGTGCCTACCGCTGTCGTCCTGGTTTTCCTCTGCGCTTGTCGGTCGAGCTCATGGTGTTTCCAGCCCAATCGCGCCTGTTCCCTCCGCTTCTGCTGTTCGGCCTGACGTTGGCCCTGGCATTGGGCGGCATCCTTGCGCGGCCTATCGAGTCGCTCTCGTTGTTCTGGCCGGTCAATGCGGTACTCGCCGGCCTGTTGCTGCGTCAACCGCGCCTGGCCAGCGTGCCGGGCCTGGGCCTGATGTACCTGGCCATGGTCAGCGCCGACTTGGCTACTGGCAGCGACTGGCTGCCAGCGCTGTGGTTCAACCTCTGCAACCTGGGCGCCGTCGTCACCATCTGGCGCCTCCTGGCCCGCCTGCCGCGCCAACACCGACGCCTGCGCACGCCCCACGGCGTACTGCGCCTGTTCGCAGCCTGCGCCGCGGCGGGCGCGGTGGCCGCCAGCCTGGCCTGCGTGGTGGCCACACCCTGGTTCGACCAATCGTTGCAGGCCACCTGGCTGGCCTGGTTCAGCGAACAGTTCTCCACCAGCGTGCTGGTACTGCCCATCCTGCTCACCGCCCCGTCGCCACGTGCCTGGATGCGCGGCTCCGGTCAGCGCCTCCGCCTGGCCCCGTTGCTGGTGTTGCTGGCCTCCCTGGTGGTGAGCCTGCTCTTCGGCGGCCCTGGGGCGATCGCCTTTCCGGTGTCGGCGCTGCTGTGGTGCGCGCTGAGCTATTCACCGTTCCTGCTGTCGCTGCTGACCCTCACTGCGGGCAGCACGCTGATCGTCGCCGTGGCGCAGAACCTGATGCATTTCAGCGTGCCGCAGAGCGAGGCCGGGGTGAGTGCGCTGATGTCCGCGCGCTTGGGCATCGCCATGCTGGTGCTCGGCCCGCTGGTGCTGGCCTGCATCAACAGCGCCAACCGCAGCCTGCTGGCGCGCCTTGCACGCCAGGCGACCATCGACCATCTCACCGGTGCCATGACCCGCAGTGCCTTCACCCAACAGGCCGTCGCCCTGCTCGACCGGCGCGAGCGCCTGGCGCCAAGCGTACCGTTGACCCTGATGATGCTCGACATCGACCATTTCAAGGCGATCAACGACCAGCATGGCCATGCCGTCGGCGACATGGTGCTGCGCCAGTTCGCCCGCACGGTGCAGGAGAACCTGCACGAAAGCGAGCTGTTCGCCCGGCTCGGCGGCGAGGAGTTCGTCATCGTGCTGCCGGGGCTGGCCGTTGAGCAATCGGAGTTCACCGCCGAGCGCTTGCGCCGCGCCGTGCAGGACATGCAGGTAATGCACGAGGAACAGCCGCTGCGCATCACGGTCAGTATTGGTGTCGCCGGTTGCGCCGCGCAGGCCAGGCGCAGCCTGGACACGCTGCTGGCCGATGCCGACCAGGCGCTCTACCGCGCCAAGGCCCACGGGCGCAATCGCGTGGAGCAGGCCAAGGGCCAGCGGCAGGTCATTTGAGCCTGCGGGCTGCCCATGGATGCTGTACAAATTCTGCTCAATTTAACAAAGGCCGCTACAGACTTGGCTTGTAGCGTTTTATCCACAGACCTACCCACGTTTTTTGTGGACAGATTTCCCAGTGCGGATAACGACTTATCTCACACTCCGCAGCGCAGCATCCGCCAACCTGGCCAAGTCCAACCACTCACTCGCACGAACCTTTGACCCGGTATGCGCAGTGATGGCCACAAGCGCCTCGAGCCCGTCTCGCAGGTAGACGGGCTTGGGGTAAAGCGTAAGAAAGGGAAGCTGCAATCAACCCGGCGGGATAGTGCCCAGCAGGCCAACCAGCAATGTCACCAGCAGAAAACCACCCAGGAACAGCGAGAGCTTGCCCATCGGAACCTCCACAATGTGTTGACGGTACAGGGCCATTGTCCGCCTCGCACTGATACGGTTACAGATTCAGGTTGGCGATAAAAAACCGTATCAGATGGGGTTCGCAGTGGGCCTCACAGCGCCATCACCATCTCATGCCAGGCCATGCCGCCATGGTCCGACGCCGAAGGCCGCACATAGCGGTAGCCCATCTTCTCGTACAGGCCCACGTGTCGGTCCTTGCACATCAGGTGGATGCTTGCCTTGCCGCGCTCGCGCATCTGCGACACGAAGCGCGTCATCAACTGCGTCGAGTAGCCCTGGCCCTGGAAGGCGGGGTCCAGCACCACCGACATGATCACCACGTTCGGCGCCTGGGCGTCATGGCCGACCAACTCCTTGAAGGCTTCATCGGACATCACCACCTCATGGGCGCAACCACTGTTGATGAAGCCGATCACCTGTCCGTCCAGCTCCAGCACCAGGAACCCCTCGGGGTACTGGGCGATGCGCAGGGCGATCTTTTCCTGGGTGGCCGCTTCGTCACCTTCGTAGGCCGTGGTTTCGATCTGGAAGCAACGCTGTGCGTCCTGGGGAGTGGCGGCGCGGAAGATTGGGCTGCTCATGGTTAATCCGTGGTTAAAGTGAACGCGGCATGCTAGCGGATTTTCTTGCAGCCAGCTTTTGTATCGCAGTGTGTATGAAACTTCGCCCGACACGCAGGAAAACACATCACGGCCAAGCCGACACATTGGCGATACAGCCACCCACTCTACTGACGCCACCCCCATTGCCCTACCGGAGACCGTCAGATGAACCCCTTCTTCAAACCCTCGGCCTTGCTCGCCTGCATGCTCGTACCGCTGGGCCTGTTGGCCAGTGGCGTTACCAGCGCGGCCACCACGCCGGAAAAAACCGCTCAGGTAGCCGCCGCCTCGACCTTCGGCCCGCTCAAGCACATCAAGGCCGGTGAATTGAACGTCGCCTATGTCGAGCAAGGCCCGGCCGATGGCCCGGTGGTGATCCTGCTGCACGGCTGGCCATACGACATCCACAGCTACGAGGAAGTCGCCCCGCTGCTGGCCGCGCAAGGTTACCGGGTACTGGTGCCGTCCATCCGCGGCTATGGCGAAACCCGCTTCCTCTCCGAACAAACCCCACGCAATGCCCAGCCCGCCGCACTGGCCAGCGATGTGATCGCCTTCATGGACGCTCTGCACGTGCAACGCGCCGTGCTGGCAGGCTTCGACTGGGGCGCGCGTTCGGCGGACATCGTCGCCGCCTTGTGGCCCGAGCGGGTCAAGGCATTGGTGGCCGTCAGCGGCTACCTCATCAGCAGCCAGGAGGCCGCCAAGGCGCCGCTGCCGCCGAGTGCCGAGCTGCAATGGTGGTACCAGTACTACTTCGCCACCGAGCGTGGCCGTGCTGGCTACGAGCAGAACCGCCAGGCGTTCGCCAAGTTGATCTGGCAGCTCGCCTCGCCCAAATGGGCCTTCGACGACGCCACATTCGAGCGCAGTGCCAAGGGCCTGGACAACCCCGACCAAGTGGCAATCACCGTCAACAACTACCGCTGGCGTCTGGGCCTGGCCCAGGGCGAGGCCAAGTACGACGCGCTGGAAGCCAAGCTGGCCACCTTCCCCAGTATCAGCGTGCCGACCATCACCATCGAAGGCGACGCCAACGGCGCCCCCCACCCGCCGGCCGAGGCCTATGCCAAGCGCTTCACCGGCAAGTACGAGCATCGAGTGTTCACCGGCGGCATCGGGCACAACCCGCCGCATGAGGCGCCGAAGGCGTTCGTCAAGGCGGTGGTGGACGCAGATCGCCTTTGAGGGCATCACGATCGTGATGGGAGCAACCATAGCGCTCGGGACCCAAGCTGGCGCGGCACCACAGGCCGCGCTGGAACCGCCCGGGAAAGCGCTTTGTCCACTCCCGCTCTCGCCCGAAGCGTCTACGAGCGGCCAGCAATATGCAGGACGGTCTTGCCCTGGCCCCGGCCTTCGGCGACCTGGCTCATGGCCTGGTTGGCCTCGTCCAGGACGGCAGCTTCACGCAGGATCTCACCATGGTGCTCACGTCCTGCGCCTGAGCGACCACAACGAAGACCTGCTGCTGGAGAACATCGACCTGGCGATCCGCATCGGCGTGCTGCGGGTGGGACGTTCGTGGCGTTCTTGCGGGAGTGTTTTGGGTGAGTGGCGGAAAAGGCGGAGAGAAAAGAGCGCTATTCTTGCGCGTTCAGAAACGCAAAAAGCCCTGAATAATCAGGGCTTTGAATATGGCGGAAGCGTAGTCATTCGAAGTGTGTTTCCACCCCCGACCACCGGCATCCAAAACCCGACGCCCGGGCGCTCTAGAACGGCATATTTGGGGTAGCTTAAATGTTGCCGCAGTCTTCTAGCTTCCGCCCAGTTCCGCCTGTTTCCAGGCTACGAGTGGGGGACCAAATGGGGGACCGGATTCAAAGATCGGAGGTCAACACCATGCCCAAGCTCACCGCGAAATTGATAGAAAACCTCAAGGATTATGGCAAGTACGATGATGGCGATGGCCTGCGCCTTGTCATTCGAAAGTCTGGAAAAGCGTGGGTGCTGCGCTACCAGCTTGCAGGCAAGCGCAAGGAAATCGGCTTGGGCCCTTACCCTCACTATGGATTGAAGGAGGCGCGCTCCCGCGCCGACACTCACAGAGCATTGATTCGTGAGGGTATCGACCCTCTGACACACAAGGCTGATGCACTCCAGCAGGCTGAGGCTGCGCGGGTTGCTCGGGAGATGAATCTTGAAAACACCTTCCGCGCTTGTGCAGTGGACTACATCGAAGCCCATAGAGCTGGCTGGAAAAACGCAAAACACGCGCAACAGTGGGTCAACACACTCACTACCTATGCATTCCCCTTTATCGGAGAAAAGCCAGTCGACGAAGTTGAAACAGACGATATCTTGAAGATTCTGAATCCAATATGGACCGCTAAGCCTGAGACAGCGGCCAGGGTCAGAAACCGGCTAGAGCTTGTTCTCGATGCAGCCAAAGCACGCCGGCTGCGCACGGGTGAAAACTCCGCTCGCTGGCGAGGTCACTTGGACAAGCTTCTACCTAGAAGAAGGCTGGCAGACCGTGGTAATCATCCCGCTCTACCCTGGGAGCAATTGCCAGCCTTCATGGCAGAACTAGAGCATTCCAGGGACCTTAGTTCAACTGCGGTGAAGTTAACCGTACTGTGCGCTTTACGCACAAGCGAAGTGATAGGTGGGTATTGGGAAGAAGTTGACCTGGACGAAGAAATTTGGACTATTCCGTCTTCCCGAATGAAAGCCGGGCGCCAGCATCGAGTACCGTTATCTAAAGCCGCCCTTCATACGCTCAGATGCCTGAAGGCTGAAAGCAAAAGCGGGTTGCTTTTCCCAGGTCGGAGCATTGGTCGACCGCTCTCGAACATGGCAATGCTACAAAAAATACGCGGTATGGATGAGAAATCCTTAGCCAACGACGGACCAGGCTGGCGCAACGAAGCTGGCGAAGTCATCACCATGCATGGTTTTCGATCAAGTTTCAGAGACTGGGCCGCCGAGACAACTAACTTCGCCAACATCGTTCCTGAAATGGCCTTGGCGCACAAAATCAGTAATGCGACTGAAGCAGCGTATCGACGAGGCGATCTGCTAGAAAAACGAAAACAGCTTATGGAGGAATGGGCTCGCTATGCACTGTCAGGTTGCAAAGAAACCTGACAAAGGCAAGGTGCTGCCCGAATTGAATTAGGGGATGGAAACGAGACTCGCATCGGGCTTGCGAGCCATTGAAATAGAAAAAGTTTCCGCTATTCCTTGAACAGGAATAGCCTCAATTCTGGACTCATCCTACATCGCTGGCAAGCAGTAGATAAAAACGATGCAGGATCTCAAGAGAGCGGATCGTGGCTTGACCATATTCAACCGCTTGGTATCGATGCCGGAGTGAGGAGCGTAGCCTGCGAAGGCTTGCGTCACACGAAAAAATGGCACTGGTCACGATCCTGTGCGGCGGCCATCGTGGATGAAGAGTACTGCCAACTCATAGATCGAGAGTCAATTTCGAATCACCGATGTGAAATAAAACATAGATAGAATTCATTCATGCTCCTAATGAAAAGCTTTTAACATACTGATCAACTCTGCGAGCCCCGGTGCCATTTGCCGACCACGAGGATAATAGAGCCGGAACGGCGGCGTATCTAAAGCCCAATCAGAAAGCACATTCACCAAACTTCCGCTAGCCAAATACTCAGCCACCCGGAATTGCAAACAATATAAAATACCGACACCAGTCAGCGCCAGTTCCACACCAAGCGCTGTTTCATTGACACACAGTCTTCCCGATACCTCAACGATCACCGACTCATCACCCTTACAAAACTCCCAATTACATGTTGAGCCAGCCCCAATATTAATCTTAATGCACTCGTGAACTCTCAGATCTGACGGCACCTCAATGGGTGGCCGTACAGAAATATAGTCTGGAGCAGCGACAGCTATCCAGCGTAGCCCACGACCGATATGGATGGTTATAAAGTTTTCAGGGGCTGTGTTAGCATACCCAACACCGGCATCAAATCCGGCTGAAACGATATCAAAAGCTCGATTACATACCTCAACCTCCACAGCCATTTCTGGATATCGTTGAATAAAATCCGGTAAGACTTTAGCCATTACTATCCGCGCACTGTCGCTCAATATATTTAATCGGAGTTTTCCTATCGGCCGTCCACGGCGCTGGTTGATATCTGACAATGCCTCCGTGATTTCTTGGAACGCTGCTCTCAAACGCAGAGCAAAAGTTGCGCCCACCTCAGTAGGTACAACGGATCTGCTGGTTCGATTAAACAATCTCATGCCAAGTCGTGCTTCAAGATTAGTGATAGCATGACTGACAGCTGAGGGGGATAGCCCGTGCTGACGCGCAGCTTTAGAGAAATTGCGTGTTTTCTCAACTGTCACAAAGAGATTCAAATCGGCAAGATCAGCTCTGGCCAGACTCTGACTCAAGGTAAATTTGGATAGACGAGCCATCATACCTCCTTCGTTGATAAGGCCCCAAAGTCTGACTAAAGCACTAAGAAAACCACCCAAGCAAATACGATAGGAAAGTCCAAATCAGAATGGGATTGAAGACCCTTTATTAAATAGTGCTGCTAAAAACCACGGAAACAGGTTAAATCTCCTTACCGGACTCATCTCGAAAACTTAAGCCCCCAAAAATCAAACTGCGATATTTATTCAGATAAAGCACCTCATAGTTCGGCAATCGCCAAAATTATTAGCCCACCGAAAAACCACCAACATTCGTTAGCATAGTACAGACACCACTTAAACCAAGGATGGCTGCACTATGCGCGAGTTTTATAGTGGGCTGTTCAACTTGCCCCTAGGCGTAGCGCCTCGGCACATTGTAACGCTCCCTGAAACACTTCGGGTAACTGAACTCCAGAGATAGTTAAATTTTTATTGAACAAGCAGAATGGAACACCAGTTATACCAGACTCAACGGCTCGGACATGGTCAACACGTACATCACCGATATATATGCAGTCTCGCAGTGCTGCGAGCAACTGACTAGAGTCAAGCCCCATCTCACCACCTAAATCAGCTACTACATCCACGACATTAGGGTTAAGACCTCGTACCAAATAGGCCTTAAGCAATGCTTCCCTCATTGCAACTTGGCTCCCATACGTCTTGGCAAAATGAAGCGCCTGATGCGCGAGCAACATGTTCGCTGGGCGCAACGCTTCGTAATCAAAGACTAGACCTCCATCTGCTGCGACCTTTGTCACATAGGAGAACATGGCCTTAGCGTCTGAAATGGGAAATATTTATACTCAGTAAGGAATTCAGCCTGAGGGCCTAAGTAATCCGTTGTGGTAATCCGTTGTGGTTTCTACTTCCATTTGAAAAGAATGACACTCCATCCGAACTTTTGCGCCATAGTTAACAAGCGCCCGTTCTAGTCGCTGCTTGCCAATATAGCACCAGGGGCAAGCGATATCCGACCATATATCGATCTCTACCAGCTTTCTCATTTGCTATCCTTATCCACTCTGGCAGCCATCGTTGCTCGGGACCACCACACGAGTTCATCTAACGAATTTTTTGCGGACAACAAAAGGCTTTTCTCGATCTCTTCAATTGATACATGTACACCAAAAGCTGGGTGAACGGAGAAGAAGTCTGCCCCACCGATGTTGACCGTATGTCGCGTGGACACCATTTGAAGAGCCGTTGAAATCGTACGCAAATTTTCGACCGCTCGCACGCCTCCAGTTCCGCCATAGGCGATAGCGGTAAAAGGTTTGTAATTCCACTCGATGTAGGCCTGATCAAGAGCATTCTTTAAAACCGCAGGGATGGCGAAGTTGTATTCCGCCACAACGAAGATAAAACCATCGAATCTTCGCAGGGTTTGCTGCCAGCGCACGACCTCAGCATTCTGGCTTGGCATAAACAGGTTGGTTGCTACCTCGTCGAAGAATGGCAGTGGATAGTCACGGAGATCCAGGACCTCGACGTCCAGATCTTCTCGTGCCTGGGCTTGCCGCAGCATCCACTGTGCAGGGACATCCGCGAAGCGCGTGGGGCGAGTGGAACCGATGATGAGGGCAATGCGGGGTTTGGGATTCATGAAGAACTCACTTAAGATGGTTACCTTGGGAAACCAGATTTAAAATCGTTCCTATAAATCCCACAAGGAGGCACCATGTCGACACAAGGTAACCAAGAAGAAACCTTAGGCTGTGAGCACTTCGTTAGCATGCTTGGGCGAGTAAGCGACAAATGGTCACTACTCGTCATCCATGCATTAGACAGCGGCCCGCTTCGATTCAATGCGCTTCGCCGGGATGTGGGTGCAATCAGCCAAAAGGTACTGGCCTCGACACTGCGCGGACTCGAAGAAATCGGTTTTGTCTCAAGAACGGTCACACCAGTCACACCACCTCAAGTTGAATATGCTCTGACAGCCCTAGGCCTCGACTTTGTTCCCCCAGTGCGTGCATTAGCCACATGGGTTCTGGACAACAGCGAACGCATGGAGGCCGCTAAAGTCGCGTTTCACGAACGTCGTCTTTCTGCTGAGACCCAATCGTCCCATACGAGCAGGGTTCTTGTGGAGCGATGAGTCGAAATCATTTGTAAATTGCCAACAAGTAGATGCATAAGCTATTGACTGATGGTCGTTACCTTTCCTTCATCAGCGGCACTAGAAAATAGTCGCGGCTGCTGTAGATTGTGACGAATGTCGATTTTCAAATAAATTTAGCGAACGGGAACGGATTCATTTTATCGTAGCAGGCACCATACGCAACAATTTCGCATTTTCTCCATCTGTGAGAACATAGATCGCACCATCTTGTCCAACTTTTATGTCTCGAAAGCGCTCGCCGAGCTCCGCTAGTAGCCGTTCCTCTTTCATAACCAGACCATTTTTTCGAATAATTCGCCGAACACTTTTATCCTTCAGCGTCGCAACAAAAATATTACTATGCCATTCTTCAAAGAGATGCTCCTCATAGATCACGAGACGTGAGGGCGCAATAGACGGCGTCCATTCGAATAGGGGGGCTCGATAATCAGCAGAACTAAAAAAAGGCGAAATCCTGGCGAATGAGTAGTCAACACCGGCAGAAACTATCGGCCAGCCGTAATTCCCTCCAGCCACAATTATATTTAATTCATCTCCCCCACGAGGGCCGTGCTCAACGGATAATACCTCCTTGCCAGAGCGCGCCACAGTTATTCCCTGAGGATTCCGGTGCCCCATGCTATAGATTTCAGGTAACCCATCGGATAGATTGTGATAAGGATCTCCTGTAAAAATATCAACATCGGCCCTAATCCGAACAATTTTTCCAAAAGAGCTGAGCTGATTCTGCGCTTCGCTCCTAAGCTCACCATCTCCTATCGTAAGCAAAATTGTTCTATCGGGCAAAAAAGCCAGTGCACCTCCGTTGTTGCCATCATTGGATTTAAGACTGCCGCTAAACAGTGTATGAAAATCTTCCAATCTATCTAGAACCAGCTTCGCCCTGACAAGTCGAGTTCCCATCAATTCATTATCCGCATAAACCATTGTGAAATATACGTAGTTGTTCGAAGAGAATTCAGGATCGACGAGCACATCCATTAAGCGCCCCGGACTTCGATCTACGCGCACACCGGGCAAACCCTCCAAGGACAAATAACTGACTAGCCCATTGCGTCGAACTAAAATAAGGCGACCCGCGCGCTCTGTCACTAAGGTGCTGCCATCCGGCAAAAATGCGAGTGACCAGGGATGGTGAAGTCCACCGACTACCGTCTGAAGCATGTATCCAGAGGCATTGGTTACTGTAACCTTCTCGTTAGCTCTTGGCGCAAAAAACCAAAATGCGAGCGCTGATAAAATCCCGACAACGATCATGGCATAAGTCAGTAGGATCAGACGACGCTGAGAATTACGAATCCAGTACTCCCCGAAGTTTAGGTATCTGTACGTTAATCCCGCCAACAAGCCGACCAGACACATGGCTATTCGCCCTGAAGTATGTTCGGTTGCGACGATTAAGTTGGGCATGGGCGTTATGAAACTCATCGCCCAGAAGAAAGCCCAGAATCCAAAAAAACCGGCGACCGAATAAAGCCATGACCACCACTTAATAGAGAAAGCACGGCTCAGTAAATGTGTAGCCACTAGAGCCGGCGTGAGCCCCCCCATGGCAATCGCACTCATGACAAGGCTAAATCGAGCAAGATCTTCTAGTGAGACCTGAATGCGTAAAGGTACAGGTACGGGCACATTCAACCCACCAAGGGTACTTAGATTAATCTGCGTTTGAACAACGCTGCCGAGCAAACCAGCAAGGATGGAGACGATGCCAATCGCAAGCGCAGAGCGGAGAAAATAGTTCATAATCGTGTGCCCCTGTAATTAGCGACGAAGTAGCGCGTCGGCACGAACCAACTAGACCTGGATTTTCAACAACTGGACTTGCTTACAATATCCGCATGACAGACGCTATTTTTATTACAATCCATAAACTTCTCAACCCCATACTTTGCCCGAAGTAAATCGCCGGAATAACATGCAGCTTTACTATTTAAAAGTACCACTACCCTACTTTCCCACGCCAGGGCCTACAGCCACAAACATCGAAACCAAACTCAGCCTTTTTATAGCCCTCTCACGTGGAGCCCATAAAGGATGGCGAACTTATCTGAATACATTCTAGGAGAGTCTCCAGGCCAAAGGTTCATGAAGTAGACTGCTAGGGAGGTTGCAGGATGCATCCTCCAAGCAGCCTAAACGAAAAGGATTGAAGTTGAAGCTAATTCATTTTTTTCATATCAGTGCTCACCAGAAGCATGGGGAAAGCCAGAGCTGCTTCTCTCAGCGGCCGCTTTAGTAGATAGCTTGCTGACCAACACAAAGAATAGCGGTGTCATAAAGATTGCCAGGATAGTCGCTCCCAGCATACCGCCGATTACTCCTGTGCCGATCGCATTTTGGCTTGCAGCTCCTGCGCCATTTTTGAATACAAGAGGAAGAACACCGAGTATAAACGCGAGAGACGTCATAATAATCGGACGCAAACGCATGCGTGCGGCCTCAACTGCAGCCTCAACTACACCAAAACCTTTCAACTGGAGCTCACGTGCAAATTCGACGATGAGCACAGCGTTTTTGGCGGAAAGCCCTACCGTAGTCAATAATGCAACCTGAAAGAATACATCATTATCAAGACCTTTTAATGTAGCTGCCAGCACTGTACCTAGAACCCCCAGTGGCACAACCATAATAACTGAGGCAGGGATTGACCAACTTTCATAAAGGGCAGCTAAGCAAAGGAAGACTACAAGGACAGACAGCGCATAGAGAATGGGAGCCTGTGCCCCAGATTGTCTCTCTTGATATGAAAGACCGGTCCATTCATAGCCTACACCAGGCGGAAGCTCTTTCATTAGCGCCTCCATTGCTCCCATCGCCTCACCTGTAGAGCTACCGAAGGATGGATTTCCGAGAATCTGAACAGCTGATTGACCGTTATACCGCTCTAACTTCGGAGAGCCAAAGCTCCAGGCAAAACTGGTGAATGCACTGAAGGGCACCATCTCTCCATCGCGATTTCGCAGTGACCAATCATTGAGGTTCTCGGGGGTCATCCGCCACTTAGCGTCACCCTGCACAAACACCCGCTTAATACGATTATCGAGGTCCAAAAAGTTATTCACATACGATGAGCCCCACGCGATCGCAAACGCTTGATCGATATCGCTAGCAGTTAGACCGAGCGCACCGGCCTTTGCTCGATCGACGTTTACTCTAAACTTTGATGTGCCGGCCAAACCGTTCGCACGAACTTGTTTAAGTGCTGGACTCTCATTCGCCTTATCAATCAATTGGTCGCGAGCTTCAAGTAGCGCTTCATGCCCCACTCCGCCCTGGTCGACGAGGTATAAATCAAATCCCGAGGCGCTCCCCATTTCGGGAATAGATGGCGGTGTACCAGCGATAATTATCGCGTCTTTATATTCTGCAAACCGCGCATTTATACGTGCGGCAAGCGCCTGAACTGTTTCACTATCTTCTCCGCGCTGCGCATAGTCTTTCATCTGAACAAATATTAAACCAGAGTTCTGCCCTCGACCGGAGAAGCTGTAACCATTGATTTCCCAAGTCGATTCAACTATGTCCGACTCTTCATTTCGCAAGTAAGCACTTACCTCATCCACGACCTGAGTCGTGCGTTGTTGGGTTGCGCCTGCAGGCAACTGCATGATCACAAACATCTGCCCTTGATCCTCTTCCGGGAGGAACGATGTAGGCAGCCGCATGAAAAGAAAGCCAACGACAACAATCAATATCAGGTACAACGACATCCAGCGGTTTTTTTTCTGGATAACACCTTTAACTCCACGCTGATAACCTTGCTGACCTCGATCAAAAATGCGGTTGAACCAAGCAAAGAATCCTGTTGCCCGATTACTAACTGTATGTTTAGCGGGCTTAAGCAAGGTCGCGCAAAGAGCGGGAGTAAGAACCAGTGCGGTTAACACCGATAGAATCATAGCGACTACAATAGTCAATGAAAACTGCCGATAAATCGCACCAACCGAGCCGCTTGAAAATGCAACCGGAACGAAGACGGCAGATATAACAATAGCAATCCCTATCAACGCACCTGAAATTTGCCCCATGGCTTTGCGAGTAGCTTCTTTAGGCCCAAGCCCCTCTTCCGTCATTACTCGCTCAACGTTTTCCACCACGACAATAGCGTCATCAACAAGAAGGCCAATGGCAAGCACCATGCCGAACATAGTGAGCGTATTTATCGAAAATCCAGCGGCTGCCATTATCGCAAAAGTTCCGGACAACACAACCGGAACCGCAATTGTTGGAATTAGAGTGGCACGAATATTTTGCAGGAATAGATAAATAACAAGGAAGACTAACGCAATCCCTTCAACCAAGGTTTCTACAACCCCTTGGATCGATGCCTTCACGAAAGGGGATGAATCTTGAGGATAACGAACCTCCATCCCTGGAGGAAAAAATGGCTCTAGTTGGCTTATTCGGTCTTTAACCGCCGCGGCCACCTTCAATGCATTAGCACCTGGAGCTAATTGAATACCCATGGCCGATGATGGCTGGCCGTTGTACTCCACGGTATAGTTGTAATCCTCGCCAGCGAGCTCTACCCGGGCAACATCTTTAATTCGAACCTGAGAACCGTCGGGCTCCACTCTTAGAAGAACATCCTCAAACTCTTTGGGAGTTCTTAATAATGTTGCTTGCGTAATAGTGGCTTGAACCATTTGTCCTGGGACAGCAGGCGTACCGCCCAAAGTCCCACCGGCGATCTGAACATTCTGGGCTGCAATTGCAGCGGTGACATCCGTGGCATTAATGCTATGACTAGTCAGCTTGGCCGCGTCTAACCACACACGCATCGCAAATTGCCTACCATACAACTGCACAGTCCCTACACCATCAACTCGGCTAAGTTGGTCCTGCACATTCGCAGCGAGGTAATTAGATAGTTGATCCCTATTCATACTTCCATCTGGCGATACAAATGAGATAGCAAGCAATGTATTGTTACTTGATTTTGTGACCCTAATGCCACTTTGTTGCACGGTCGGTGGCAGTCGTGGAGTGGCCAGCTGTAGCTTATTCTGCACTTGAACCTGCGCTATATCCGCATCAGTTCCTGGTGCAAAGGTCAGGGTTATCTGCGTATTGCCAAAGTCATCGCTCTCAGATGCCATATATAGAAGGCCATCAAGGCCATTCATTTGCTGCTCAATAAGCTGCGTGACTGTGTTCTCCGCGGTGCTAGCAGAGGCCCCGGGGTACTCGGCGCGAATTTGAATGGTCGGCGGTGCAATCGTTGGATATTGGGCAACCGGCAGCGAAAAAATTGCCGCCACACCCGCCAACATCAACAGGATGGCCAATACCCATGCAAAAATAGGTCGATCAATAAAGAAATTAGACATACGGTGATAATTCGCTTTTTAGTGTGATCATTGCTCACGCGATGCAGTCTTCAGCGTGAAGGCATCACCAGTTAATGCAGGCGGCACAGTTGCTGCAACAGTAGTAACTTGAACACCTGGTCTGACTTTTTGAACGCCCTGAACGACTACTCGATCACCAGGCTTGACTCCCCCAGTCACAATCCAATCAGCACCGTGGGTTCCTGCCGTTGTCAGCACAGCTTGGGCGATTTTTTCGTCATTTCCCACGACCAGTGCTATTGGCCTGCCACTTTGATCATGGGTTATGCCAGTCTGGGGGACCAGCATCGCTGCATGGTTCACACCCTCTTGAATACGGGCACGCACAAACATTCCTGGCAAGAGAAGATGATTTTTATTCGGGAAAACTGCTCTCAATGTTACCGCTCCCGTTCCTCGTTCAACGCTGATATCTGAGAATTGTAGTTCTCCTTTCTCATCGTATGCCCTGCCTGTTTCGAGCATAAGATCAACTTTCGGCGAGCCCTCCCTTTCCACCTCAAGTCGCCCCTCTAAAATATCCGTACGAAATCGCAAACCTTCGGAACTTGATTGCACGAGGTCGACATAAATTGGGTCAAGTTGCTGGACTGTCGCTAGGAGAGTGGCTTCGCTTGCGCGCACAAAAGCACCCTCCGTAACTTCGGATACACCGATGCGCCCGGATACCGGAGACACGACTTGAGTATGATCAAGATTGATTTGAGCCAGTGCGACCGCTGAGCGACCAGCGGCGACGTCCGCAGCTGCCTGACCTTGAGCCGCAACCGCGTTTTCGTAGGTTTGTTTGCTCACTGCGTTGCCCTCAAGCAAGTTGCGATATCTCGCAACGTCCGCATTCTGGGCAGTGAGGTTTGCTTGTGCCCTTGCGAGAATAGCTTTAGCGTTGTCCAAAGCTACTACGTATGGAGCGGGATCAATCTTGAAGAGTGTCTGTCCCTTTTCAACGTTTTGCCCTTCAATGAACTCTCGCTTCAATACTATGCCGTCGACGCGCGCTCGGACCTGAGACACTGTCATAGGGCTCGTCCGTCCAGGAAGGTATGAGAAGACAGGTACTGGTGTTGCAGCCACCGTCACCACACCCACTTCAGGAATACTCGCTTGAGGTGCATTCTTTTCTTGCTCACCACAACCAGCAAGAATCAACGCAAGAAAAGTCGACATCATGATAAATCTGGAATGAATATTTCGTAACAATTTATTCGCCCTTATACTGAATGAAAATATCGAGAGGCGTTTAATTGCTAAAAACGCCATTTAGGATTTGGAGTCGATCGAATTCAGTATCAGCAGAGCTGCGTTAGGGAGCGCCCTCCACTTTTCGATCTGTATTGATCGACCTATCTAAACGATAAGCCGGCCAAAGCCAAACTGTGAGCCATCTCGAAAATGCTTCAAGCGCTCACCAAGTGCCATTTGGCCGGCACAGCTAGGAGGTTTTAGTCTAAGTGAAAGAGACGAGCAGAAGGAATCGCACAGTTTGATGATGCAATGAGCTTAGCTCATCAATATGTCCGATTTCTCTCAATTGAAACGCGAAAAAAGGCTAGCACACGATAATCGCGAGAATATCGATCACTCGCTGCACAACCTTCATGTGTCATCTGGGCCTCCCACCGACGTGAAATACCCAAGAAGCTATACTTGAAGTGAGAGTTATTAAAAAACCCCAAGAAGCAAACAAACTGCCATGACATCATTCAGGGAGTAAGCTCTACTGAAAGCTAGCAGACTGCAAACTCGACTATATCGCTACTCGAATGACTATCAGCAGCCAACATAAATACAGGCATACAACAAGCGCCGAATCGGTTCGCTAGGTAGGTCGCAGCTCGCCGATTCAACTCAAGCTACTTTTCGGACTTTCGTACAATACTAGCGAACTGGTAGACCCTCCACACTTTTCAGCCGACTATGGAGGAGAAGCTCAAATGCGGAATTTAAAACTTAAATGATTTAACTCTGTAGCTTAATTTACGTGCCGTGAAAATTAAACGCTGCCCCACCAAACAAAAAACTGAAATCGAAGTGTAAAAACCTAGTCGAACGCAAAATCATCCAAG
Source organism: Pseudomonas sp. LS_2 (assembly GCF_042709235.1). Taxonomy (NCBI): domain Bacteria; kingdom Pseudomonadati; phylum Pseudomonadota; class Gammaproteobacteria; order Pseudomonadales; family Pseudomonadaceae; genus Pseudomonas; species Pseudomonas sp. LS_2. The sequence continues at coordinate 123,828 of NZ_JAVAYC010000004.1, read as the reverse complement.
CGGACCAAGCTCTTTAATCAATTTAATCAAGAGCACAACCCCTATAGGAACCTGGCGTCTACTCGAATAATAAATATGATATCCCTCACCCAAGGGTGACCAATCGCCTAAAACCAACTTCAGCGATCCATCCTTCACATGAGCCTTTACATCCCATTCGTTCATGTAGACGAGTGCAGCATCACTCAGCGCAAACTTCATTGCGAGAGAACCATCATCCACTATAACGGGGCCAGGAACAGAGATCGCAATTTTCTCATCGGCCTTCTCAAACTCCCATCGATAGAGGCGCTCGTCACCTAGCCTTATTTGTACACACCGATGCTGCATCAAATCTTCCGGTCGCATGGGTATGCCATATCGATCAAAGTAGGCAGGAGTTCCAGCAACAACCCAGCGAGTATCTGGTGACAACCGTTGGGCGACCATATCTTCTGGAACAGTCCCACCATATCGAATCCCAGCGTCGAACCCTTGGGCGGTGACATCTATCATTCGATTGGTAACGCTTATATCCACCAGTATATTGGGGTATCTGTCAAAAAAAATCGGCAGCACTGGAGCGATTATGGCTTCAGAAGCTCCAGCCGGTACATTTAGACGAATATGACCAGAGGGCGTTTCACTTAAACGAGTTAAGCCGTCGACTGCTTGCGAGATGGCTTGAAAGTGTGGACTCAAAGTATCCCGCAACTCTTCGCCGGCAGCCGTCAACGTGACGCTACGACTGGTACGGTTCAGCAACCTGAGATTGAGCCGCTCTTCCAGTCCCTTTAGAGAGTGACTCACCGCTGAAGCAGTAATTCCAAGTTCTATGGCCGCACGCCGAAAGTTCAAGTGCCGAGCCACGGTCAGAAAATAGGAGAGATCCGCGAAATCAGATCTATTAAACTTCATTTTGAGCCATCCGACATAAAGAGCCCTACCGCTATTGCACCTGCGCGCACCTCATCAACTCAAGCGTACAGATCACATGCACGCCCAATATTCTATATTTTAGTCGATAGTGATTACGATTTTAGGACTGCTTCGGTTGTGCCTGACTGCATCGTGACGCAATGCCTGTCTGTTAAGGTCAAGAAACTCCAGGTTTAGAATCATTTCAAAAATTCCTTATTCGGCTTAAATGGTAATTTTATTCAGCGCTTAGCGCACTATCGCTAAGCAATGCATCTAGATGATATTCCTCTGATGGACTCATAAGCCATATCGAAAACTATTTCTTCCATGTACGCACCAGTACACGATGCCAAAATTATACTGCCTTGGCACAGGCATCTAGGATTAACTCAATACAAGCACATTGTCAAGATCATCTTTTCGACAGTTACGCAAACCTCAGTACTAAAGGCTCGCGCAGTATAAATTGCTACATCTTTCCACCTACTTTGACACAAACTTTTCGCTACTTCCAAGTAACCATAATAAGACCACTAAGGTCGCTGAGCGTAAAAATCAAGATTTTTCTCAATTTCAATCATAGCGTAGTGCCCATACTATCGAACCCTACTAGAGATTCACAATCGAACGGATACTTTTCGGGTTAGTTAGCCGGAGTCATTACTTATATACCATCCGGCTATAAGGCATGCCGGCTAATTAATCACCGGGCTCAATTATGCGATAGAATACCCCCCGTCAATTAGCAGGCCATGTCCAGAAACAAAGGATGAATCGTCTGAGGCCAGGAATGCAACAGTTGCCGCAACTTCACGCGCTACACCCGCACGCCCCGGCACTGTGGATGCCGCAAAGTCGTCCTTTGCTTCACTGCTTGGCCAGATACGGTCCTGGAACGGGGTATCGATAATTCCAGGATTCACGGCATTTACGCGAATACCCTGCTTAAACAGCTCGATTGACGCAGTCTTGGTCAATCCCAAGACTGCGTGCTTGCTTGCAATATACAAGCCTGCGTTGGCAAAACCTATTACCCCCCCCATGGAGGCATTGTTGATGATCGTTCCGCTTCCCTGCGCAAGCATCATTTTTGCTTGATATTTCATCGACCAAAAAACGCCACGTACGTTTGCATTAAAAATTTGATCATAGATCTCGGTCGTTTGATCGATAAACGGCGTAAACTCACCTTCAGTGCCAGCGTTGTTGAATGCTATGTCAATGCGACCATAAGTCGAAACCGTAGTATCTACAAGGTCAATGACGTCCTGCTCTACGTTGATATCCGCTACAACGGCGGTCGCCTCAAACCCCTCCAATTTGATCTCATCCACCAACGCCACGAGCTCCGAGCTTCTTCGAGCACTGGCAACGACTTTCGCACCTCGACGAGCGAGCTCAATTGCCGTAGCTCGCCCGATGCCAGAGCTCGCCCCAGTAACCAATGCAACTTTACCCTCGAGGGTCTTGAACGGTTTGCTAGTCATTTCTGTTCCTATGATGGTGAACGTTCGGAGGGGACATTTTGGGTAAGCACATAGATAGGATAAAGAGTAAAATATCGACATCGGTTGTGAATTGGACATACAAATGAACGGTTATGAGCTTGCAGACCTGGAGATGTTCCTCGCTGTCGCCCAGCACAAAAGCTTTAGCAAAGCTGCTTTGCAGCGAGGCGTAGCCGCGTCTGCAGTGAGCTACGCGGTGCGCCGCTTAGAGCAGCGTGTTGGGGTACGGCTCTTCCATCGAACGACACGTAGCGTTGCGCTAACCGAAGCCGGCGAGCGATTTCAAAGTGATCTAGGCCCAGCCTTCGGTCAGATCAAGACTGCACTGGAAGGGCTGAACTCCTATCGAGATACCCCGTTTGGCACCGTCCGGCTCAACATACCCAACTCGGTTGCACCCGCCGTCCTGGATGAGGTATTGGGCAAGGTCCTGAGTGAGAATCCAGGCCTTCACTTGGACATCGTTGCGACAGACCGCCTGACTGACATCGTTCAGGAGGGCTTTGATGCGGGTATCCGGTTTGGAGAAAGGCTTTCCCAAGATATGGTTGCCGTCCGCATAAAGACAAATCTGCGGTTCGCAGTTGTAGGTACGCCCGAATATCTTAAGGGCCACCCCCGCCCTATGACGCCCAAAGACTTGACTGCCCACAACTGCATACGATACCGCTTTCCGAGCGGCGCCATGCTGAATTGGGAATTTCAGCGCAACGCTGAAAAGCTCCATGTTGAAGTGCAGGGCTCACTGACTCTTGACGACCAGGAGTTAATGGTAAAAGCCGCCCTTCAAAATTGCGGGTTGGCATTTGTCTGGGATTTTCGAGTGCTGCGGTACATCGAAAGTGGCGCGCTGGTTCGCGTGCTCGAAGACTGGTGCTCCGTGGACGACACTTTGTATCTTTATTATCCGAGTCAACGACACCTGTCTGCCGGCCTCAAAGCAGTCATCGCGGCGCTACGCGCCTAGCCAATGTCGTACTTTCCTTAGGTCAAATCACATGGACGAGTTCAAAAGTATCTCCACTTTTATCCTCGCGGCTGAGCTGCTGAGCTTCCGTGCGGCAGCGGAAGCACAGTCATCGACACCACAAGCAGTCAGCAAGGCCGTACAACAACTTGAGCGTACACTGGGGGTGCGTCTTTTCCATCGTACGACCCGCAAGATCTCACTGACCGATGAAGGCGCACGTCTGTTGAAATCCGCCAAGCCGAACCTTGATGGGTTACGTAATGCACTAGCACAGGCCCGCAACGCTGTGAGCGATGTTGAGGGGCTTATTCGGCTGAGCGCAGCAGGCGCAGTCGGGCGGCGTGTACTTATGCCCTTGATAATGGAGTTTCAGGCTCGGCATCCGCTAGTGCATTTCGACCTGATCGTGGACGACGGCTTTACCGACCTTGTCGCCGAACGCATCGACGTAGGCTTCCGCGCCGGCAACCAGCCAGATGCTCAGGTCGTTGCGCGTAGGCTCTTCGACATTCAACTGATTGTTTGCGCGACCTCCGAGTACCTACGGGCGTACGGTGCTCCGAGAAATCTGATCGACCTATCTAATCACCGCTGCTCTGGCTATCGCCAACGCGGAAATGGCCGCGCCATGGCATGGGAGTTCAAAACAGCAGGAGGAGAAAAATTCGTTGATGTCTCGCCGGTTTTGACTAGCAGCGATTCAGAAACAGAGATGCATGCGGTGCTATCCGGTAAGGTCCTCGGCCAAATTGACAGTATCAATGCTGCTGCTGCATTGCGAGCGGGCGAACTAATCCCTGTGATGCTGAATACGCTCAGTGAACGCATGGGCCTGTACATCTATTATGCTCAAAGAGCAGATATGCCAGCGCGCATCCGCACCTTCATTGACTTCGCGATTGAGAAGCTCTTGGAAAGCAAGGAATTTTGCCTCCCACAGCAGGAGTTGAAGCATCTTGCTAGTTGCATTTGACACGCGCTCTTGAGCCCTAATTGACAACTGGGGGTTGTCTCTAAAACGCTTCGCAGCTGATCGATATGCCAAAGCCTCTGCCCTAAAGTTGCTGTCACAGCGGACGCCCGTCGTGTCCGGATTTAGGAAAGATCATGGCTCACATATCCAATCTAATCACTCGCAATCTGGAAGGCCGCGTTGCCGTCATCACAGGCGCTTCCAGTGGCATCGGTCAAGCCGCAGCTAAGGTGCTGTCAGCCCGTGGCGCAAAAGTCGCAGTTCTGGCGCGTCGTAAGGACAAGCTCGATACACTGGTTGAAGAAATTGTCGCAGCAGGAGGCGAGGCCTTCGCTGTTGAGGTGGATGTTACTAACCAGATATCGGTAGACAAGGCTGCCACTGAGGTTGAAGCGCACTTCGGTCCGGCCGATCTTGTCTTCAACAACGCTGGCATCATGCTACCTGGCCCTGTGGAAGAACGGAATCTGCCTGAATGGGAAAAGCAGATTGACCTAAACGTGACCGGAGTGATGCGGGTTATCCATGCTTTTATTCCCCAGTTAACCCAAGCCGTCGCTGCAGGCAACACCGTCGACCTCATCAACACATCGTCAATCGCAGGTCAGTATCTGTACCCGTACTTTGCAGTCTATACCGCGACGAAAGCCTATGTGAGTCACCTGACTCGCAATCTTCGCCTAGAACTAGGCCCCAAAGATATCCGTGTTTCGATGATTGAACCGGGCATCGTTGCCACCGAGCTCCAAGGGCATGTCACTTTCCAGGGAGCCAAGGACTGGCTGGAGTCCGCAAGCCAGACTATCGAATTCCTGCAACCCCAAGACGTGGCCGAAGTCGTTGCCTTCCTCGCGGCGCAGCCACGACACGTCAACCTGCAGCAAGTCGTTGTGATGCCAACCCGTCAGGGCATCTGAGCACCACCACCACCAGGCGCTGCGACGGGTTTGCTGGTGCTGCTGTTGCGTATAGCGGCTGCGGCATCTATCCGGATCTCACTCTTCAAACTGGACTCACTTCCATGACAGATTTTGATAAAGATAAGCTAGTCCCTGTCGGTAACACGCGGCGACAATTTATCGGCTCTGCGGCCGAGTTTGCCGCTGGTTTGGCTGTGCTCTCAGCGATTCCGGGTTATGCCGTTGCCGCATCCCCGAGCGTTTTGGGGGCAGCGGGTCCCGGTACCATCCCGGCCCTTGCGTTCGGCGTAAGCAAAGCCGGTGGTCTGTTAACCAGACTGCCAGTACGGCGACGTGCCCTCGGCGCGAATGATGTACATATCGAAGTCGCCTACTGTGGAGTATGCCATACCGACTGGCACTGGCTGACAGGAGATTGGCAAGGCGGAAGCTTCCCGATGGTGCCTGGCCACGAAATCGCAGGTCGGGTCGTAGCGGTCGGTGGCCGAGTTACGAAATACAAGGTGGGCGACACAGTAGGAGTAGGAAATTATGTGGATTCTTGCAGGACCTGTGGTCCCTGCCGAAACTGGCGTGAGATTTACTGCGAGAACAATCCAAGCTGGACCTACAACGGCCAAGAACGCAAGCACCGTTCCATAACCCCCAACGGTGACCCGACATTCGGAGGCTATTCAACAGCAATGGTGGTAGACGAAAACTACGTCCTCAAGATTCCTGAAACCATTAGCCTACAAGCAGCGGCTCCGCTACTGTGCGCTGGTATCACCACCTACTCCCCACTAATGCAACGCAAGGTTGGACCTGGTCATCGAGTTGGCATCGCTGGGTTTGGTGGTCTTGGTCATGTTGGAACTCAGATTGCCAAAGCAATGGGGGCTGATGTTACCGTCTTCACCTCATCGGCCTGGAAGAAAGAAGATGCACGTCGTCTTGGTGCCAACACCGTTGTGCTGACATCCGATGCAGCGGCCATGGAAAAAGCAAAAGGAAGTATCGATACGCTACTTGACACCATTCCGGCAGCGCACGACCTCAATGCGCAAATGCAACTGACGGCTCTTGACGGGCATGTATGGGTGCTAGGTGCTGTGGGTGCGGCCCGTATGCCGCAAGGCGTCAGCGGCGGCCTGATGGGGAGCATGAATCGGAGTATCTCAAGCTCTTATTGCGGTGGCATCAAAGAAACACAGGAGATGCTCGATTTCTGCGGAAGGCACGGCATTGGGGCGCAAGTCGAAGTTATCGCTCCTCAAGCAGTGAATAGTACACGAGAAAGAATCGAGTCAAAGCAGGTCCGCTACCGAACTGTTCTCGACATGAGTCAAGCAACCGTCTAATGGGAAAGCCCAGTGCAGATGAAATGCACTGAGGGTTTTCCCGTTTGGTAGACCTTTGAACAAGCATTCCAAAGAGGGGCAGATGAGTAATACTAGCTCAGCGCAATTACTCCTTTCAAATAGTGTAGTGCACGCCCCCCGCGGACTATTTCTGGCGTTCTTAACGTTGGGACTTGGTGGCCTCTTCATCGGCACCGGGGAGTTCGCATCTATGAGTCTGTTGCCTTGGCTAGCTGCGGAAACAGAGGTGAGCCTCCCCGTCGCAGGCGGATATGTCAGCGCGTATGCTCTTGGCGTAGTTGTCGGTGCACCTATACTCGCAGTGCTCCTGGCGCAGTGGGATCGCCGCCGCGCTCTTAAAATATTAATGGCTATATTTATCATGGGATATGGCGCAAGTGCGCTGGCTACATCCCATAAAACATTGTTCATCGCCCGCTTCGTTTCGGGCCTGCCCCACGGTGCCTATTATGGCCTGGCATCTTTGGTTGCCGCATCGATGGTTGCCCCCAATAGGAAAGCCCAAGCTGCTAGCTACGTCATGCTTGGGCTTGCCGCTGCGAACGCGATCGGCGTCCCAGTCGCAACATGGGCCGGGCAAACGCTGGGGTGGAGATTCGCTTTTGGGAGCATCGCTGCTGGAGGACTACTCACCCTGTGCGCTGTCGCCATGCTAACACCCACAATACGCCCAGAGCACAATACAAACCCGCGAAGGGAGTTGTCGGCCATGACGCGTAGCCAGGTCTGGATGACTGTAGCCGTCGCGTCAGTTGGTTTTGCCGGTATGTTTTGTGTTTATAGCTACATAACTCCTACGTTGACTGAAGTGACAAGAATGCTCCCCCAGCAGGTGCCCTTAGTCCTTTCGTTGATGGGAGTGGGGATGATTGCAGGCAACTTGGTTGGTGGCTGGCTAGTAGATCAAAACTCGCGCCTCGCCATAATTGGAATTCTGGCATGGAATGCGCTTTCGTTGAGTGCTTTCTCCATGCTGTCCAAGTCACCAGCTGGTACCCTGACAGCCCTAATCTTTATTGGGTGCGGTTTTGCCCTTGTTCCGGCTTTGCAAGCACGACTGATGCATGTCGCAGGTGAGGCCCAGACGCTCGCCGCAGCCCTCAATCACTGCGCTTTCAACATCTCCAACGCCTTAGGGGCGACACTGGGTGGTTGGGGCATTGCTCTTGGGCTAGGGTGGGAGGCAACCGGCTATATCGGAGCTGGGTTGGCGATGCTCGGCTTGTTCATATTTTTTGGGGCAGTGTGCCTCGAGACAACCGCTCAACCAACACAAAAGCCGGACTATGATAGTACAAAAACCATAAATCTTAACTAGATGATGTAGTTCAGTAAGCATGCTCACAAGTAAATCCTCGGGCGTAGAGAAATTTTATCCAAAACTCTAGCCCGCCGGTGCAAAAGAGCCCTACGTCTCGACCTGTATAGACTCAAGTATTGCGCACTGCTCACCGAACTCGGACGGATTACTGTAAAGTTCGACAACAGAGCTCCCAGCACAGAGACCGCGCTGGATCTTATGGAGCCCTTATCAAATAATGGCTGACTGCAATCTATTGAACCTTCAATCATTCGCAAAAAACGTAAATATAAAACATCGAGCGCTCTTTCCGGCACCGGTAAAATTTTTGCCCCCTATGTTGAGCGCGGTGTTTTGGAAGTTGAGTAAAGGCCTGTTTCGAGCAGCATTTGAGTACCGCAACAACGGAAACCATCCCTATGCGTAGAGGATTTTTTTCTGAGACTGGTAGTCTGACTAGCAATTTCTTGCCACACCTCGATCGATGACTTTAATTTAACGCCGCATTGAATTTAAAAGGATGGTCCGCACCGATAAAGCCCGTCAAAATTGCCTTGACAAACTCCAGCCGGGATTTAGCCGAACGATAAAAGATATTCTATACGCCGTTTTCAAGCTCAGACTGAATAGCCTACTGCCAAAATTTTCACCCTGACATTTGGCGAAACCAAAATTTAACTGGCTATACAAGCCATATGAAATACAGCCCCCTAACCTTTTGCGCAACCAGGTCGGATAATCATGGCGAAAATATTCTCAGAATTCAGTATTGGAGACCTCACAATCTCCAATAGGATTTTAGTGTCTCCGATGTGCCAATACTCTGCCCATGAAGGAAATGCAAATTCTTGGCACCTAATGCATCTGGGGCAAATGGCAACATCAGGGGCTGGCTTAGTAATTATTGAAGCAACCGCTGTAACAGCCGAAGGAAGAATCACGTCCAGTGATCTTGGTCTATACTGCGATGAAAATGAAGAATCATTAGCAAACGTGCTAAAAGAAGTTCGAAAATATACCAATACAAAATTCGCCATACAGCTTGCGCATGCTGGAAGAAAGGCCTCTAGCAACCCGCCTTGGAAAGGCGGGCGACAAGTACGTACTAACGATCCCGGTGGGTGGCAGACCCTTGCCCCATCCCCGATCGCACACGGCCAAAATGAAGAAAACCCAATGCCTTTAGATATAAATGGCATGGCGAATATAAAGAATGCTTTCGTAGCTAGCGCTCTGCGCGCAGTTAGACTTGGTATTGATGGAATAGAGATCCATATGGCCCACGGCTATCTTTTGCATGAATTTCTCTCCCCGCTTTCCAATCATCGCGAAGACGAATATGGCGGCACACTCAGCAATCGAATGCGGTTTCCAATTGAGGTTTTTAAAGCAGTACGCGCTGCTGTTCCGGTCACCACACCAGTGTGGGTTCGAGTTTCGGCTACAGATTGGGTAGAAAGTGGTTGGGGTCTCGATCAAACCATCGCCTTGATCAAAGAGTTGCAAAAGTTTGGCTGCGCAGCAGTCGATGTCTCAACTGGCGGGCTATCTCGAGAGCAGGTAGTAAAGCTAGGCCCCGGTTATCAGGTACCATTTGCGAAGAAGATTAAAATGGAAACGGGTGCAACAACAATTGCTGTAGGACTTATCACTAAACCTGAACAAGCAGAATCCATCATAGTAAGCGGTGATGCCGATCTAGTCGCTATCGGACGCAGCCTACTATTTAACCCTCGTTGGCCGTGGCATGCAGCGGCTCATTTGGGGGCTCAGATTGACGCACCACCACAATACTGGCGCTCCTCTCCATTAAATAACCAGGATATTTTCAAGGGCGCGCCTACCGATAGTCGCTGATTACATCTACCGCAAACCCTCTAACCTCCAGACCATTTAGGAATGATACTGTGATTAATACCAAAGTCATCAAGGCAACTGGATTAGCTCTGGCTCTTCTTTCGTCGACCGTTTTTGCTGATCGAGCCGCCACATCTGACTACAAGGGTCGCGTGCTACTCGTTGCTTCGAGCTCCAATACCCTCACCTTTAAGGACGGCCGCACGCATCCGACCGGCTATTTTCTTGGAGAACTAGTCGTTCCATCACAAACTTTCATCAAGGCTGGATATGAAGTTGTGATAGCGACACCTGACGGAAATACACCTGCGCTTGATGCCAACTCCATCACGGCGGAACATTTCGAAGGTAGTGCCGCTAAGCTTGCAGACGCGATGCGATTCGTAACGACCTACCCCGGGATGCAGAAGCCTAAAACTCTCGGCGAAGTGGTACATAGCGGCCTTGATAGCTTCGATGGCATTTACTTACCTGGCGGCCACGCCCCAATGGTAGACCTGATGCAAGATAAAAACCTGGGGATGGCGCTGCGACAGTTCCACGCCTCCGGAAAAGCTACAGGCTTACTCTGCCATGGCCCAATTGCGCTGTCATCGTCTACAGACAACCCTGAAAAATTTCGCGCCGCTATGGTATCCGATGATGTTTCGGCTGCGACAAACTTCGCACCCAATTGGATCTATAAAGGCTACAACATGACCGTCTATTCGACGACAGAAGAAAAATCTGTCGAAAAATTCTTGGGCGGTGACATCCAGTTCTATATGGAGGATGCGCTAACTGCAGCCGGCGGTAACGTGCTCGTCAAGGCCCCCGGCACCCCGTTTATCGTTGAAGATCGTGAGCTTGTTACCGGTCAGAACCCGAACTCCACTCATATGATTGCAGAAGCGATGGTGCGTAAACTGGACGCACAAGTAGCACAACGACGCCCCGCATCCAAGTAATACACGTAGTCTTGGGAGACCTTAATCTCTCCCAAGACCTCACTTACCTAAAGGGCCTCCTATGTTTACTTTATCAAAAGTCATCTCCGCAGGTGCCATTTTCGCGTGTATTTCCACGACTGCATTCGCCCACCACGGGTTTACTGGAAAATATGACACGACCCGCCCACTTTGGCTTCAAGGCACAGTCGAAACAGCTGTATTTCAGTATCCACATGCAATTGTCGAACTAGCTGTTCAACCCGAAGAAACGAGAATCAAAAATCCTAGCAGCGTAGAATTCCTAACGACCTCCCCCTTGAACGATCCTGCTTATATCGGTAAGACTGTACGAGTTGAGTTTCCACCAATTCAGCGTTTTAATAGCCTAGATGGAAAACTCAAAACGGGTGATACGGTGAGTTTAATTGTTTATCGAAATTGCGAAGCACCTCATCAGCTGCGCGTCCAGTGGATTCGCTTAGACGATGGCAGCGAGGTCGTGCGCAACGGTCGCGTCCAGACCGAAACCCAAGGCTGTAATCAGTGAACGTTGACATTTTTCTCGCGTGGTGGGGAGACACGACAATCGCCAGTCTTGTGCGGGACGCGTGGTATCCCTACGTGCGTGCGTTACATGTGGGAGGTGCGGGCGTACTGTTTGGTGCTTTGATGCTATTCGACTTACGAATTCTGGGTCGTAAAAAAAATACTGATGTTTTCGAACTGCACGATCAGACTATGGGCCTCGTATGGTGTGGCTTCGTTGTCGCGGCAGCCGGAGGCTTTCTTCTATTTTCGGCTCAGCCACAGGCTCTATGGGAAAACAACGCATTGCGGCTTAAGATCATTCTCATTTTAATGGCTGGCTTGAACGCACTGACATTTGAATACATCTTTCGCCGGGGACGATCTGAAAAGAAAATGCGCCTTTCTGCATCTCTATCTCTTGGCCTATGGAGCTCCATTCTTACTTGCTCTGCACTTATCCCTTATTGGAGCCTGTAGGTCTGAGACCTCAACCAAGAAAAGCATACAGAAGCCTACACTTAGCTGGCACGTCCATGAGCCATGGACGGATCGATTTTTGAACTGAAACAGAAGGGCCTCCGCAATCGGCGAGCCAGGATAATTTAGGGGAACTCTGCACTATGCACTTTAAAAATGTTGACTCAAGGCTATCCAGAGAGCCTGCGATTTTGGCAGCTTTAATATTTTCCATCGCTCATATCAGATACTATCCCAATCTGCTCTATACTATTTTTACGCAAATAAGAAAGACAATGCGCAAAGAGTGGTGACACCTACATCTGCTTGATCACCCAGCATCGGTTGCTTATTATAACGATCACTCAACAGCCCGATTATATCGCTTCGTTGCGCAGCGGTATCACGCAACGTCCCGCTCGTCATAGGTCAGCAGATTGGCCGCCCTCCCCCCCCCGGGCGAAGACAGCGACGAAGAATCCGCCAAACCCACACAGCGTCGCGGCAAGCTCAAGCCGCTGCCGGCGGATTTGCCCTCTCTCGAGATCACTCATGCGTTGCCTGACCACGCGCAGACCTGTGCCTACGGTTGCCGCAAACAAGAGATGGATGGGTGAAGAGATCAGCGAACAACTGGACATAGTGCCGATGCAGATCCGTGTGACCCGCCAGGTGCACAAGGTCTATGGCTGCCGTGTTTTTGAAGCAGCACGGGTCACTGCCGACAAACCTGCCAACTCATCGAAAAGAGCCTGACCAGCCCTTGTGTCCTGGCGATGCTGCTGACCACCAAGTACGCCGGCGGCCTGCCGCTGTACCGCTTCGAAAAAGTACTGGGGCGCCACGGTGTGGATGTCTCCCGCCGGCCCCTGGCACGCTGGGTAATCGAGTGCGGCGATGGGCTACAGCCGCTGATCAACCTGATGCGTGACCGTTTGCTAGAAACCCGCGTGGTCCACTGCGACGAACCCCACCTGCAGGTTCTGAAAGATCCAGGTCGCGACGCCACCAGCCCGTCCTAGATGTGGACGCAGACCGGCGGCCCGCCGGACCAACCGGTGATCTTCTTCGACCATTCCACCCGCCGCGAGCAGGAAGTCCCCTCGCCCCTGATTGCCGGCTACCGTGGCTACCTGATGACCGACGATTACTCGGGCTACAACGCCCTCAAGCAACAACCGGGCGTGGAGCGCCTGGGCTGCTGGGCGCATGTGCGGCCTAAGTTCGTGGACGCGCAGAAGCTCCAGCCCAAAGGCAAGACCGGACGAGCCGACATTGCGCTGAACATGGTCAACATGTTGTACCGGATCGAGCAGGCCGATGAAGCCACGCTGTACCAGGTGCGGCACGAACAGAGCGCGCCGGTGCTGGCCGAACTGGGCAAATGGCTGGAAAAGACGTTGCCGCAGATGACGCCGCAAAGTGATTCGGACAAGGCGTTGGGCTACCTGGCGAACAACTGAAGCAAACTGGTGCGCTACGTGGAGGCCGGGCACCTGCCGATAGACAAGCTCTCATCGCAACGTTCGCCATGTCGGTGAGCCCGGGAACCTACCGACGAGACCTGACATAGCAGAGTACCAGCGAGGTGCTCGATTTGATTAGCCTCCCATACCCAATGCATTTTCACCGGAAAGGTGGCTCTGACGGCTCGCCGTTTGTTGAGAAGTGGTTGGAGTCAAGCGTATTGGTATACAATCTGCTCATCCTATAATCAGATTGAAAATCCGTGAACGGCCTGATCGCCGTTTCGGTGAGGAGCGAGAATGGCCCGTGATGATATGCCGGTAATGAGCCGACCTGAAACGCTGCGCGGTCACGTTGAAAGCTTCTTGCGCGAAGCAATTATGAACGGTCGATTCGCACCGGGTGAGCGACTGGTCGAGCGCGAGTTGTGCGAGATGCTCGCGGTAAGCCGCCCGCCTCTGCGTGAGGCACTGCGGAAGCTAGAGGCTGAAAAACTCATTGTGATCGTGCCACATCGTGGGCCAGTGGTTGCTAGCCTGGATATTGGGGAGGCGCGTCAACTCTACGCGTTGCGCGCATTGTTGGAGGGTTTCGCAGCGCACGAGTTTGCACGCTTGGCCTCTGACCGCGAAATCACAGCAATGGAAAAAGCGGTAAAAAATCTGCATAAGCAAGCTACGAACCCGGATCGTCGTAACTTGATTCAAGCAAAGTCAAAAATTTACGAGGTCATGCTTGGCGGGTGTGGCAACCAACTGATTACCGAAGTCCTGCATGGCCTGCTGACTCGAATCAACTTGCTTCGAGCCACCTCCTTCTCGCGGCCAGAGCGGCTTCACGAAAGCCTGACAGAGATTGATGAACTACTGGAGCGCATCAAAAGACGTGACTCGGAAGGCGCACAGAAGATGGCGACCTTGCATATCAAGAATGCGGAAAACGCCGCAATGGAAATGCTGGAATCCGCCATAGCTAACCCTGAGTAAGACGCTCATAGCTTGCCGAGTCACTTTTTCAGTTCAAAATCAGAATAACAACTCACTTCAAATTAGCTGCGCATCCACTACGGTCTTCGCTTAACCGACGTTACAGAACTGTCTACCAGAAACCGAATGAATCCTCTACATCGCTCCGGCATGCATGAATTTGCCTGGCGGTACGATTTCCAGTTGCCCGCCTCCAAGCAGCCGACATGTCTCTATGAAAGCCCCTATGTCAAACGCAAGCCAAGACTTCAGAACCGTGAATGCTCAACCTGAAACCTCAAATAGAGGCACATTCGTGACGTCCGCGTCATCGCGCGTATGAAGCCCTGTAACAAATCGCAGCAAATACTCAGGTTATTGAGCATGCGCGCCACATTCATGCTCGCCTCAAAGCTCGGTTCGCGCCACTCCATTGCCTGAGCGTATGACGTCGGCCATGACCGCCATTGCAATCTCTGCTGGAGTTTTACTACCCAATGCCAGCCCGATCGGAGCGTTCACCCGCAGCAGTTGCTCTTTGCTAAATTGGCCGATGCGCGCAATACGCTCGCGACGCCTTTCACTGGTCCGCTTGGAACCCATCGCGCCAATGTAGAAAGCATCGCTCAGCAATGCCGCCATCATCGTCAGGTCATCAAGACGAGGGTCGTGAGTTAAAGCCACAACTGCAGTAGCCACGTGGCAACCGCCGTTTTCGATGAACACCGCAGGCAACATTTGCAGCACCTGCAACTGCGGCCACTTGAAAGTGGCTGGACGGATCAGTTCTTCCCGCGGATCACACACGACAACTTCATATCCAAGCATAAGGCCCAGCTCAATGCAGTACTCCGCAACCGGTGATAAACCCGCCACGAGCAGCCTTTTACTTGGCCCAACGTAAATGCAGACCCGTTCATCGCTCACCGTTACCCGGCCGCTGCTGGCGTCAATTGTTTCGAGGGTTCGGGTGTTCCCTCCCAGGCCAATACACCGTGTAATCGCATCTTTTCCCCGCAATGCAGAGACAACACTCAACAGGTGGGCGATGGCATACATGTCAGGTTCGACAGGCTCAACCAGCACTTCTAGTACACCACCACACGGAAGGGCCAGAGTCGGGGCAAGCCCCCCTTCGCCATAGCGGACCAACTGATTACCAGTATTAAATTGTCCGTCCGCCACACGCTCAAGGAAATCCTCTTCAACACACCCCCCCGAGAGCGAGCCCACGCTCCTTCCGCTAGCCAGCGTAGCGAACATGGAGCCAGGCTCTCGTGGGGCAGATCCGTACGTTGCTACCACTGTGCACAGCCATACCTTGGAGCCTGCTCGAAGCCAAGCAAGCGCCTGTTCAGCGACTTGTAAGTCAAGATGCTTCATCTTTACGCATCGAGCCCAGTGCCAACTGTGCCCCCGGTCATCAGCTTGTCCATAGTAATTGGCAGTTCACGGATTCGCCTGCCAGTTGCGTGATATACGGCATTCGCTACCGCTGCAGCGAGGCCGGTCACACCGATTTCACCTATTCCGCGTACGCCGAACTCATTCAGGCGATAGTCCGGATAATCAAGCAGTATTACCTCGATCTCAGGCATATCCGCATGCACCGGCACCATGTACTCGGCGTAGTTGTTATTAGTCGGCAGGCCGTTACGAGGGTCGTACTCCGCCGCCTCGAACAACGCCATTCCGATCCCCATTATGATAGCGCCCTCGACCTGATTTCTCGCTGCAATTGGATTTACCACTTTGCCGACGTCTATAGCGCTTACTACACGAGAGACACGTAAACGGGAGATCCCCGAATCCCAACGAACTTCAACGAAATGCACCCCAAACGACCGGAAGGAGAAGCGACTGGTGTCCGCCCCTGGTGTACTTGAGATACCTTCGGCACGGGAAAGTCTCTGACCTTTTAGGATGTCAGCGAAGTTGATCCGTCGGCCTTCGGCAACAATCGCTCCTCCGTCGGTTTTCAACGACTCAAGTGCGAGCCCAGCAAACGGCCCTTTGCTGTTGACTGCAAAACCTTGAAGCTTTCGCAATGCCTCTCGCGTGGCTTCGGCGACCGCCGGCATCGCGCTCGCGGTGACCCAGGAACCACCCGACAGCGGCCCTGGTGGAAATGTCGAGCTGCCAAGATCAACTTCGATACGCTGCAGCGGCAAACCGGTTAACTCGCTAACGGTTTGAGCTAGTACAGTGTAGGTACCGGTACCGATGTCCTGCAAACCGCACTCAATGAGGGCTGTTCCGTCCACTTTGAATGTAACGCGCGCTTCGGCGGGCAGGCGAAATGCCTCCCAGTTGCATGCGCCGATACCATAGCCAATGACTTCGTCCCCTTCACGCATCGAACCCACAGGGCTCCGGCGGTGCTCCCAGCCAAACCTCGCCGCGCCCAAGCGCAACGCTTCGGCAAGATGGTTACTTGACCAGGGTAGATTGGTGCTCTCATCAATGTCGGCGATATTTTGCTGACGGAATACTAGCGGATCTAAACCGCATGCCTGGGCTAGTTCATCGATGGCCGATTCGAGCGCGAACAGACCAGGCGCAGCTCCAGGAGCACGCATGGAAGTTGGAGTGCCACGGTGAATACCCACCGTCTTGTGGGTCACCAACACGTTGCTGCAAGAGTACAAGCTTTTGGTCACGCTGCCGCACGTTTCAGCAAAATCGTCCGTAACGGAGGTGCTGTTGACGGACTCATGACTAATCGCGACGAGCTTGCCAGACGCGCTTGCCCCAAGACGTAGACGCTGTTGGGTTTCGGGGCGATGACCCACGCTGGTGAACATCTGCGCCCGAGGCATAACCAATTGAACAGGCCTTTTGACCGCCCGCGCTGCAGCGCAGGCGGCAATCGAGTGCGGCCACGGAAAAAGTTTACCGCCGAAGCCGGAGCCAATGAACGGAGCGTTTACTTCAACCCGATCCGGAGATAAATTGAACGCCTGAGCCAACACATTGCGATGGTTAATCACGCCCTGAGTAGACTCATAGACATACAATCTACCATTCTCCCACCAGGCTGTGGTGGCATGCATTTCCATCGGACTATGGGTTTCCACAGGAGTGGAATACGTTACATCGATGCGATGCGCTGCCGTTGCCAGCCCTTGAGCTACATTGCCTCTGGAGTGACCGTTGGCAGCTTCCTTGGGCGCTAACTGATTTAGCCCTTGTTGCAGATTGGCAATCACTGGCTGATTAACGTATTCCACAAGGACGTGCTGTGCTGCTGCGCGCGCCTGCTCGAAGGTTTCTGCAATCACCAGAGCGACGAACTGTCCCGGATAGCTGACGACGTCATCTTCGAACGGCAGGCGCTTTTCATCTGCGTAGGTTACGGTTCGAACATCCGTCAGGGTGAAAGACTCTGGCCATCGGTGCAGCTCGCCGATGTTGCCGTGGTGTAGGACCTTAATAACGCCAGGCATCTTCGTAGCCGCTCGTTCGTCGATCGACACGATCCGCCCATGCGCGATGGTGCTGTATACGCCATAGGCATAGCTCAGATTCTGTTTAAAGACATCGGCTGCGTAGTTGGCGGCACCTAATACTTTTTTGTGGCCATCTAAACGGCGCTGGCTGACGCCGATAACTTTCTCGGTCATCTTCAAAACCTCAGAACTAAACGAGCGCTTCGCGCAGACTGCGGATAATGGCCTGCTGGCCCAACGGGATTTTGTATCCGTTCTGCGAGAAGGCCTTGGCCGACTCAAATGCTAGTCGCGCGGCGTAGGTGAATACCTCGATGTTAACAGGCTTACCAATCAGCGCCTGCTCTGCTTCTTTCGCACGCCACGGTTTGGTAGCCACGCCGCCCAAAGCAATACGCGCCTGGCTAATAAGCGGACCCTCCATCATGACAATGACCGCGCTAGAGGCCAGCGCGAACTGGTATGAATGCCGATCACGCAACTTAATGTAATGCGAGCGAGCCCCAGTCAAAGGTGCTGCGAGTGTGACATGTGTAATCAGCTCGTCCTTGTCCAAGGAATGCTCTTGCCAGGGGGTGTCACCTGGTAGCAGGTGGAAGTTTTCGAACGGGATCTCCCGTACGCCATTTGGTCCCACAACAGTCACGGTGGCACCGATCGCGAGCATCGCGACGCACATATCGGAAGGGTGTGTGGCGATGCAGTGATCACTGGTCCCCAACACCGCATGGACACTGCGATTGTGCCCTTCGATGGCGGCGCATCCTGATCCTGGCTGACGTTTGTTGCACGCAGAGATGCCGTCACGGAAATAGTTGCAGCGAACACGCTGCATGATGTTCCCGCCGGTCGTGGCCTTATTGCGCAACTGGGTGCTGGCACCAGCAAGAATGGCCTGGCTCAGCACAGGGTAACTTGCCTTCACAACAGGGTGTTGAGCCAACTGGGTGTTTGTAACCAATGCCCCCACGCGCAAACGCCCATCAGGTATAACTTCGACCGCTTGCAACGGGAGAGAATTGATATCTGTAAGCAACGCAGGCCGCATGACATTAAGCTTGACAAGATCGAGCAGGGTTGTACCGCCCGCCAAAAAGCTCCTTGATAGAGACTGTGGGGATAACGCTTGAGCAGTGGATGCAGCGCGGACGTAATCAAAGGTGCGCATGTCAAGCCTCCATTTTTGCACGCGCAGCTTGAATCGCAGCGAGGATATTTTTGTAGGCTCCACATCGGCAGATGTTACCACTCATAGCCTCGCGGACGCTGGCATCATCTGAAGGGATACTCGGGTCCTTGAGCAAGGCGTAGGCGCTCATAATCTGCCCGCTAGTACAGTAGCCACATTGGTAGGCATCGTGCTCCCAAAAGGCATCCTGCAAAGGATGGAGCTTACCGTTCTGAGCCAGCCCCTCAATAGTTAGGATCTCATCGCCATCATGTTGCACTGCCACGGATAGACAGGAGTTTATGGACGTGCCATTCACTATTAACGTGCACGCACCGCATTGCCCGTGGTCGCAACCTTTCTTAGTCCCGGTCAGGCGTAGTCGGTCACGTACCACATCAAGCAGGACAGCATTAACAGGTACGTTCAGTTGATTGACTTGCCCATTTACGTTCAGACGAATGCGCCGTTCGCCGGCTTGCGGTAAAGCGACATCTTCCACCGGACTCGCAGCTAGCACGGCTTGTGGCAACCAAGTAGAGACAGTCGCGGCTGCCACACCTGAAGCACCGAGCTTCAGAAAGCCACGGCGGGATGAACTCAAGCTCTCTTCCTTACCGATATCGTTCTCATCGCCCTTGTTCCCATTACTGGTCATATCATTCCCTCATACATCGCAACCGTTGCAACCACTGGCAAACTGCCTGATAGGAAAGTGGTTCTGGCTAGTAAGACAACGAAAATAGCCAAAAAACTGCAAGTGTATTAGTGTAAAAAATTAAACGCCGCATCAAATAATGCTCATCAATCACTGAAATCCTTGAGCGCTGGCCTTAAAAGCCATAATCTGCGCAGCGTATTAACAAATGCCTTAACGCCATTAGAATCTAACATCCAATATTAAAAACCTAGAAGACAACGCCAGGCACTCTGCTAGTTTAGTGCAAGCCCGGGGCAAGGCGGTCCTAAATTGAGAATATCGTGATGACTGAAGACCAAGAAAAGTACAACTGCGTAGAGTGCGGTAAGTGTTGCAAAGGGCGTCTAATCCCATTAACAGTCAACGAAGCATTGCAATGGATAGAGCGTGGTGGACGTGTGGGTATTGCAAGTGAGGCATTTGACCAAGCCAGCTGGAGACTTACGCCAGATGAGTACGCATACCATTTAAAACGCTCAGCCCCAAGAAAGTCCAAAGACTCGGAAATAAGCGTAATTTGCATACTGGTTGGTGATGCGCTAAATCAATGCCCCAGCCTTATGGAAAATAACCTCTGCGGCACATACCAAAATCGCCCCTTGGTCTGTCAAATATATCCTGTCGAAATAAATCCATTCATAAAAATGAACAAAGATTTAAAAATCTGTCCCACGGAAGCGTGGAGCAGTGGCGAAATAATATACTCACAAAGTCAGCCAAGCGAAAAATACCAAACTCTTATATTCGCTTCACGCAACGCTGACCACTCAGAAGCAGAACGAAAGGTTATAATATCAGAACTTTTGAGCCTGAGCACAACCGCATGGAAAACAGATGGAATAATAGTTCAGTTTCCAACTCAAATAGAACTATTAAACGCAATAACTGAAAGCAAAAATAATTTGCACGCACAACCCAAAGAGTGGAGAGTACAAACATATACACCTAGCGTAAAATCCTACTTGCTCGATGCAAGCATACACGTCAATGAGTTGGAGGTCGAGCACCTCTACATTCAGCTATAATGGTAAGTTTCCGCACAGCACGCACGAACTAATAACACAAGAGCCGCCCCGTGCGGTAAACCAACTATTATCAAAACTGAAAACCTGAGAACGGTGGCATCAGCAAATAAGAACATACATATGCGATTACGGAGTCGAGATGCCTAGGATCGGCCGAGTCTGACCCTAGGCAAAAGGGGAACTATCGAGCGCTGTGCTCTTCTTCCCAAGCTTTAATTGCATCACCAGCAACGCGGAAGGCAGCCAGGGCCAGCGGCACGCCGGCGTAGATACCCGCTTGCATCAGGACGGCGCGAATTTCGTCCTTCGTTACGCCATTGGTGAGAGCGCCTTTGACGTGAACACTGAGCTCATGGTGTTGGCTCATGGCGGTCAGCATCCCGATGTTCAGGAGGCTGCGGGTCTTGAAGGGGAGCGTGTCATCACCCCAGATGGCGCCCCAACAGTACTCAGTGACGAGCGCCTGCATCGGCTTGTTGAAGTCATCGGCGGCTGACCAGGAACGCTCTACGTGGGCAGCGCCCAGTACAGCTTTACGGTTGTTGAAACCTTTTTCGAACAGTTCGCTGCTCATGGTATTTTCCTCTGTAAATGCAACGCTTTGAAGCGCCTGATGCGATGTGTTTAGGTGTATGTAGCTCTGCTAGAGCATCCAATAGGGGTGGCTGCGCTCTAGCGATATGCTTTGAAACCTTGAACCCACTGCTTCCCAAAGCGTCCCAGCAGAGGTGGAGGCAAATAATCCCCCTGCCCCTTACTATTTAGCTAGGCATTACACGGTAAGGCTCAGATCGGAGGTACAGGCATTGCCGACAAGTCATTCAGCAATGCCAGGTCTATCAGCCGTGGTGACCCACAATGCGATACATCTCAGTGTGGTCAGTGCGAGGATTGGACTCTTCAGCAGCATCCATCCACACCTCAAGGCACTCATGCCCGAGCTTCATGTCCTCGCCCATTTGCTCCGCCAGTGCGACAGCGATTTTCAGGTCTTTGACCATCAGCTGAAGCGCAAAACCCGAGGCATAGGTGCCGTTCAGCATGAACTGATGCACTTTGTTGAGGGTGGCGTTGTTAGAGCCAGACGCACTGTTCAGGACATCAGTCATCACTGCCGGATCAAGCCCAAACTTCTCGCCCACATGGAGCGCTTCAACAGCGGCCAGCAGACCAGCTGCGGAGACATAGTTGTTCAACGCTTTGATCGCATGACCGGCGCCAACAGGGCCCACATGCGTGGTTTTGCCCATTTTGGTCAACAGTGCGTCATATTGCGCGGCCAGTTCAGCGGTACCGCCCACCATGATGGCAAGGGTGCCGGATACTGCACGCTTAACGCCACCCGACACTGGAGCATCGAGCAAGCCAATCGACAGAGCCTCAAGCTCAGCAGCCAGCTCGCGAGTCTGTAGGGGCTCCGACGAACTCATGTCGATGACCACTGCGCCCTTTTTTACCTGAGCAGCAATACGTTGTTTGCCGACCAGGACATCTCGAACAATGGCGGAGTTGGGCAGCATGGTGATGACGATGCCAACGTCGCTGATCGTATCAACCGACTTCAAATCGGATGCGCCAACTTCGTTGCACAGCTCGGCAACAGTGACCTCGTTCATGTCACTGACGATCAACGGGTAGCCGGCCTTGGCAATGTGGGTGGCCATAGGACGGCCCATCATGCCGAGACCGATGAAAAGAACTTTGGGTAAAGACATACGCGTGATCCACCTTTCGCAAATAAACCGTTGAGGCCCCCGTCAATCGACGGGGCCCATTATCCATTTCTCAAACCGAACCGTGGCCGGACTGAGCAACCTCAAATTCTTCGGCGTGTTGCTTCACTGGCGCAGCGAAGAACAGCATGAAGCCAGACAGTACACATGGGACAGCGCCAAACCAGATTGCAGCTTGCAACCAGGAATCACCAGCACCCAAGAACATCGCCGAGCCCGCGCTGGCAATGATTGCCCCTACCGGGCCAATGCCCGTGACGATCGATGCGCCGGTGCCCCGCACAGAGGAGTCATAGCTTTCACCGACGTAGAACAAGAGGCACGAGTAAGGGCCGATCAGGAAGAACTGGCCGATGCTGTAAAGAGCAATGACCATCCACGTCTCGCTAGGACCGTTGAGCATGGCCCAGAACGCAGCGCCACCCAGCATCCATCCCACAGCAATTACATTGCGTCGACCAAAGCGGTCGCCGAAGTAACCGTGGGTTAGGTATCCGAGATAGGCCACCAGATTGGACAGGAGCAGGATGATCAGCGAATTGCCAAAAGAAACGTGGTGCACGCTCATCAGTACTGTGGTGCCCAAAACGCTAAAGATCTGAACGGGGAACCAGTTAAGAAGGTGCGCACAACCAAGTAACAGGGTGGCTCGACGTGCTTTACCCTTAAGCACGCTTGCCAGCCCGGCAGAGTGTTCGTGTTCCAACCGTTGGCTCTGGGCAAGCGCCTGAGCCTGACCGTTCTTGCCCGAAGCCTTAAGTGCTTTGATTTTGCTCAGCGCCTCAAACTGAGGGCTTTCACGCAAGCGCGTTGCCATAAACGCTACGATCAGGGAAGGGAATGCGGCGAAAATGAAGCACCCCTGCCAGCCGACATGAGGAAGCAGGACTGCGGTCAACCCCGCTGCCAAAAGTGCACCAATTGGCCAGCCGCCTTGCACCAAGCTGTAGATCAGGCCACGACGCTTCGCAATACGAGGATCCTTCGATGCGGAGTACAGCTCGCTCAGGTAAGCACCATTGACGCCTTGCTCGGCGTAGCCAAGACCAGCCAGCGATCGGATGAGGGCGAGCATCAATGTTCCGATCGAGCCAGCCCCTGCCGTCAGCGCAGAGCAGATACCCGCGCCGCCCACAGTGATCACCATGCCAGCCCGACGACCGAACCGATCTACCAGTGGCCCTACTGCGAGCGCTACAACAACCGTACCAAAAGCTACCCAGGTCGCGAGGCGCGCTTGAGCAGCATCATCCAAACCTGTCGCTTTACCAATTTCTGGCAACAACATGCCGAAAAGAATGAAATCGTAAACAGCAAATGTCCAAGCCAGAAATGCCACTAGCGTTGCATATTTTACTTGAGCATTAGTCACGGGCGCAGGTCGCCAAGCACCATTTTCCGGACACTGAGACATTTTTAATACTCCACGAGTAGAATTTTATTGACTGGCAGATACGCCAATCATTCTTGTTGTTTTAAATCGCGGTTCTTTGGATGGGAGGACAGTACTGCTACTGCCTCCCGTCCGGACATTACAACGACTTGGTGTGAATCTCGTTCAGGATGGGGAGCAGATACTCCCTGAAGGCCGTGTAGTCTTCGGTGGCCGGGAAGTGCCCCAGCTTTTCCATAGGCCAGAACTTAGCGCCGGGAACCAGATCAGCTACCATCTGAGTTTCAGCAGGCGAAGTGTTCGGATCATATTCGCCGGTCAGAAGGTAGAGCATGCACTTACTAGTATCAATAGTGCGTGCCTGTTCCGGAGTTACGTTGTGCTCGTAATAGTAATAATTCAGGTCACCGGCAAAGACGCCTGGGCCACCGCACATATACTCCCACTGAATTTCACGCACGTTCGCTTCTGGCGAATACGGTGAGATGTTCAGCATCATTGCCGCGCCGATGGAGTTACGGCTGACATTGGGGTTGTCAAACTCCCGACGGATGCCTGCCATACCGACATCAACGTACTCTTGTGCGGACTGCAGCGCGCCTTCAACCGAGATGGTGGCGCGGTAGTGATCCGGACGGTACAGCGCCAGGTCAATTGCCAGATGGCCGCCCATCGACGACCCCATGTAGATTGGCGAGTCCAGTTGCAGGGCTTCGCTCAGTGCTTGCGGGAAGTCCAGCATGAAGTCGCGAGTCATCTTGTATTCCTGCTCCCACCAGTTCACCCCATACGGCGGCAGGGACTTACCGTGGTAAGGCAGGTCGAACGCGATGACGCGGAACTTGCTGGTGACCTCTTCATCACACAGCAGATGACGATACTGGCGACCGTCGGAACCTGCGGTGTGGCCAACCAGCAGTGGGATACCCTGTCCTGCTTCTTCGTAATACACTCGGTACTCGATGCCTTGGACGTTCAGGTAGATATAGCGACCTACAATTGGATCATGCTTGGCCATTTTTCAGCACTCCTGCGAATGGATTTTGCGGAGCAGCTGCATCATCCGATTCAGTGCTGGCAGATAGGCGAAGGTGGCATGGCTGTCACTGATGGACAGGCCGTGCTTGATGGCTGTGGACTGCAGGCTCTGGAAGAACGGCTTCGGCTTCTCAGCGAGCATTTCTTTCCACAGTTCAGGTGTGCCCTTGACCATGATCTCGGTTTGTGTGTCGTCCGGAGCTCCCGACTCCACAGCTTCCAGTTTCCCTTCCTTGAAGGTCAGGTGATGCTGTTCTGAACCGGCAACCAGCTTGAGGGTACCGTTGAAATAGCGAGTCTCCCGAACGAATTCCGGATCCGTTTTGGCGACCTTTTCAAAGGCTTGAATATTGATGATAGGCATATCGTCACCTGATTATTTTTGTTGATTTCGCATCCCTGCGATCGGTATGGCGCTGGTACAGCTCCTGCCATACCGGTCTCGATTCCAGAGCCACCTAGGAGCCTTCGATTCGGCAGCTACCCGTTATGATTGTAATACAATAATACCGCTACTCAACGCCAATATACCCCCTATGCGACGAGTTGCAAGTCCCTGATGAAAAATTTCCTAGACTGCTCTATCCCCCGTATTCTGCGGGGCGCGGGCTACAAGGGCTTGACCAGAACATTCTCTTTGCGAGAACGATCCCTTCCTTCGAATTCAGTTTTTTTGCAGATCGAGCAGCGCTATGTTTCGCGATGTCACCCTGCTCAGCCACGGCGCTCCTACGCCGTACGGGTGAACTCAGGTAACGCTGGTCTGCTTACCGTCTTTGCCCGCCCTGTAGCATTGGGGCGGCCTTTTTTTTTGGCCTAAAGAACTTAAGCCGTGGCTTTGCCTAAGGGGTCAGCAGCATCACTCTGCGGCAGGTCAGGGCTAAGCAGTTGAAGGAGAGCACTCACGTTTGGGTGCATGAAGCCTTTTCGCCAGGCCAGCCAGATCTCCACCTTCGAGAATGACTCCGACAGTGGGAACGACTCCACCATTTCGGCCCCCTGCATCGCGCTTAGCATGCTCCTCGGAAACATCGCGATCCCAGCACCTGCGGACACACAAGCGAGCATCCCGTGATAGGACTCCATTTCGAAAACACGGGCCGGCCGAACCCTGGCAGATGCAAACCAGTTTTCGAAGTGGCGACGGTATGAGCAATTTGAACGGAAGGCATACACCGTCTCGCCGGCCACATCACGCGGGTGCCGAATAGGTGCGTGTTTGCGCGGAGCGATGACCAGCATGTCCTCTTCAAAGACCTTTTGACCATCCAATGCCAAATGCCCGATCGGCCCATCGATGAACGCCGCTGCGAAGCGACCCTCGCTGACGCCAATGATCATTTCTGCTGAGGAGCCAGTTGTCAGATCGAGCTGCACTGCGGGGTAGTGCTGGTGAAAGCTTGCTAGAACCGCCGGCATCCTCACGGCTGCCGTGCTCTCCAATGAACCAATGGCAAACATGCCATGCGGTTCGCCACCCTTGATTACCCCCTTTGCCTCACTCACTAGATCTAGGATCTTCCTGGAGTAGTCCAGAAAGACTGCCCCGGTGGGAGACAAATACCGGCGCAGCCGTTGCCTGATAAAGAGCTCAACACCCAGCTCGCTCTCCAGTTGCTTCAGCCTTGTCGTGACGTTCGAGGGTACACGGTGTAGGCGCTGCGCCGCAGCGGTCACGCCTCCCTCCTCTGCAACAGCCCGGAAAATCTCAAGCTGCGTTAGGTCCATAAATTCACCAAAAGAGAATGGATCATTCTGAAATATTCATTTTTTGCCGATGCCCATCCGGCGTATGGTATGGGTTAAGAAGCAAAAGAAAATACAAAATTATTGTAATACAGGGATACGATGAAAGCTTCAGGATGCAACGAGCTCCTGCAGATGCAACCCCCGCACACCGACATGCGCCCAACGCCCCAGAGGCAGAAGCGCGATGGCTGATTAAGAGGAGAAAGAAAATGGTCTACCCGGACTACCGTACCGAAGCCATATCGCTAAACCCCTCCACTGGCGAGGTCGTAGCTCGATATCCCTACCAATCCGATGCCGAGCTTGATGAGGCGTTGGAGCGCGTACACAGAGGCTTCGAAACGTGGCGAACAGTGCCTGTCGTGGAGCGTGCGGCTATCCTGACCAACATGGCTCGCGCGCTGCGTACCAATTCTGCCGACCTAGCACGAATGGAGGCCGTCGAGATGGGCAAACCCGTCAGTCAAGGGCTCGCCGAGGTTGAGAAGACTGCGACATTGTGCGAGTGGTATGCGGAACACGGCCCATCGATGCTGGAACCCCAACCGACGCTGGTGGAAAACAACCAAGCGTTCATCGAATTCCGCCCACTGGGCGCAGTTCTGGCTGTGATGCCTTGGAATTTCCCAATCTGGCAAATCCTGCGAGGCGCCGTCCCGGCCATTCTTTCAGGTAATCCATACGTTCTTAAGCATGCACCTAATGTCATGGGTTGCGCCTACCTGCTGCAGCAGACGTGGGAGGCCGCTGGACTTCCGGCAGGCCTCTTTGAGGTAATCAACGTCACACCAGGCGGCGTAAGCCGGGCGATCAAGGATCCTCGCATCGCATCCATCGCAGTCACTGGTAGTGTACGTGCGGGATCTGCCATCGCCGCTCAAGCTGGAGCAGAACTGAAGAAATGTGTCCTGGAATTGGGTGGTTCAGATGCTTTCATTGTTCTGGCCGATGCCGACATCGATGAAGCCGTGAAGGCCGCCACTGTTGGACGCTTCCAGAACACTGGCCAGATCTGCATCGCTGCCAAGCGGATCATCGTCGAAAGGGCCGTGGCTCACGAATTCGAAGAGAAGTTCGTAGCAGCCGTTAAACAGCTCAAGATTGGTGATCCGATCCACGAAGCCACCTACATCGGGCCAATGGCTCGCTTCGACCTTCGGGAAGAGCTGGACGGCCAAGTCCAAGCGACGATCAATGAGGGAGCTCGTTTACTGCTGGGCGGCAAAAAGATTCCAGGTGACGGCAACTACTACGAGCCAACTATTCTGGCTGACGTCAAGCCTGGGATGACCTCCTTCGTTCAGGAAGTCTTTGGGCCGGTCGCCTCCATCATCGTGGCAGACAGCGCGGAACATGCCATTGAGCTCGCCAACGATAGTGAATTCGGACTTGCTGGAAGCCTGTGGACAGTTGACGTCACCAAAGCCAAGCAGTATGCGGCTAGGCTGGAGACCGGCGGGGTGTTCATCAACGGCTACACCGCTTCCGACCCTCGCGTGCCGATTGGCGGCGTCAAGAAAAGTGGCTTTGGACGGGAGCTTTCCCATTTCGGCCTGCATGAGTTTTGTAATGTGCAAACCGTCTGGATTGACCGCCGCTGACCTAACAAAATACGAGTCGTCCACGACCTCCACATGCGAAAATGCGGCATCGTGCGATAAATTACTTAAGAAAATTTTGAAAATTACGCTCATCAGCCGAAATGGGTGACTTGCTCATCCCGAAAATCCTTTTTATCAGTTACTGAAATTGAATAATGGAAATACTTTGCTTTTCCTTCCTTAACTAGTGTACCTCTTCCCCAGCAGTCATTGGCTGCTGCGGAAGAAGTGCATCCGTATTACACAAGACTCAGAGCAAATACTTAACCTTGGCGCGATTTACGCCGAATAATTAGGATTTGCAGTATCAAATTTAGCTCACTGGGTGCTCAGGAAAGCTTGCCAGGATCTCACCGGACCGAAATATCAAGCACATGTATACAAAGCAGAAAATTTTGATAGGTATCGGGAAAAACAAGGCCAAGAGTTTAAATTTCGCCAAGCGACTTATTGTTTGGCGACCTCAAAGTGAATTCAGTAATTTCAGAAGGCACTCCCAAGCGAATAGGAAACCCCATCCATAGCCCAGTACCGTTGCTGACATATAGTTTCATTCTGTTAATATCGTAATCACGGGAGATGAATCCTTCGTTGGCATAAGCTACGATTTGGGATAAACCGAAAATCATGCCACCATGCGTATGTCCTGAGAGCTGAAGCTGCACACCTGCTTCTGCATTAGCCCGCGCGCCCTGAGGTCGATGACTGAGTAAGATAACAGGATCTTTGATAACTCGGTCCTGCAGGGCCTTTGTCAGATCCGGTCCAGCAAAACCGTACTGGGGGGCAGACTCGTCAGTAATACCGGCGATGGTTAAGCCTGCCGATCCTTTATGAATTCGAATATGCTCGTTATTCAGCATTCGAATCCCCATCCTCTCGAACACCGGTTCCCAAGCTGAATAATCAAAGTAGTACTCGTGATTTCCAGGAATACCGATAACTCCGTGCGCTGCCTTTAGCGCTGCAAGGGGTGCTACATCTTGACTTCGAACGTCTGTATACCCATCAATCAGATCACCCGAGATCAATATCAAGTCTGATGAAAGCGCATTCGTTCTCTCTACAACAGCCTGAATCCAGGACTCTGGAAACAGGCGGCTGATATGTAGGTCGCTAAGTTGAACAACTCTGAATCCTTCGAGATCGGCAGGCAGATTCTCGATCACAATCTCCAGTTTTCGCACCGCGGGCACCTTGATCGCCTCCTGAACCCCAACCCCCCCTAGGATCAGTGCGCCCAATAGGGATGCCGACCTGATTTGAACGTTGTACTTGGTAAACCAAATGCCCCGCTTCATAAGCATCATGACCAGGAGCGCAATGTCACTGATCAAGACAAACACCACCAACAGTACAAAGGCGCAGAACAGCCAGCCCAGCATCAAGACTGCGTGATATGGTAATTCAGGCGACCACATGTCTCCGTAAATAAGCAACGACCAATAATGATATTTTGCGATAATAAGCAAAAGGCCTGCTATCATCAGCCTCGTCGATTTGGAGAGCGGTAGCGGATAAACGAATCGCGCGGAAACGTATAGATATGCAATCGTCAAGTACGTATGAAACACTCTGTTTTCCTTTGTCAAGAGCAACGAAGCGACTTAGAGACCAGTCTTCGGGCGCCGCCGGCTCGCGTGTTGACTACATCGTGCTAATCATTTTCTTTCTGCTTGGCAGATCGCGGTTTCAGTAAGGGTACGGGCGCAAGGGATGCCAAGTAACTTTGTTTATCGGTCAGAAGTAAACGGGCCTGTGTACCCCACCCGCCAATAAATATATCTTCTTTACCGTCACCATCCAGATCCCCTTTCCCCATACTCCAGCTCCGACCGACCGTAATACCGGGAACAACAGTATCAGTGACGTCTTCGTAATAGCCTTTGCCATCGTTCTGCCAGGCGCGAACCTGAAGCGGCACAAAACCAGGGATTTGAATAGCGCCGACCAATAGGTCCGGGCTACCGTCTGCATTAAAGTCAACCACCCGTCCCGCCCAGCTGGAAAACGTGTGAGATGGCAAACGCGCCTTGGTTTCATCACGAAAGTGGCCGTTGCCATCGTTTATCAGAAGGCGTGTCTGTGGATTTTTGTCCCAGCCAAAATTGTTACTAGTAATATTGAAGTAAACGATGTCCAGCAATCCGTCTCGGTTTACATCAAGGACATGGACTTCCCGCGTCTCCATAGGAGCTTGCAGATCCAGCCGCTCCGAAGCATCGCTGAAGTGCCCTTTTCCGTCATTAAGCAAGAGTCGGTTGGGGTGGGCTGGGCTCGCTATCGCCATATCCAGATCACCGTCGCTGTCCATGTCGGCCAGAACAACCCCCTCGGTTTGGTCATTGGTATCCGGCAGATGGGACCGTGTGGCATCGACGAAGTGGCCAGGCTGCTTCGGGTCGTTCAAGAAGAGCAGGTTCCTGGCCGGGATTATCTCTGCATCCGGGGCATAGTCCGTTTCCCCTGTGCTGCCGATCACGATATCTGGTAAGCCGTCACCGTTCACATCGCCGAGCGCCAACGCATTCCCTTGGCTCGATGCCGGCAGTCGACCACTCGCATCAATAAACCCACCCTTACCATCACCGAAGAACAGCTGGTGAAACTCATCGGCTTCCGCGACAAAGACTACGTCCTGGATGCCATCCCTGTTGAGGTCAGCGGCCCGGACATGCTCGCTGTCATGTATGACATTTCCGAAGGCCCCTGAGGACTCACTGAGTACGCCATGACCGTCATTCAAGTAGAGGCGGTTGACGCCATGCTCGACCGATACCACTACGTCGAGATCACCGTCCAGGTCAACATCGATGAAAACCGAATCTGTAACATGGAGCATCGGCACAATGGGAACATTGGTTCCAGTTACATCTGCGTAGGAGCTAGAAGGACGTTCCACAATAACGTGAAATGCGTCACCTGGCTTGGCGGCATGAGACGTCTGAACGGTTAACGAAAACGCGGTGATGAAAATAGAAGCGAGAGCCCGTTGACCACTATTAAAACCCTTTTTCAT
Source organism: Pseudomonas sp. LS_2 (assembly GCF_042709235.1). NCBI lineage: Bacteria > Pseudomonadati > Pseudomonadota > Gammaproteobacteria > Pseudomonadales > Pseudomonadaceae > Pseudomonas > Pseudomonas sp. LS_2. The sequence goes on along the minus strand of NZ_JAVAYC010000004.1, from coordinate 92,819 downwards.
ATGCGATCCTTCCAGTGATGCATGCAAATAGATCTCAGCTGTAAAGCTGCATTATTGCCGGTGTGAATCGGATTGATTAGAGACTCATTGGCGAATAGGCATATGACGCGACATCATGAATGGGGGGTGTAGCACGGTGCTTCGTTGAGATATAAGCTTTGCGTGGCAGCATAAACACCCTTTCATGACACAGGTAACTAAATGTTTCAAGATGAGTTGGGGAGCCTTGCGGCATTCGTTGCCGTAGCAGAGGCCCAAAGCTTTACCCGTGCCGCAGGACGCCTCGGTACATCCCAGTCAGCGCTAAGCCATAAACTCAAGCGCCTTGAAGATCGACTGGGCATACGCCTACTCACTCGCACAACCCGCAGCGTATCGCTGACCGAAGCCGGTGAACGGCTTCTGGAAACACTCAAGCCTGCACTTGAAGAAATCACCTCCCAACTGGCGACGCTGACCGATATACGCGACAAGCCGGCCGGCACCATCCGCATTACCTCCGCCGATCATGTCGCCGAGACAATCCTATGGCCTGCATTGAACCGCTTGCTACCCGAGTATCCGGACATTCAAGTGGAGGTGAGCGTTGATAATGGTTTTGTAGATATCGTCGCAGATCGCTATGACGCAGGCATTCGGCTGGGTGAGAACCTGGATAAGGATATGATTGCCGTCCCGATAGGGCCCGCAGAGCGATGCGTTGTTGTCGGCTCTCCTACCTATCTGGCCAAGTACTCCGTGCCTACGCACCCCGATCAATTGAGCAAACACAGATGCATCAACCGACGCTTTCCAAGTTCGGGTGGCATTTCAGCATGGTACTTTGAGAAGGATGGTCAGCAGCACCAGGTACGTGTGACCGGCCAGGTAGCGTTTAACAGGCCTGAAATGATCCTTGAAGCGGCCCTTTCTGGGTTCGGACTTGCTATGATGCTGGACTCACAGGTCACCAAGCAGGTTAAAACTGGCCGTCTCGTACGCGTACTCGACCAATGGTGCCCCGAGTTTCCTGGTTACTACTTGTATTACCCAAGCCGTCGGCAGACTCCTCCCGCGTTTCAACTAATAGTAGACAGCCTACGGTACCAAGGATAGTTTCATGCCATGTTTGACCGCTTACTCCACAACACTTTCGCCTGAGCTAATTCAACGGCACTGGCTTGGAAGGCGAAAGCCTTGCTCTGACGATTAGTGCAGTGATGACAAATCCTCCTCCCAGAAAACCGATATATTCCACCCCAATACGATCCACTAGCAACCCGCCCGTTACGCTCCCAAGCATGATACCGAGGTTAATTGCTGATACATTCATCGCTCCTACCAGTTGCGCGTTAGGCCCCGCTCGGCGCATGACATCAATACCAGTCATTAATCCTACAGCCGCATGGCAACTACCTACAGCCAGAATTGCAAAAGGCAACAAATAAATACTTGCACCGAACAACGATATGGCAAACAAAGAAGCAACCAAGACAAGCAACAACCTCCTTAGCATTCCTTCCAAAGGATCTGGAACACGCTTGGCTACGATTAAATTACCAAAAATATCGGCAATCCCATACAACGCGAGCAATGGGGTCACATAAATCGATGGAAACCCGCCATAACGAATCATCATGGTAGCGAGATAGCTGAAGACAGCCATGATTCCACCGAACACCAGGAGGTAACTCAATAATGCCCATACAATTTCAGGATCGAGAAGTACACGCAGACGCATACCTATGCCTCCTGAGGCTTTCGGTAAGGCATCGTCAGCGACATATATCCATTTGACAACCATGAGTAAGGCAATTGCGCTCAGCGCGGACATCAGCCCCAGTGCGTTCTCCCAATGTGAAGCATCACTTACTGCCTTTCCTATAGGCACACCTATTACGGATGCAATAGATACCCCGATCAATACCCGAGATACAGCCAAACTACGAAATTCCGGTGCTGACATCGCTGCAGCTGCAACAGATGCGTTTGTCCAAAACATAGCAACACCTAAACCGCCAAGCGCCCGCCCAATCAATAGCATAAAAAAGTTATCAGTTATGGCACAAAGAGTATTCCCTAGAAATAATGCAATACAGGCAACGATTAGCAGTCGCCGTAAGCTGGCACGATGTGTGAACACTGCGATAACTGGGGCACTAATCCCCATACCAAGCGCAAATGCGGTCACGAGCCATCCGGCTTGCCCAAGAGAAATCTGGAGAGCGACGGAGATCTGCGGCAACAACCCTGCAACGATAAACTCCGAGGACAACATCACAAAGGCAGCTAAAGTTAGAACATAAACCCTAGGATTGACCGAATTATTCATGATACTTTCAAGCCGCCCTCAAAAACAGACATATAAATCAAGCCTCTCCTAAACCCTACCAAAAACTCACTGAAACACAAAAATGTCTGTCTTGGGCGACACAAACACCAAGTATTATTCAGTAGAGATAACCTTGATAGCAAAAGCCATTTAGGGCTTATCAGAGACATATTGCTCATTCAGCTCATTTACCAACAATTGAAGCAGCCCAGGAAATCGCTCATCGATATCCTCACGCCTAAGTATTGACGCACGCCTATTTCCATAATCGATCTGACTGATCAACCCAACCTCACGCAATACCTTGAAATGATGGGTCAATGAGGCCTTAGCAACAGGAAAGCCAAACGAAGCGCAACTACGCTCAGTTCCATCAGGCATTGTTGCCAGGACGGCAATGGCTGTACGGCGGAGGGGCTCCGCAAGTGCTCGAAATATACCGTCCAGCGTGATTTCCGCTCTGGTCGGTTGTGGTAACAGTTCAGACATGAAAACCTCAAGGTATGGCTTGACATTTACCTATCGAAAGGCAAGATATGGCTTTCATCGTACCTTCGCTGGTAAGCCACGTCTAGAGAGTGAAAGCAGCCATGTCCAGCAACACCCTTCCCACTGCGACAAGAGGCAGTCAAACCTCCGAAAGCACCCCGACACTTACAAATCCACTGCTATGGTTGATGGCTGTAGCGGCTGGGGTTGGGATCGCAAACATCTATTACAACCAGCCCCTACTGGATCAGATCCGCGTCACCTTCGGGGTTGACTCGCAGACTGTCGGCTGGATCCCGACCCTGACCCAGTTTGGTTATGCATTGGGCATGCTGTTCCTTGTACCGCTGGGCGACATGCTCCAGCGTAAGCACCTGGTCGTGCTGTTCTCAACGCTCACCGGCCTGGGTTCTTTGGCTATCGCCGCGGCACCGAACCTGCACATCCTCGCGATCCTGAGCTTCGTGTACGGCCTGTGCATCATGACACCACAACTTTTGGTTCCGTTCGCGGCCCATCTCGCCCCAGCAGAGCAGAAAGGACGAGTGGTCGGGTTCATGGTCAGCGGTATTCTGCTGGGCATACTGCTGGCTCGTACCGTCGCCGGTTTTGTCGGAGCTGCGTTTGGTTGGAGAGCGATGTTTATGCTGGCAGGTGTCATCATGACCGTACTGGCCATCCTCCTGGCAAAGGCATTGCCTCGCACTGAACCCACCTACAATGGACATTACATAGGCCTGCTCGCGACTGTCTGGCAGCTACTGCGCGAACAGCCTGTCCTACGTGAGGCCTGCTTGTTTGGCAGCATGTTGTTCGGCTCCTTCATGGTGTTCTGGTCTAGCCTGATTCACCTGATGGAGGATCCATCGTTCGGCCTGGGCCCTCGGGCCGTTGGTCTGTATGGCCTGCTGGGCGCTGCAGCAGCACTACTCAGCCCCGTTATCGGCAATTTGGCCGACCGTACCAACCCACGTCGGCTGACCGGCCTGATGATTGGCCTAGCCATTTCGTCCTACCTAATATTCTACTTCGGACGTACTAGCTTGATCATGATCGGTATCGGCGTCCTGATCATGGACGTTGGTGTCCAGCTCGGACACGTAACAAACCAAGGTCGGATCTTCAAACTTGTACCAACTGCTCAGAGCCGCATTCAGACCGCCTACATGTTCTGCTACTTTAGCGGTGCTGCCGTTGGCTCTGCGTTCGGTGCCTGGGCCTGGAGCGCCTACCAGTGGGCCGGAGTCTGCGCCGCTGCAGTTCTCATGTTGCTGATCGCTTCTGTGAAATGGCTGATGCCCGCGCCTCGCGGCTAGGCCTGCTCGTGATCCGCACAACTCTACGTTGAAATGGAAATCACATGAAGTATATCAAGCTTGGGAAGACCGGCCGTGACGTATCCAATACCTGCCTAGGATGTATAAGGCTAACCCAAATCAAGTAATCATGCCTGGGCATTTGACGAAGCGGCCTCCCGTCATATGCTCAAGCATGCAGTAGACAATAGACGTAACTTTCTTTGACACGGCTACTCAGCAGGTACCTCTGAAATAATCCCTGGCAAACTGCCCGCAACGACATTGGTCTCGCTGCCAAGGTAATATCCTCAATTGCGGGAGGCGAGGCAGCTGCAAGCAGTAACGCTAAGGGTCTTTCCCGCGAGACAATCATTAAAAAGCTCGATGCTATTCTCAAGCGCCTGGCCATCAACTACATATCGGCCTCTACCAAACCCATCAATGAGACTATGACAATCCCATCGAGGACACTATGGGGACGCTGCATGGCATAGCTAAATCAGGGAGCGCCAGATACATCGGCGCATCGTCGATGTATGCCTCATAACTAGCCATTACTTGGGAGGTTACCCGTTACAACAACTGAGCGAAGTTCTCGATCATGCAAACCCATCTGAATCCGATGTATCGGGAGGACGAGCGTGAGATGGTGCAGTTGTGCGCCGATCAGAACATTGGATTGATTACATGCAGTCCAATCGCCGGGGCTGGCTAGCTCAGCCCAAGGGGCAGCAAAAGGCCCGTACTGAGCGCAGAAGATCTGCCTGCGCCCCCACGGAGGCCGGCACTCATGTGATCGATGCCGTTGAGCAGAGTCTCAAGCGTCTAGACATTCGAATGGCCAATTTGGCCTCCTAGCTGAACAGCAAACCAGAAGTCACAGCACCAATCGTGTGGCATCTAAGGTCGCCTAATTATATGAGGCCATTGCGGCGCTCCATGTAGAACTCGCTGTGAAGAAATCGAAGAGCTTAGCTTAATGCGCCCTGTATGCCCCAAAGCATAAGTGATGCCATGAGTATTAAAGGCCGCTCTCTAACGAGGTGACCACTTCGTCCCCCTTGAGATAGAAATTCGATTTATAGGCAATAATTCAACCCGTAAAACTTTAACCAACCCCATACAAACTCAAGTCGACTCTAAACTCTAATTTATAAAAAAATAGATATCTCTCTAGCGGCGTCAGTTCTGGCCTCGATAATTTTCCGAAAATGAGCACTCGCACTACTCAGCGCCCCCTAACAACAATAATACAAGCAGTGCCTGAGAACACCCACAATAAAAAAGTTGGTTCAAAATTAATAAACTACTAATCTAAGTCAAAATACATCACACCTCCCAACCAAGATGGCATCTCACAGCTTCCAAAGTGCTCACTGCATCACGCATTGGAGCAGATTGCCTTCAGCTTGCCAGTCATAAATTCAAGTTTTGAAGATAATCATGCGACCCCATCGCGCTTTGAGAAATGGCGTTACGCGAACGGGCAATTGCCTAACTTAAGGTCAACCAGCAGCATAGTGGTTGCGTGCTTAACGCCGTACCACCTAGCGGCATCGAGTCGCCAGCTGGGAAGGCGCAATGATATTCGCATCGATAACGTCTCCGAAATATAAAATGGAATAAAAATGTTCAAACTCCCGTCCAGCCGCAAAACGACCAAAGCCCTTAACCGATTACTTTCCGCTATTGAAGACCATCAAAAAGAACCAGTAGACGACGGAAGCTATAATTCAAAATTAATTCTAAATATCTGGCACACCATACAAACACAGCGCCATACCCTAGAAGCAAAACTCTCCTCGACAGAAACAGAGCTAAGCAACGAGAAAACACAAAACAACGAAGTCAAGCAGCAATATGAAAATTTAAAAATCCGCTTTGATCTGGCAAGCTCATCATTGATTGAAGGCTTATGGGATATGCAGGTTTTGATCGAGGACCCGCTAAATCCAAAAAGTCCATTCTGGTGGTCAAAACAGCTCAGAACAATGATTGGATTTAGCGATGAACAGGACTTCCCTGACACGCTAGACAGTTGGACTGACAGGTTACACCCTGCAGATAAGCAGTCGACTATGGAAGCATTCAAACGACTGGTTACTAGCCGATCAGAGTACCCCCCATATAAAATCGAATATCGACTAGCCATGAAGTCCGGAGAATATCGTTGGTTCTCTGCACAAGGAGAAGCACTTCGTAACTCGCAAGGCACTCCGATCAGAGTCGCAGGCTCGCTAATTGATATTCATGATAGAAAGGAGAAGGAAAAGGAGCTTGACATAGTTTTCACTCGTTTTGAACTTGCCAGAGAAATGCTGAGCGATGGGCTCTGGGACATGGAGGTTATCGCGGGAGATCCCGTAAACCCACGGAATCCATTCTGGTGGTCACCGCAATTCAGACGGCTTCTGGGTTTTGAATCGGTTGAGGAATTTCCTGATGTATTGAATAGTTGGGCCTCGCGAATTCACCCTGACGATAAAGACTTATGCATGAAAGCATTCACTGCACATTTGAACGACAAGTCAGGTAGAACGCCCTATGACATTGAATATCGGTTGAGTTTGAAATCTGGAGAATATCGGTGGTTTCGGGCGCGTGGTCAAACGAAACGAGATGAATATGGAGTTCCTGTGCGGGTTGTCGGTGCTCTGGTCGACGTGCATTTAGAACATGAAGAGCAGGAAATGCGCGATACGCAAGCCAGGCACAGGGCAGGTCTTGAGCAAAATATCCAGCAGCTGACAGCAATTGTTTGTACGATCCAAAGCATTGCCAGTCAGACAAATCTTCTTGCCCTAAATGCAGCAATTGAAGCTGCGCGGGCCGGTGATGCAGGTCGAGGCTTCGCCGTTGTTGCTGACGAAGTCAGGAAATTAGCCACCCGCACTACAGAAGCCACACAACAAGCAGCAAGCATGATAAAAATATCTGAGTAGTTTAGAAGAAAAAAGGGGCGTGCCTGAGACACGCCCCTTTTTTACTATGCCACAAAAAATAACTGGTATTTTCTTACTGCCATAGTTGCTCCTTTTTACTTTAGGCTGCTTTTCTTCCTGCTACGCACTTTAGCTTAGGTTGAATATGTTCGCCAAAATCACGAATACCTTGAATGAAGTCCGGGAACGTCCACATGATACCGGTAATGCCAGACTCCTCCGCAATTTCATCAATGGTTCGCGCCACCGTTTCATAAGATCCAGAAATAACCGGAATGCTCATATAAGCCATATTTCCATCAGCCGCCGACTGCTTCAATGCATCACGCAGGTTATCACTGGTACCACCTTTATTGGTATCCATCTGCGCGCTACCAACCATGTTGGCAATAGCACCTTGATCTGCTTGATCAATTATCTTCTGAGTCAGTGCATGCGCCTCCTCGTCAGTCTCGGCTGCAATCAACGTAAAGCAGGCAAGTGTACCCACCTTGCGATCAAATTTCGCAGATGCTTCCGCGGCAGCCTGAGTCAAACCTTTCAGGCGTGAAGGCGGAGCCATCACAAAACAGTAATCACCATGTTGAGCTGTAAACTCAACGCCTTTGGGTGACTGGCCTGCACAACAGATTTTTATGTCGCTCTTTGGCATCGGCAAGCAACTGCAGTCTTCAAGCTGAAAATGCTCGGACACCTTAGTAGTACGCTTGTTTTTCCACAATGAGCGCACGATCTCAACATATTCAGCAGCGTAATCGTAGCGCTCTGAGTGATAGTTGTCCGATGGCCAAAGCCCCATCTGATCATACTCTGGACGGTTCCATCCAGTAACAATATTCAGTCCCACCCGCCCACCGCTGATATCATCCAGAGTGGAGATCATGCGTGCGGCCAATGCCGGGTGAAGACTCGGGATACCAGAACTGGCGAACAATCGAATTTTGCTAGTTGCTGCCGCAAGACCTGCCGTGAGAGTAAATGACTCCAGACAATGATCCCAATAGCCGGTTTTGCCACCAAAACCTCTGAATTTGATCATTGAGAGAACGTAGTCAAATCCAATACGCTCGGCCTCCTGGGTGATTTGAAGGTTGTGCTCAAAAGTCGGCTCGTAAACCGGGCTACCTTCAGAAAGGATGTAACCGTTGCTGCCGTTAGGCAGAAAAATACCAAATTCCATCACAACCTCCATCATCACTAGCTTTTAGCCAAACGCCTCAACAAGGCAGAAACTGGCTTGTTTTATTAAATTGTTATTTACTTATTGAGATAGCTGGCCCGATACCAGTCATTTATTTCGTCGCCTGTTGCCAGCCAAACATCAGAGTGGCCTGCAATATACTCAAATGCACGCTTCAGGTGCTTAGCCCGGAATGGTTGGCCAACCAAGAAGGTATGCAGGCAAATAGGCATAATACGCGCATTTGATCTACCCTCCTCGTACAATACGTCAAACTGATCAATGATCATGTCACCAAAGTCTTTGCCAGAAAGCCCAATATTCATAATTGCAGGAATATCATTGAGCTCTACAGAATACGGTACTGAAATCAAACTACCAGAGCGCGTATTAAACTTGAAAGGCTGATCGTCAGCGGTGAAATCACAAAGGTACTCAACACCTAACTCTGCCAAGATGTGCGGGGTATTAATAGTTTCGGTCAAGAACGGCCCAAGCCAGCCTTTTGTTTTACGACCAAGCGCTGCTTCCATTTTATCCAAAACTGTACTGATTATCTGACGCTCTTTCCTCTCATCAATATCCGCAAGGAAGTTAGCACCGGCATTATTGATACCGTGACCAATCCATGCCCAGTCTCGACGCACGCCCTCCTCAATAATTTGAGGATATTCTGTAATAATGTCAGAATTCAGACATACCGTACCGCGCATTTTTAGCGAATCCATGATTTCCATCATACGCCACAGGCCAACACGGTTTCCGTAATCGCGCCAGCCATAATTGAGAGCATCTGGGGAAAACTTTGTAGTCCCAGGAACAAGCGCAGTACCCGGAATATTCTCAGGAAAGTGTTCGATATTGATAAACGGTACGACAGCGACGCGAGCACCATTTGGAAGTTTCAATGGCGTTCGGCTTATAATAGGCTCGAAGTCGTAATGCCGAGTTTGAGTAAGTTTATTCATAAAAAAGTCTCCTGAGCCAGGTAATTAAATGGTTGGACGCTCGACGAAAGCATCGAAGAATTCGATCACGCTCTGCCGGGTGACCACATCGCCGTACTTACTATCAATATCGAATAAGTTCGCCTCATGTGGACCTTCATGACGATCACCAACACATTCTCTTGGGACAATCACACGAAATCCGTTCTGGACACCATCAACTGCCGTTGCGCGAATACAGCCACTCGTAGAGCAACCAGCGAGCACAATTGTGTCTATACCTGCAGCTGTGAGCATCGATGCTAGACTGGTTCCAAAAAATGCACTGGCGTACTGTTTGGAGATTACTGTTTCAGTTTCAAGCGGTTCAACACCTTCACATACATCGCTAAAAGGCTTCTGCACCAGGCATTTAAGAACCGGAGCTTTTTTAACCCAAACGCCCCCATCGAAAAATGTTGAAGTGTTGTAATCAACTACCGTATGGATAACAGTAATGCCATTACGTCGAGCTGATTCCAGCAGCCCCACCGTTTGCTCAACGGCGGGCGCAACACCAGCGGCGAACAATGGCGCCCCGTCCATGGTATAGGCCTTGACAAAGTCAATAACTAGCAACGCTGCTTTTTTACCAAAACCAACGCGGTTATCCCAAACACCCGCATAGTTTTCGGAGACACTACTCGCCACTGAGGATTTAATCATTTTTATTCTCCACTCTGGCCAGCCAAAGACGAGCCTTCTTAATAAGAAATATCATGCACAAGAGTGCCGAACTCAACAATACGCATTTTGGCAAAGCAACATTCTCCAACAACGACCCCCACCCAAACTCAAAGCGGACTATGCCCTTTCAAGTTTTTAGAAAGACGCTAAATCAGAAAAGTTTCTCCACAAGCAGCAACACCAACCGCTAACCGATTAAAATATAGCAATACAAACCCGTGACTCACGAAATCTGCGAATAAGTGCGACCACCCTGCCAAATCAATGCTTGACTAGAGTCAACGTGATGCACGTGCAACAAACGGCCAATCATTAAGTGATGAGTCCCATAAACTATATCTTTCTCGGTAACACAGGTCATAGAAACGCATGCATCTTTCAGAATTGGCACTTCATCCCGCTCTGCCCATTCGCCGTAATTAAATCGTGCCTCACCTCTTGCTCCGCCACTGAAAACTTCCACTAGATCATCATGACCAGCAGTCAGAAAGTTTACTGAGAAGCGCCTGCTTTGCATCACCGGTGCATACATGCCAGCCTGCTGATTCACCGATATTAATAAACTCGGAGGATCCATCGACACCGCAACAACGGCAGTTGCGACCATTCCCGAGCGAACACCGTTAACCTGAGTTGCCAGGATGCACACAGTTGAAGCCTGGGCGCGCATGGCTTGCTTGAAGGCGGAAACTAGCTCTCTGGAGCTGCTTTGATTTTTTTCCGGCACCAGAGGAAACATCTTGACTGGCACACACCCAAAATGCTGATCAATACTCTGAACTTGCGAAGACACACTATTATTCTTCATTTTAATTCTCCTGCCGTATTTTTTATTAGCGCAACCCACCACCCGATGGAAAAGTGGCGCCGCACCAGGCGAAGCTCCTTATTTACAAGTATGACATTAACCAGCTTTACGTCCATTACCAATACAGCAAGGCCGTATTGCAGTTTCACGAACGCTATCGACGAGATCTGGCCGCCAAGAAAACCGGCAGTGCGAGGTAGTAACTTTAGCTATGTAGCCATACTCAACACGAATTCTTATCAAGCATGCTTTTTCGTTCACGAAACAGTAAGTTTGGACTATCAAGCAGCTGATCATTTCCTAAGAGGACCACATGCTTTATCACCATTTTCGCCGCTTCGGACAAACTATCATAATCTCTGTAGCATAATAACAATGGACGCTTAGCCCATGACTCAAGCAAAGGTCGAAAAACAATTTTCTGATTATTCTCATAAGGAGCAACTGCAAGGCGTGGAAGTATAGAAACACCCAACCCAGCTTCAACCATACGCCGAACACTTTCGAAACTGGTATTGTAAGCTCTAAATATCGGCTCCAAACCACTGCTTTTTGCGTGAGCGTCAAACAACACCTGCAGGGCGCTATCTTTCTGCAATCCGATGAAGGGAAAATTCATTATTCTCGAAAAGCACACGCCATCATCAACTGCCATTGGATGGCTAGGATGCATTACTGCCACCAATTCATCCTCGTACCAAGTCATGCAGCTTAAGTCACTAGGAGGTGTTGTACCCGATACAAATCCAAGGTCAATTTTTCCCATTTGCAAATTATGAATAATTTCTGCAGATGAGCTTTCCTCCAGCTCAACTTGCACCTGCGGAAATCTCTCGCAAAAGGCCGAGAGCCGTTCCGGCAACAGCATCGTTGCAGCCGACATGTGCGCCTGCATACGGACCGATCCCAGTGTGCCATCTCGCAATGCGTCTAGTTCTGCGGCTATGCTTTCAAACAGTGCAAAAGCGGTTCCTAATCTCGCAAACAGTACTTCACCAGCTGAAGTAGGTGTTACACCGCGATAATCTCTATTTAGAAGTGTTACTCCACTCCGACACTCAAGATCAGCAATTCTTCGGCTAACTGCGGAGAGAGCGAGGTGCTCTCTCGCAGCAGCCGCTGCCAAGCTTTTCTCCTCTATTGCGGCGGCGTAAACACGTAACGTGACAAAGTCTATACCTAGCGATTTCCACGAACGACTACGGGATGCCATGATGAATACCTCAAGCTAGTACTTTTCGATCTACAGTCAAAGGGTGCGCCCCAATTCTTCCGCCTCATACATGACCGCTGATAGAGCACGTGGCGCTAAACAGTCGCCTATACGATGTAAACTATAAATTTTTCCCTGCAACGAATGATACAGGTCATCATTCGGGACTCTAGCAATAGAGAGCACAACACTGTCTACTTCTTCTATACGACTCTTACCCCCCCAATTAGAAAGCAATTCAACAAAACAGCCATTAATTGACTGGATATTATGCTGAGGGGTCAAGATAACGCCAAGATCGATAAGGCGCGGCACAACTACTTGATATTCAAGTCGGCGCTGCACATCACCTCCAACTACATTATGAGGACTAACAATTTCAACATTAACACCGGGAGCTGTTGCTAGCATTTCTGCGAGACCAAACGGCAGGTATTCTCCAGTTTCATCAAGGATAAGAATCCTCTTCCCTAACTTTTCGGGAGCTCCCAATGCCAACCGCAATGCGGACTCGACATCGTAGACATTGGACTGCTCGCAGCCTGGAATAGATTCCCGATCCGGGCGAAATGGACTAGCTGCATAAATGTCAAAACGCGCCCCCGTGGCCAAAACCACACAGTCTGGTTTTAAAGAGGTGAGAACATCTACATCTGCATGCGTATTCAGCCTTAGATCGACATTATGGGCTTTCAGTCCGCGCCGCAAATTATCAATGGCGTTAGCCCACTCCCCCCTTTCGGGTAACTGTCGCAAAAGATCCAACCGTCCACCAAGATATCCTTGCTTCTCCAATAACGTTACTTTGTGGCCACGTCGCGCACAAATTTGAGCTAGGTGCATTCCTCCGAGACCAGCTCCTACTACTACGATGTTCTTCTGCTGGCTCGCATCTACAGCGACGAGCTTTCCTTCGCCCCATTTCCACTCTCGTCCAGCCACAGGGTTAATCAAGCAAGCTGCAGGGCGATTTTCGAATATTCGGGCGATACATTCATTAGCACCTATGCAGCGCACAATCTCATCGCTACGACCGAGAACGGTCTTCGCAATCAATCTCGGCTCTGCCATTTGGGCGCGAGTCATAGCCACCATGTCGGCCATCCCGCCTCTCAAAGCACTCTCTGCTGTTGAAAGACTTAGTATTCGACCGACTATAAATACCTTGGCACGGTTACCAACAATTGCCTTAGCACGTTGCCCAAATGGCAAAAGATAGCCTTCGGGCGTTGACATCGGCGCGACCGCTTTGTGTAGCGTATGATATCCGCCAGCACTTATATTGAAGAAGTCAAACAAGCCCGACGACGCGAGAACCTCCAGTTGTTCTTCACTTTGTTCGGGAGTAATTCCCGCCTCGCCCAGGAACTCATCAAAGGAGATTCGAACACCGAGCGTGAAATTCCCACCTACTCGACGACGCACCTCCTCACCAACCTCTAATATTAGCCGGCAACGAGACTCAACTGATCCACCGTACTTATCATTTCGTTTATTATAGGCCGGGCTGAGGAATTGCCCAAGAAAGTAACTGTGGGCTGCATGCAGCTCAACACCATCACAACCTGACGCTTGAACATTGCGTGCCGATACGCCAAAGCCTTTAATAACGTCTTCGAAGTGATGTGACTCCATCACGAGCGGTGTTTCGTTATGAGTGATAGAACGTATTCGTGAAGCAGCCCAGAGCGGATGCCACTCGTCCATGATCATAGTTCCACGATCATGAACACCTGCCCCAAACAATTGTACGAATTGACGTGCACCGTGCTCGTGAACGGCTTCTGCCAGCTTAGCGTACTGCGGAATGCATCGCTCCTCCCAAGCAGTGCACCCCTCATGGAACGAACCTTTAGCGATAGGAAAGGCACCTTGCTGTTCGCAGATGAACAGAGCGCAGCCACCACGAGCACGCTCACGGTAGTATTCCACATGCCGATCACCGAGGACATTGTCATTTCCATACAACAGTGTCTGGGCCGTCATCATGATTCGATTTTTCACCGTGGTGGAACCAATACGTAATGGCTCCCAGATTCTAACCAGCTCGGGTTGAGAAACTTCATGTATAGCAGTAGTGTTATCCATTGACGTAAGCCTCTGAACTTAGACCCTCTGCGCCCGTTTATTTGGGCGGCCTTCAGTACAGCCTTCCTTTGGCTAATCGTCCTTGAAAGACGCTAGATAGTCTTTGAGTTGCTCGCGAAGAGATACGATTTTTGGAACAGGGTACTGAATTGTACAGCGCAAACCTGCCGGGATCTCCGAGGAAAGCTCTCTCATAGCTCTGCCCTGCTGGGTCAGATTTACCTTGACGACACGTTCATCCGAGCTATCACGTTCGCGCGTTATCAGGCCCCGCCCCTCCATACGCTTGAGCATCGGGCTCAAGGTGCCTGTTTCTAAATTCAAAGCAGCTTGCAAATGCCCGACAGTGGTGGTGTTGCGCTCCCACAGCACTAGCATCACCAAATACTGCGGGTAGGTAATGTCCAAGCGCTTTAGGTAAGGGGCGTACGTACGGATGGTTTTATTTGCACTGGCATATAGCGCAAAGCAAATCTGATTTTCGAGCAGCAGGTGCTCGTAGCCCTCAGGGCTTAGGGCTTGATCTGGATTGTGAACACCGCCGGAGCAGAGATCCGGGACTGCAGTTTTTTCTTTGTTTTCATTATTCATAGCGGCTTAGCTCGCAAAGGTCGACCACCGGATCACGCCATACAGCCTAGGCGCTTTGATGACCACCCTTTTTAGGTTGTGATCAACTAAATGGAACACTACATAAAATCGATACTACGCCAGAACGGGGGTTTGTCAATTGGGCAATCCCCCGCCCGTCGCCGAAATTCCGGCAACCGACTGGAGGAGCGTCGACCTCGCTCCAAAGAAAAAACTGCGCCCCATCAGGCTGATGATGGCTCTAAAACGAGCTTTCCAGGCACCACCCCCCGCCGTGAAAGCCTTTAAGGACATCGCTTTCAGATGTTCAATCTGGTGAGCTTTCTCGTCGGTGATCAGATCGTTACCGAAACGAGAAAGGGTAGTCCCCCATCCAGCAATTCTCGGGAAAAATCAGGTTGCTAGGATCGAGTCTCCTCCTTCCAGACTTGGACTCTCGTCATGGCCACAACAATAAAAAGACCCGAAGACCCCGCTGAAATGTCGATCATCGCCGTCCCCGAAGATCAACGCATGGGAAAATTTTCACTGACAATGGCCTGGTGGGCCGTGAGCAGTGGCTTATTCTTTCTTGTGGTACCCGCAACCCTTGCGATTCGCTTCGGGACGATGAACGCGATTATTGGGCTGGTGCTATCAACTATTTCCTATGGAATTCTCAACTCGATCATTGCTCGATTCGCTATTCGAACTGGCCTGTCTGGTTCCGTCTTCTCACGTATTCTCTTTGGACGAAGCGGCTCCACCCTGGCGACGCTTATATTTTTTGTGACGGTCGTGTACTACTGCGTATTCGAAGGATCAGTGATAGCAATTGCCATCAAGCACTACTTCTCTCAGGCATCCCTGGACCAGGCCTATTTGATTGTAGTTGTCTACAGCGTAATTCTAATCATGGGCAGCATCCAGAATTGGCTCGACAAACTGAATATGCTACTAATGCCGATCTACTTAATAGGTCTAGCAGCTGTGGTATGGATTGCAATCTCCAAATTTGGCTACAACTCGGCTTGGCTGGATCTAAGCCCGGCTAACGGCCCAGTAGCAAACGGTTGGTGGGATTGTTTTACCTACTACATGGGCGTCTGGGTATTAATGTTGTTCACTTGGGACTATGCCAGATTCGGTCGCAAAGAAGATACCTCCTATCACGCGAGCTTCAATTTCGGAATCCCATTTTATCTGCTCACGTTCGTGATCAATGGAGTAGTTGGAATTTTCCTTGCAGCAACCATTGCAACGCAAGGCGAAGTTTCCGAGGTAAGCGTTGTACTCGCCATTGTCGAGCTAATGGGCTTTTGGGGCCTTCTTTTTGTATGGGTTAGCCAGACCAGAATCAACACCGCAAACTTCTTTCTAGCCGCGACGAATTTGCAGACATTCATCTCCCGCTTCAGTGTAAAATTGCCATATGTACTCTGCGCGATTATCTCCGGCATTGCGGTATACGCCCTGATGCGACTCAATGTCTTCCATTACATTTTGCAAGCACTTGCGTACCAAAGTATATTTGTGGTCGCATGGGTATCAGTTGCGCTAGCACACATCCTTTCACCAAAGTACAGCCAGCTGTTTGGTGATATTATCGAGTATCAGGAAGAACGAATCCCAGCATACAATCCAGGCGGCCTTGCCGCATGGTTCTTGGCAGCCTTTGTCGGAATGGTACTACTCAATATAGATAATCCGGCGATCGCAAGCTTCTCTGCACCAGCTAGTTTCCTCACCGCATTCCTCACATACTGGGTACTACTCAACTCCGCCAAGCGTCATTGGTTTGCGATCACAAACTGATATAAGTGTGGCTGAGCACACCTAACGCCCATAAGAACAGCCAACAACTCTAATACCAATAAAAGCCCAACGTGCCACAGCCTCTCTGTGGCCGTACGGGCAGCTACACCCATAAGAAAAGGAGTACCTCGATGTACCTGAACACTAAACGCAAACTGATCGGCCTGGCATGCCTTCCAACTTTAATGTTAATGGACTGCCCCGCCTACGCGATCGCGGTTACGGATAATTTGGACATTGGTGGTGCAGTTCGCGCCCGTGGCGACTTCGATCCAGATGAAAACATATCCGAATTCAGTTTGGATAATGTCATGCTGACCGCTACCTACACATCAGATAGCTGGATTGGTGCTGCTAAGTACCGTTTCTATGGTGGTGACTATCCATTCAGGGCTACTACGGACAAGCTCGGTGATGTGTCATTCCCAGAATACGCGTGGATCGGCTATAAGTTTGACGAAAACCGACAAGTACAGATCGGACTAAATAAAGTTCCTTTCGGTCTCCAGCAATACTTCGGGAGCATGTTTTTTGAAACATTAGGCAACGTCATTGGCCTCGAAGACGTTCAAGATCTCGGCGTAAAATATATTCAACAAGTCGGCGAATGGAACTTTCAGGGCGGCTACTACATCAGCCCAGCTGACCAAGGGAAAGGTACGAGCCGAGGCGGACGAACTTGGTCTCCAAGCGTCGCGGCTGCGGATGACTATGTCGTAGATGGGAGTAACAATAAAGAGCGGGATATTGTCGCTGCCCGCCTGGTTCGAAACTTTAAGATGGGTAACTGGCAGTCTGAGGTCGGCGGATCTATTCTGACGTCATCACTGGAAAATCGAGATACCGATAGTAAAGGCCGGCGCAATGCCGTGGCAATACACTATAAGGGCAAAAATGGCCCTTGGGGTGTACAGTTGCAAGCCGCTCGCCAAGTCATGAACCCTAAAAATCCTGGAACCGACAAGCTCGTGTCTTTCGGCGCATTGGATGGAACTTTCAATGTCGCGTCCAAAGGTGACTTGTACGTCGCAGACTTGAGCTACGACATAGCAGATAAGTTTGGCTGGCTCACAAACATCAAGGTCTACGGCAACTACAGCCTGTTTGACAAAGATGAAAGCACATTCAAGGACTCTCAGCGCTTTATTTTGGGAACTTCATTTTCTGTGGGCCGTTTTTTCGTCGCTGTGGAATGGCTCAACGGTAAAAATGATCCTTATGTAGGTGCTAGCAGCTACACTCAAAGCGCAGGTGCAGGTGGCTCAAATCAATGGGAAAACCAGTTGTACACCAACATCGGCTATTATTTCTAGTCGAGTTTTCTAACTCTAGACTCATTGACAAACTCTGATATCTTAAGAAATCTCCTTTGGCCGTTGTGCCGTCCTCCCACCTAGCGCTAAGGCTAGGTGGTTTTTTTACCTGGGAATGACTCACACGCATGGCCCTCAATGCATAGCTAATTGGTTCCTTGAGCTATACAACCACCCACATCAGCAAACCAAGAACCCGGAAAAATCTGCTCATATACATCATTCATTTCTTCGGACAGTCTTAAGGAATTCATCATTTCAGAACTCCGGTTGCTAACCTGATCAGCGATGCTGTGGGCCTGCTTTCTTTCTAGGGGCCAACCGGCGGGAAGCGCGCCGACAGCAGAGTTGAGAAAATCTATCTTTACTCCAAGCATAGGAGGCTTAGAATATCTATCGTCTCCAAGTGCTGCCAACCAAGTTTCGGCCATAAAGAACAGTTTAGTGTTCAAGAAAAACTTCTAGCGATTCTAGTGCTGTCATTCGTACTACCTTCATCTATCTCGCTCTATGGATCGCATTGTCTTCGCCAATTCCTCTAGAAAGGCATTTACCCGGTGTGGAACATGCCAACGCGAAGGAAGCACAGCAGTAACAGAAAGTTGCTCGTGGCTAACATCAGCCAGCTCGACTGCTATCAAACTTCCACTTGACAACTCAGCTTGAACATCCCAATAAGTCAGAAGTGCCAAGCCTACTCCATGTCTGCAGGCGAAACGTACTGCCTCGACGCTGTTAGCAGAAAAGCCACCCTCAGCTTTAACTGTTATGCGCTCTTGCTGCCGTACGAACGGCCAGTAGGGCATAGCATGCAACGCGATGCGCGTGTGCCTGGAAAGATCGTCGACTGTCACAGGCAATCCATGCTCGGCCAAGTAGCCGGGGCTGGCACAAAGCACCCGGGGATTAGGCGCTAAACTCCGCGCCACGAGCGCTGAGTCCTGCAAGGTGGCGATACGAATTGCAACGTCAAGGCCCAACCCTACGATATCGATGATGGTATCACCAAGAGTCAGATCTATCTCTAATCCTGGATACTTGCGAAGCAGCGCAGGGATCATTGGCATGATGACTGTCTGGCCAAATACCGTCGGCGATGTAACTCTGAGCAAACCACTGGCTATCCCGGCCCCTTTGCTCAGGGCTCGACGAGCAGCTTCCTGAGCGCTCAGCATGGCTTCTGCATATGGCAGAAATGCTTCACCTTCATGCGTTAGGGAAACTGAGCGTGTCGAGCGCTGAACCAAGCGCACTCCCACTTCTCGCTCCAACGCAGCCAATCTCCTGGATACGTTCATGGGGGAAATTCCGAGATATCTCGCTGCGCTAGAAAGATTACCTTGAGCTGCGATTGCGGTTAGCACTGCAAGATCACAAGTCTGCATACTATATCCAATTTTGTTAAAGCGACTTAACGCTTTCAGAGGTTTACGAACAATTCACATCAAACATACTATCAAGGCTAAGCAATTATGAGGATATGGAGAATTAACGATGACAGCCACCAAACAGCGATTTTTATCAGACTTCGTTATAGGAAATGTGAAACTGTCGAATCGACTCGCTGTCGCCCCGATGAGCCGAGTCAGTGCCACTGAAGAGGGAAACGCTACAGAAGCAATGGCATGCTACTACGAGCGCTTTGCCAAAGGCGGGTTCGGTCTAGTGATCAGCGAGGGCGTGTACATCGATCAAAAACACTCCACCGGCTATTACTACCAACCCGGCATGAGCGATGAAGAGCAAGCTCGCTCTTGGCGCTCTGTAACGAACCGCATCCATGCCCACGATGCGGCCGTATTTGCTCAAATCATGCATGCTGGAGCTCTCACCCACGGGAGTAGATTCGGAAAAGGCCCTATCGCACCATCGGCAATAGTCCCAAAAGGAGAAAAGCTAAAGCAGTACTACGGCGATGGCCCATTCGCGACGCCAAGGGTCATGACAGAAGAGGACATTGCTGATGCAATTACAGGATTTGCTCGATCTGCCGCTCTCTCCATAGACCTAGCTGGATTCGATGGAGTTGAAATTCATGGGGCTAACGGATACCTCCTTGACCAATTCCTTACCGATTACAGTAACACCAGAACCGACCGTTGGGGCGGGTCGCTAAAGAAGCGCATGGAGCTGATTATTGAGGTTGTCCACGCAGTGAAGGCAGTCACTGATACTGCCCCTGTTGGTTTGAGAATATCGCAAGGCAAGGTAAATGACTTTTACCACAAATGGCCCGAAGGTGAAGCCGCCGCTGAAATCATATTTGGTACTCTAGAACACCTTGAAATTGACTTCATACATGTGACAGAGCACAATGCATTGATGCCAGCATTTTTAAATAATTCTTCAAGTTTACTATCGCTTGCCAGGAAATTTGCACCTAATACTGCGATAGTAACGAATGGCGACCTCGGAACCCCTGAGAACGCCGCTCAAGCACTTGAGGAAGGTGGAGACATTATCGCAATCGGAAAAGCCGCTCTTGCCAATCCAGATCTCCCAAACAAATGGCGAGACAACATAGAGACAGGGGCTTTTGATCCATCTATCCTGCAGCCGATCGCCAACATAAAAGATCACGAAATCAACCTCCCATAACATTATCCAACAATATAAACTATAATAACCATAAATAACTCTACCCCTACTACCACTGCAAAAAATCATCATGATTAATTGCTCCTGCTAAGGAGATCTGAAGTAGCCGGGTATTTCTCCGGCTATCAAGCCACCAGAAACTTCAGAAAAACAACATACGTAGGAGATTCGGTCAATTTCTCCGTCTCTCAAACCGCTTGGCCGCTTCGATACAGCTCACCGCTACCATTTTTTGCATCCCGCGCACGCGCCACGCCCATCTGCGATATCGGCGCGTCATCCATAGGTTCGACAAGGCGAACAACGTCTCCATCTGTGCGGCGTTGGCGCGAGCCTAGTCTTAGCTTTCTCGGTTTTTGCGGATCGCTTATATAAGACGCTCCGCTTCACGTACTTTTTTGTACGTGCTGAACCGTACTGTAATTTTCCAGATGACTTTGCACCTTGAGTGCTCTTCGCGGTCGACACCGGTGTAACCGGCGCCGACACAGTCAAAGTGTTGCTAACCGTGGAGCAGTTTGGCAGCCTGTGTAACGTCGGCAACGTTGGCTGCTGCAACCACTACACTGGGCACCAGACCCGACTCATCACCGACGCCGATATGGGCTTTGACCCCGAACGAAGCAACACTGACTTCCCTTCTTCGTCTGGAGTATCTCGCGATCGTGCTTGCCTTACTTATTCTTCGTCGAGCTGTTAAGCTATATCGATAACCACTTTACCGGTCGACGCTCCAGATTCTACCAAGTCATGGGCCGCATGCGCCTCAGACAGAGAGAAGCGACGCTCGTCAACAATTGGCTTCAACTTACCGCTCTCTGCCAGACGAGTAGCTTCACGCAGAATTACACCGTGGTGCGCACGACCTTCGCCACTCAACATCGGATAAAGCACAAACACTCCTGAGAGGGTCATGCATCGGAGCGAACCTGGCGCGAGGTTGTGTTCTTGAAATGCAGCACAACTTACTATATGCCCATAATGTTGAATCGCAACAAATGCCGCATCCAACTGACCGATAGTGTCGTAAATGATGTCAAACCCTTTGCCATCAGTGTGCTCAGTCACGTACTGCTCAACGCTAGTGGTCAGATAATTAATCGCGGTGCCGCCAAAACGCTCGACGTAAGAGCGTTTTTCATGACTGACGGTGCCGTAAACTTTAGCTCCAAACGCTGTAGCAATTTGGACAGCCATGTTACCGACGCCACCTGCACCGCCTTGAACTAGGACGCGCTTACCAGCGCTGAGCTTGGCACGATCAACCAGCCCCTCCCAGGCTGTCAGGAACGTTAGCGGGATTGCAGCCGCTTCCCGCATGTTAAGGTTTTTCGGTTTCAGCGCAAGTAGCGCTGGGTCGACAGAAGCGTACTCCGCCAGTGAGCCCTGCAGGCCGCGCACCCCCCCCGTAAGACCATACACTTCGTCGCCAGGCTTAAACTCGGTAACGCCTTCACCTATGGCTTCGACTACACCAGCCATATCGGTGCCGAGAATTGCCGGGAGCTCAGGCATGGCATACGGTGCTACTCCAGTACGAATTTTGTAATCAATTGGGTTCACACCACTGGCCACAATACGAACTAGAACTTCACCTGGGCCTACTTCAGGCCGCGGTACCTGCGTGTCTTTGAACTGACTGCCTGCATAATCATCGAGAACAAGAGCGCGCATGGTTTTATTTGAAGACATGTTGATTACCTCGTTTCACGTGTGATGGATAGCGACAGAATTGTTGCTTGGTGATATCTTCACACCAAGATCATAAAGCGTCCACTAGGCACTTTTTTGAAACGTAGGCACCATAAGGTAACCACAATGGATCCAGCAAAGATACCTCCAAGTGAAAGAATCGTTGTGCAGGAGACGTGCCCACCTCGGCGCATTCATTCACTCCTCACCCCAAAATGGTCATCCATGGTCATGTACGTCCTTAGCTACGGGCCGTCCCGGACGGGACAACTGCAGCGCAGCATGCCTGGTGTCTCCAAGAAGATGCTCACACAAAGCCTGAGAGATCTCGAAAGCGAAGGCTTAATCAACCGCAAGGTTTTTGAAGTTGTGCCGCCGATGGTCGAGTACTCCCTGACCGATTTAGGCCAAAGCTTTGTTGAACCCTTACTTGCGCTCTACCGGTGGGCTGAAGACAACTCTGCGCTACTTGATAAACTTGAACAAAATCGAAAGGCTGCGGCTGTACCTCAAGAGGACGCGGACTAATTAAATAGACGTCTATTGCAAAAAATAAAGCTGCAAGCGATAAACAAGGAGAACTGTGTGCTCAGGCGTTAACTTCAGCAGCACTGGAAGATATGTTATGAACCCAGATAAGGAGCTAATAGGTATTGGCTAGGTTGGAAATAGCCATTATGAAACCTATACCTCCAATGTAAAGCGCCCGATGCGTGGTCGGGCGCTTAGATATCTATCGGATTACCCCGTACTTGGTAAAATCATAAACCCTTAACTCCACGTTATGTAAATAATATTCAACTACGAAGAAAGATCCAAGGCTCAAGCTTCTTACGTTCGTCTTCAAAAGCTTTTATTTTATCTCGACTCCCAAGCGTCACGCCTACATCGTCCAGCCCTAGCATGAGGCAGTTTTTTCTAAACGGGTCAATATCAAAGCTCATCGCATTGCCATCAGGCAAAACCACGCATTGGTTTTGTAGATCGATGCACAAGGAATATCCAGGTTTCGCCTCGACAGCCTCAAAGAGCTTATTCACATCATCGTTTTTCAATGTAATCGGAAGTAATCCATTCTTGAAACAATTTCCATAGAAAATCTCTGCGAAGCTGGGCGCAATGATGACCCTTACCCCCCAGTCTGAGAGTGCCCAAGGCGCATGCTCTCGACTTGAGCCGCAACCGAAATTCTCCCTCGCGAGCAAAATACTTGCCCCTTGATAGCGTGCCTGATTGAGAGTGAAATCATGGTTCAGTGGCCTCATGCTACAATCTTGGCCAGGCTCTCCTCGATCAAGGTATCGCCAGTCATCGAACAGATACGGACCAAAGCCAGTACGCTCAATCATTTTCAAGAACTGTTTGGGCAATATTGCATCGGTATCGATATTGGAACGATCAATTGGTACAACAAGACCAGTTTGAGTCTCGAATGCCTTCATTGGGGACTACCTGTGATATCAGTTACGTCGACAAAGTGACCGGCGATCGCTGCCGCTGCGGCCATTGCAGGGCTCACCAGATGGGTTCTCCCTCCAGCCCCCTGCCGTCCTTCAAAGTTCCGATTTGAAGTTGAGGCGCAGCGCTCACCAGGATTCAGTCGATCATCATTCATCCCCAGGCACATTGAGCACCCTGGATCACGCCATTCAAATCCAGCCTCAATGAAAATTTGATCCAACCCTTCCTCTTCTGCCTGCCTCTTCACCAAGCCAGATCCAGGAACCACCAAGGCTTGTACGATGTTGTCGGCCACTTTTCGGCCCTTGACCACCGCTGCTGCACTTCGCAAGTCCTCAATCCGAGCATTGGTGCAAGATCCGATAAAGATCTTGTCCAGTGAAATAGACCGAATGGGGGTACCTGGTACCAACCCCATGTAAGCCAACGCCCGATCAAGGCTATTGCGCTCCACGCTGTCCGAAACGGAAAAAGAATAAGGGACAACCCCATCGATGGTGACGACCATCTCAGGTGAGGTACCCCAGGTGACGTGGGGCTTGATGGTCGATGCATCAAAATTAATAGATCGGTCGAACTGCGCATCCGAGTCGCTATGCAATGTGCGCCAGTACCGCTCGGCCTCGTCCCAACGTTCGCCAACTGGCGCAAGTGGGCGACCTCTCAGGTAATTCACCGTCGTGTCATCAACGGCAATCATCGCACAGCGTGCTCCAGCTTCGATGGCAAGGTTGCACAGGGTCATGCGTGCCTCCATGCTCATCCGCTCAACTGTGCCGCCAGCAAACTCCAAGGCATACCCTGTTGCCCCAGCGGTTCCAACTGCACCGATGAATGCCAGGGCCATATCCTTAGAAGTCACGCCCGCTGGAAATTCGCCTTCAATGCAAATGCGCATGGTCTTCAGCTTTTTCACCACCAGGCACTGCGTCGCAAGTACGTGCTCAATTTCAGAGGTACCGATACCGAACGCAATAGCCGCAAATGCGCCATGAGTGGTGGTATGCGAGTCACCGCAGACAATGGTCATACCCGGTAAAGTCACACCCTGCTCCGGGCCGATCACGTGCAAGATCCCTTGACGGGGATCAAGCATGTCAAACTCTTTCAGACCATACTCGGCACAGTTGCGGTCCAGTGTTTCAACCTGCTTGAGAGCAATCAGATCAGAGATGCCTTTGTCACGATTCACCGTAGGTACGTTGTGATCCGCAGTGGCCAGAACCGACTCCGGGCGCCATGGTTTCACCTGGTTGATGCGCAAGCCGTCGAAGGCCTGTGGACTGGTCACCTCATTAATCAGGTGCAAATCGATATACAGCAGGGTATGGCCGTCCTCTGTGTCGTGCACCGCGTGCCGATTCCAGACTTTTTCAAATAGTGTGCGAGAGCTCATGATCATCTCTTGTACGGTTTAATCGAATGAAGTGATCGGGTACCGATCAGATGACACCGGCGGCCTTAAGCTGCTGTGCTTCGGCTGAGCTGACGCCAATGGACTCAAGAATCTCGGCCGTGTGCTCACCTAATTGCGGGCCTACCCACTGAGTGGAACCAGGGGTGGCAGACAGCTTTGGCACGATCCCCGGAAGATCAACAGATTGCCCATCAGGAAGCGTGTGCTTCTCTATCATTCCTCGTGAAGCAAACTGGGGGTCTGTCGCAATATCTGCTGCGGAATAGATTTTGCCGCTAGGCACATCCGCCTCATCCAGAATCTGCAGTGCGTCTTCGAGCGTGTGTCGCATCGTCCAAGCAGTAATGAGCTCGTCAAGCAACCCGTTGTGCTGGACTCGTGCAGCGTTATCAGTGAAGCGAGGATCATCTGCAAGTTCTGGATGGCCCATAGCAACCATCAACCTCTTGAAAATACCGTCCCCATTACCGGCAATGATGACGTAGCGGCCATCACTGCAAGGGTAGGTATTAGATGGGGAGATGCCTGGCAAGCTTGATCCCGTGCGCTCTCGAATGTGATCGAACATGGCATATTCGGGAATCAGACTTTCCATGATGCCGAACACCGACTCATACAGCGCCACGTCGATGTACTGGCCAACCCCGCCATTCGATTTCAAGTGATGCATGGCCATCAATGCACCGATCACAGAATACAGCGATGCCAAGCTGTCCCCGAGACTAACACCCACACGAACAGGTGGACGATCCGGGTAACCACTCACATAGCGCAGCCCTCCCATCGACTCTGCAATGGCTGCAAAGCCGGGGCGCTTGCTGTAGGGGCCGTTCTGGCCGTAACCCGACACCCGCACCATTATCAGATTCGGATTGATCGCTGAAAGCTGCTCCCAGCCCAGCCCCCAGGACTCCAGCAATCCCGGGCGGAAATTCTCAATCAAGATGTCTGCAGTGGCGACCAGCCTTTTGATGATCGCCTGACCTTCCTGAAGCTTGAGGTTAAGGGTCAGGGACTTTTTATTTCGGCTCTGGGAGTACCACCACAGCGAGGTGCCCTCATGAAGCTTTCTCCATTTGCGCAAGGGGTCTCCGCCAGATGGCGATTCGATCTTGATCACCTCTGCGCCAAACTGAGCCAAGAGCGCGCCAGCGTATGGGCCCGCAATCAAGGTTCCCATTTCGATGACACGCACACCTTTTAGTGGGCCTGGCTGCTCTGAATGAGTCACGGTTGCCTCCTTATTCGATTTATTCGCATACACGTATGCAACGAGAGTCAGCTTGCTCCCTCACACCCCGGTTGAGAATTTCTGAATAAAGAAGGCAGCCATCGCCAAACCAGATACCACCCCCCGAGCATCACAATCAGGTTCTCCGATATGCGCTTCGATCTAGAGTCACTAAAGGTTTTCATTGCAGTCGTAGAGGAAGGCAGCTTGGCCAAGGCCTCCCTGCGGCAACACCTTGTGGCCTCCGCCGTCAGCAAACGAATGAGTGACCTGGAAAGTGATGTCGGCACGCCCCTGCTTTATCGCCATTGCCGTGGCGTTTCAGCGACGCCGGCAGGAGAGGCTCTCTACCATCACGCGAAAAAATTGGTTGAGCACTTAAGAACCATCGCGGGCGAGCTTGATGAGTACTCTCAAGGCATACGCGGCCACGCCCGCATCCATGTGAACCTGTCGGCGATGGTGCAGTACCTTCCCAAAGACCTTGAGTCGTTCCTGCAAAGTAACGGACAGATCAAGATTGATCTGATGGAGCAAACCAGCGACCAGGTCGTGCGGGCAGTTGCGATTGGCTCCACAGATATAGGCATTTGCTCGGAAACGATCCAGATTGGGGAGCTGTCCAGCCATCGCTATAAAACGGACGCCTTGGTCGTCATCGTTCCGCAGCAGCATGAGCTTGCCCACCTAAGTAAGGTCTCGTTTTCCGAAACGCTTGAATTCGATTACATCGGACTCCAACCAGGATCTTCCATCCATAAGCTTTGCAAAGAAGCAGCAGATGCTTGCGGGCATGAATTCAAAGTTAGGATCCAAGCCAGCAGCTTCGAGGGCGTCCGCAACATGGTCTCCGCGGGATTGGGTATCGGTGTGCTGCCTTTGGCAAGTGTTGAGCCCTACAGATCCAGCTCGCTCTTAACAACACTGGAGCTAGACGAACCCTGGTCAGTCCGTCACTTACAGATCATCGTTCGCGATCTCGACTCCCTCCCTGCACCCTCCCGGCTGCTTTTCGAACACCTAACGGCAGCCGCCACCTCCGACGGCGCGCCATCGGCATCGGCGATGGCTTGAATGATGAAGAATCACTTGTCTCAACCCTCGGCACGCTCGAGACTGCGGCGAAAGGTCTTAATATGAGGACTCGAAGAATGTTTGAAGAGAATCCAAACCAACGAATTTGGATCAACGAGGTTGCTCCACGAGACGGTTTTCAAATTGAGTCTCAGATCATCCCAACAGCGCTCAAAGTCGATCTGATCAACCGCCTGAGCAAAACTGGTGTATCTAAAATCGAGGTCACCTCCTTTGTCTCTCCAAAAGCAATTCCAGCTCTAGCCGATGCTGACGAAGTGATGGCAGCGATCAATCGCCCAACAGGTGTGGGGATGGTTGCGCTTGTCCCCAACGCTCGAGGAGCAGAGCGAGCTCTCGCCTGCAACGTAGACGAAATGAATCTCGTCATGTCCGTCAGCGAGACACACAACCTCGCGAATTTGCGCATGACGCATCAGCAATCGTTTGAACAGTTGAATCAAGTCAGCTCGGCAGCTAAAGGCTCTAAAACGGAGCTCAACCTGTCGTTGTCATGCGCATTCGGCTGCCCAATGGAAGGTACCCAATCGGCAGATGATGTAATGCATTGGGTCGAGATGGCTTTAGGAATAGGCATCACCAGTATCACCCTTTGCGACACGACTGGTATGGCATGGCCCACGCAGGTTCATTCACTGTGTAAAAGGTTCATTCAGACTTTCCCCGAAGTACCATTGACGGCCCACTTTCACAACACACGTTCCATGGGTTTAACCAACGTCCTGGCAGCAATTTCAGCTGGAGTGAGAGTTTTCGATGCATCGCTTGGTGGTTTAGGCGGCTGCCCTTACGCACCAGGCGCATCAGGGAACGTATGTACTGAAGACATGGTGCATATGCTGGAACTGATGGGATACAACACGGGCGTTGATTTGCGTGACCTTATCCAGTGCGCAGCCCTTCTCCCAGGTCTCGTTGGTCATGATGTACCGGGACAAGTCCTGAAAGCTGGTCACGCCTTGGATCTGCATCCAATTCCTGCATACGTCAAAACCGCCAGGGAGCACGCTTTAGGTCGTTCTACGAGTTCTTAGTAGTGAACCATAAGGTCTACTACTGGCACTTTACTGTGAGTTGATGAAAGCGGACTGTAATGTCATCTGACAATGAGTTGAGTGACATTGCAGCTTTGCCGAACGCCTAAGACGCTTAAGACGCTTAAAATCCGCGAACTACAAAAATGCAATTCGCTAGGCTTACCGCCTGCAAAGAAAGCAAAAGACACTGTTCTGACTTGGGCACACCATACATCTTCTTTAACTATCACGTAAACATGGATACGACTCACCCGAATTAAGAACACCACCACAGTTAACAAAAACTTAAACACCCCGCACCTTAATAGGCGCAATTCAAATTAAATTTAAAATCCGGAATAGCACAATGAACTGCCTAGTATGCGTAGGAGCAGCATCTCGCATAGCATGTGAGGGACCTTGGGAAGAGCGAGACTGCCCCGTTTGCGGACATTATCGGGTTGAAGACGATCTGGTCCTTTCCCTCATGGATCAGGGGCAGATATTTGATGTAGAAAAAACCCGTACCTGGATTATTAGACAACGCAAAAATCAACCAATTCCTTGCATAGGTGCTAATGACGCTCTGCTTCTAAAATAATCCTCCCTGAGAAAATTGCGAAAGATTATTACGATCACCTAAACACCTCTACACTTGAGAACACTCCACTACAACATTCACATCAAAAACTTAGGAATATTATCCGCACACCAAACTCACAACCAAGAAAAAACAATTATAATCCAGACTACCATTTAACCATCCCAATCAAAATACCACACCAAGCCAGCCTATCCCTAAGAAAGCCAACAAAAAACCTTAAGCCCACCTCAGCACACTTCGCACAAAATCCATCACACCAGACATTTACTATGATTAAAAATCAATGAAGCTTTGAGTAGAATTCATCGTGCCAAAATAAAAATTATCTCTGCCCTCCCCCCCGAATCGTCCAAAATAGAAAGTCGCATTAGACAGCCGCCTAAGATCAGTAAAGGCAGAACTATCAGAAGGAATAACTGTCATCATAAGTGGATCATTTTTCTTACGGTAAATGGCTCGCTCGAGAGAGGCCAAGCAACGCCCTCGACAGCGATTCTGGGACGAACGCAGTAGGAGACTGTGTGCCATGATCTCGGTCAGAAGCTCTTACCACCCGATTGATGCCGCGATTCTGTGGTGTGACCTTGCCGATCACGAAAATGAGATTTTACGCGTCGATCTCTCTCGCCCCGGAAACCTGCTCAAGCATTTCCCGCAATGGCCATTTCTCCACATCTACGTCGAGTGCCTCTATGACGCCATCGTCAGCGGTGAGTTACAGGCGACCTGTCTGGGGCGTCCAGTCACTGCAGACAACCAGACTCACCGGGAGTGTTGGTCCATTCGACGTGTTGATCTGCTGGCGTGGTTCGCACGTAACTACCCGGCTGAAAAGCCCGCATTCTTATTTTCACAGCGCCTCGATCATTCCGAATGCGTCAGTCTGAATGCCTACCTGGCACAACAAGCAGAGCTTGACACGGCGCAGCGAGCCATCAACGACATGCGACAGAAACTTGCCGTAGCTCTTGAGGATATCGCTACAGTCGCTGCCCTCAACAAAGAGTTAGCCGGAAAGCTCGAGGCCAGCGGCATACCCTCAGCGGCATCCGAAGGCATGCATAAGGTGATAGTTGGCGCAGTGCTGGAGGTCACGTTGGGCAAATCGAACAACGGCCGAGTTCAGTCAATCTACAAATCCCAAGCCGCTCTGGTTGAAGAAATCACTCGGCGGTTTGCTGGCATACCCGGCCTAAGCAAAAGCACCCTTGATCGGAGGTTTGCCGAAGCGCGCAGACATTTGGCCCAAGCCGCACGGAGTTAAGACCGCATTGTCAGGCAATCGCCGTTATTGCCTGACAATGTTTTTTCAGCAGTATGAACCTTCACTGTTTGTCACATCCCACAGCGCGCCAAAGGGTGCTACGGAGTGACATGATGGAACTAACCAGCCCTCCCCCTCTGCCGACCACCCGCCACATCATGCGTCGCGATGAAGTGGAGCAGATAACCGGCTTCAAGCGCTCGCACATCTACAACCTCATGAAGGCCGGACTATTCCCGCAATGCCGACGCATCGGTACACGAGCGGTGGGTTGGGACTCGCTGGAAATCGAGCAGTGGGTTCAGGATCGCCTATCGGTTCGGGAGTAGATCCATGAAAGTCCTTTCGCTGATCTCGACCAAGGGTGGTGCCGGCAAAACCACAGTCGCCGCCAACCTCGGTGGCTTACTCGCCGACGCGGGGTTGAAGGTGCTGTTGTTGGACTTGGACAGTCAACCGACCTTGTCCAGCTACTACGCCCTGGGTGAGGCCCGTGACGCCGGCAGCTACGAACTGATCTCGCAGCGGCTCACAGTTCCTGAGCAGATCATTTCCATCACCAGTATCCCGCGGCTTGAACTGATCGTGTCCAATGACCGTGCCGGACATCTAGGGACCTTGCTCCTGCACGCGCCCGATGGCCGACTTCGTCTGCGCAACCTACTACCAGCGTTTGCCGATCATTTCGATGTGCTCATCGTCGACACTCAAGGCGCACGTAGCGTGGTTGTGGAGATGGCCATTCTCGCCTCCGATTGCGCCCTTTGCCCTCTGCCACCGGAAATGCTTGCGGCACGGGAACTACGACGCGGGACGCTCGGGCTGTTCGAGGAGCTGGAGCCCTATCGCTACCTCGGCATGGACTTGCCTCCAGTCAAGCTGTTGCTCAACCAGGTGAAGGCCAACCGCCGCGACACCTGTCTGATCATGCAGAGTCTGCGCAGCACCTTTGCCACCGACCCGCATGTCAGCGTGTGCAATACGGTAATTCCCGATCGTGTCGCTTACCTCAACGCTGCTTCATTGGGATTACCAGTACATCGGGTCGAGCCAAAGGCTGCTCCAAGATCTCGCAGCCGCTGTGCGGCCGATGTCATGCGGGCCTTGGCACATGAACTGTTTCCTGAGTGGGATCAGCAATTGGCCTTTACCAGGCGCCCCACACATTTATCCACCAACAGCATTGCCTTAGTGGAATGCGTCACCAGCCGACCAGCCTAGCGTGCCCCTCGCTGCCCCATCCACGCAGTGAATCGGGAAAGCCTGAGTCGGGCCGTCTGCACTGACTGATCAGGGGCAAGTTCATGAAACCACCCTCCTCCGAAGAGATCACACGAAAGCTCCAGCACGGGCACTTTCCACAGCGGGCAACACAAGTATCGCCCGCCGACCCCGACTGTGACATGCCGATGGTTGTGACCCTTGAGCAATTGCGTCCCTATGAACATAACCCCCGTTTCATCCGCAACCCGCTGTATCAGGAACTGAAGGAGTCAATCCGCGATCGTGGCCTTGACCAGCCCCCATCCATCACACGCCGACCCGGCGAGCTGATGTTCATCATCCGCAACGGTGGCAACACCCGCCTCAGCATCCTCGGGGAGTTGTGGCAGGAAACTCACGAAGATCGCTTCTTCCGCATCCACTGCTTGTTTCGCCCATGGCAGTCAGAACGCCACACGTTGCTGGGGCACTTGGCAGAAAGCGACCTGCACGGCCAACTCACCTTCATTGAGCGCGCCATGGCTGTGGCCAAATTCCGGGATATGTTGCTGGAAGACGGCGATAGCCTGAGTCAGCGTGAACTGGCGGCGCAATTATCGGCCGGCGGCTACCCCATCTCGCAGTCTCATATCAGCCGGATGCTGGATACCTTGGACCACCTGCTGCCTGCGATTCCGCAAACCTTGTATGCCGGGCTGGGCAAACCTTCCATAGAGCGAATCATCAGTCTACGGCGGCGCGCCGAATCGGTATGGAACCGTTACACCGCAGCCGGACTGGAGTTCATCCCTCTGTGGCAGGAGGTACTGTGTACCTTCGACTGCGCAAACGCAGAGCTGGACACCGCTGAGCTGCAAGACGAGTTGCTCGCGCACATGGCGAAAGCCCTCAACCAATCACCCCGTCTGCTGGCGTTAGAGCTGGTCCAGGATACAGGTCAGCAACCACGTCTGTTGCCTACGCCGACAGTATCCCCTTCGCTCCCGCGGAAACCGATCCAAGAAACTGACACGATTCCCAATAGAGATGCTGTTGCACTCTCAGGGCTTGACTCGTCGGAACAGGTAGACCCTGAGCAAGCCGCTAATACCGTGCCAGATCAGACAGGCCTTACGCATACCCCCACTGCCTCGCTTCAGGAGGAGCGTCGACCAACTGCACCACCGCTCTCTCAGCCTGCCAAACTCCGAAATGCCGGAAGTCTTCTCTTGCCGGCTTCACTGGAAACCGTGTGGCCGCTACCACCTGAGATGGAAGACCCGGCACAACTGCGCCAGGCCTGCGCGGACCTTGCCAGCGAGCTCGCCAGCTATGCCAGTGCGCGACACATGGTGTGCGCCACGGAAGAAGGCCTGGGTTTCACATTGGCACCCGACTCAGCAGCACCTTCGACACCCCATCGCACCGGAATTCAATTGCTCTTGGGCGCACTTCTGCGCGTGCAGGATGACGTAGCCTGGGAACAACGCCAACAGCTTCCGGCAGCGTTGTTCGGCCAACTGTTGCTAGGTGTCTACGACCTTCCATTGATTGAGCGCCCAGCGCTCGCAATCGGCATCGAGCGACTTCCAGACCCTCAATTGGCGCAGCTGTTTTTACTTATCCGCCTTTCTCGACGCCTTATCGAACTCACTCTGTCGTCTACCCGCTGACACCCGGAGGTACCACATGAGCTCGTCGTTCAATTTACTGAACCACGCCATGTTGAACCAGGTCCTGCATGAGCTGCGCCATGGCCGCCTGCAACGGTGCAAGGCCTTGGGTCTTGGTGACGAGGACATCGAAGTACTGCAGTCGCTGCCGCCCACGACCTTGTCGCATCTTGCGCACTCTACAATCGCCTGGGTCGAGATTAAGGTCGACACCACTGTCCTGCGTCGTCTGATCGCTCAGGCCGAACGCGACGAACTGAACGAGCGACTGATCAACCGCGCACTCAAGTTAGGGGCGAGTTCAAACATTATGTACCGCTGCTTCGGCCTCGACCATTCGGAAACAGCGCTACGCCGGCGAGTCCTGAAAATTGAGACCCACCGCGGTCGCCCCGTGCAACTCAGCGAGGCACAGGAGCATGCGGTATGGAACCGCTGGCGTCAGTTGCGGGCTGGGGATCCGGACAGTGAACCGCTGGACGCGATGATGATGCTCGCCGAAGAACAGCACATCAGCCTGACTCTGATCTGGCAACAGATCGAGTTGTACGGAGGTCTTCCATGCTGAACTTCTACACCGTGGACTGGGCAGATGTGGTTCGCCAGAGCTTTGTCACCCTCAAGCGCTGTCTGGAACAGGCCGAGCAAGCCAAGGCCGCTCGTGCGCTGGCAGAGGGACCAGGCTTTGTGTACCACGGCAGCACCGATCCTTTACCCTTGGGATTGCTACAAGATCGCCGGCTCACACCCGTGGAGCGCAACCTCTGGCTGGTGCTGCGCTGGCTGATTACCGAGCGGCAAATGCGGACTCCACGCTATCAGGATCTGCAACCGTACCTGGCGACCAGCCCGTGTGGCGCACAGGCTTCACGCGAGACAATCGCCCGCGCGCTGAACGTTCTGCGTGCCACCCGCTGGCTCAGTCTAAGTGAACGGCATCGTGACGAACACGGTTGCCTGCGCGGTTGTGTTTACGTGCTGTACGATGCGCCGCTGACGCCAAGGCAAGCCATCGACCTGGATGCGGGTTATCTTCCCCTGATCAGCCAGAGCCTGTCTCATGCCACCAAAGGCGTGCGCGATCTCGCCCAGCACATTGTCCAGGAACTACGCGCGGACCCGCTAGTGGCTGATGACGAGACCTCGACCATAATCGTTTCACCTACCACGCCGCACGCTCAACAGGCCTTGCCGCTGCATACCACCAGCATCGTCGAGCACTCCGAACTTGGGAAGACGCAGAGCGTTCGGTTTACCGTACCGCCCTCGAGCAATTCCGAACCTGGCGTGATTACCCCGCAATCTGCTGCCGTTCGGAATCCAGTGCAGGGCGGTACCGTACATAAACAGAGCAAAAAAAGTACAGTACCGAACGTCTCCGCCAGTGGCCGCACTGATTGGCCTGAGAGTCTGCAGTTGAGCCCGACTGAACAACGTCGGGCCGTCCTGGCACTGCGCCAACTCGAACCCGAACAGCAACAAGCGGTAATCAATGAAGCGGCCGTTCGCTGTAGCCGCGGCGAAATCCGCAATCCGATTGCCTATCTACTGGGGCTGATCAAACGAGCCTGCCAGGGTGAGTTCACACTGTGGGCCGCTCGCAGTGATGCACCACCGTCATCGCGTAAGCGCATACGCGCGCGGGAGCCGGCTGATAGTCGCTCACGGGAATCCGGAAGCCGGGTGGCCTCGCCGCTGGCCAAAGCATATCTGGAGCAGCTCAAGCTTCGCTGCGGTGTCGTCAATGGGACGACCTAACAGTTGGCTGAGTATCCAAGTCTTCAACTCCGAGTGGTATTCACTGGAATTGATCACAGTGGCATCAACGCCAATACCATCAAAGGTGCGCGCAATGCGAGCTCATCTCCTTCACATTGATCACTGCCAGGCCGCCCCGGAGCGCAGATCCTCCACGTCATTCAGACAGCGAGGATCTGGCGATGGTCGACCACTACCAGCTCAACCTGGGTTCACTGCGCAGCAGCATTACCCTCACCCTGCATACGCATCACGCCGCGCGACTGTGGCAGGGTCGTGCAGGACGCGAGGGTGTGTTTGCCATCATGGGCATGGCGGGCTACATCAGCGTCACCAACCTACTCAAGCAAGCGAGCAGCCAAGATGATCCCTTCGCCGACTGGTTCATGCTGCAGTTGGAAGAAAAGGTGCTGCAGGCCAGGGCCGAGCTGTTGGCATTGACCGAACAGATCAAACTGGTCGAGCGCGACCTTCCCCCCCAGGTCAACATCGGCGACAACCTGAACATACATCCCGTCACACTGCCGCTGTTCATCGGCAGCCAGCTGGGATTTCTCGCGGTCTACCTGCTGACCGACTATGACGCCTTGGTACGCCGGGTACTGCTCGCCCACCACACCGCGCTGATTGGCCGAGTCGACATGGAACACTGGATCGATCGTGGCGCTCACCTGCTGCGCAGCCTGTTCAGCATGGCGCAGTTGTACCGGCTGGCCGGCGTCAGCAGAGACGACATAGCCGCCAACAACGCCCGCGCCCGCGAGGCCATCGACAAGTTTGGCGCACCGCCACCGGACATTCTCGAGGGTACGCGCCGCTCGCAATTTGCGCCGCCCATCGTGCGCACCACCAAGGCCACACTGCCCACCGATTCCGATCCAACCGAGGCCGAAGTAGAGCATTCACCCGGCGCCCCCGCCGATGGGGTTGACGCATGACCCTGGCCGAAGCGATCGCTCATTGCCTGTCATCGGAGACCTATCGCGAGGTTGAACAGAGTGCCTCCCTAAAAGGCCTTTTAAAGCCTTTTAAGGGTAAGGGGGAGCTGCTGCAGTTCGCTGAGACACTCCAACATCTGCGCCACCAGCTCGAAGCGCTGATGACGGGGATGCTGGCGATCATGGCGCAGCCACCCTTCTCGTTGCTCGAACTGCGAATGAGCGTCCAGCATAGCTCCCAGGGCGCTTGTTTTCTGCGCTGGCGCAGTCCGGACTTCAAGCGCATGGGCGTGGAAGCATGGGTGCAGGCAATGAAACATCCGCTGCTGCTCCCGGACCTGCGGCAGGCGCTGTATCAGCTGGAGGCCAACCGGGTGGTCCTCAACCTGCAGATGAGCAGCCTGAACTCCCTCTATCGCCAGGTCATCGCCGGCGCCATCAAGCTCGGGCATGCCGATGATGTCCTTTCCGATTTCACCACTGAGGAGAAACACCCATGAGCACGTTCTTTGTTGGCGAAGGCAACATCGGCAGCCCGCCTGAATTTCAGGAGTTCAACAACACCCCGGACGAGCCAAAGCGGCTACTGCGGCTGAACGTCTATTTCGATAATCCGGTACCGCGCGAGGGCGGCTATGAAGACCGCGGCGGCTTCTGGGCCCCGGTCGAGCTCTGGCACCGAGATGCCGAGCACTGGAGCACCCTGTACCAGAAAGGCATGCGTGTCCTGGTCATGGGCCGGATGGTCAAGGACGAATGGGAAGACAGCGAGGACAATGCCCGGGTGACTTTCAAGGTCGAAGCGCGACACATCGGCATCCTGCCCCATCGCTTGGCCAGCGTGTCGATGCGCGAGAAAGCCGCTGAAGGGGTTGGCAGCAATCGCAAGCCGGCCGGCAAGAAAACGAGCCGCAAGCCCTCTTGATGGAGTGGACGTCAGTGGAAACAGCCCTTCAGCGCGGTACCGCTCAGTGCCCGGGCCTTACGCCGCGGGTGACTCCACACCGCCACCACGCTCGCCCTTTGACCTACACCAGGCACTGGCTCAGGGCAAGGAGCGTCGGCCAGTGCGCGGCCTTGTAGCCCTGGGTGCGGATCGCTCACTGCCGCTATATGAGCTTTCCGAATACACATTTTTGCGGGTGCCTCCATGCGACAGGTATCCGACCGAGAGGGCCACGCCATGCGCCTCTACATCTGCGAAAAGCCGTCCCAAGCCCGCGACATCGCCCGGGTGCTGCATGCCCACCGTCGCGGTGACGGCTACCTACAGGGCACTGGAGTGACTGTGACCTGGTGCGTGGGCCACCTGCTGGAGACCGCACCACCGGAAATCTATGGCGACCAGTTCAAGCGCTGGTCGCTGGAACACCTGCCGATCATCCCGCAGCACTGGAAACTGGTGGTAAAGCCCAAGGTGGCCGCGCAGTTGAAATCCATCAGTCGGCTGCTGCAGAGCTGCGCCGAGGTGGTGATTGCCACCGATGCCGACCGCGAGGGCGAGATGATTGCCCGGGAGATCCTCGAACGCTGCCAGTACCAGGGGCCGGTCCTGCGCCTGTGGCTGTCCGCCCTCGATGACGCCTCGATTCGCCGGGCGCTGACTACATTGCGGCCAGGCGAGCACACCCTGTCGCTGTACCACTGTGCCCTCGCCCGGTCCCGCGCCGATTGGCTGGTCGGCATCAACCTCAGCCGACTGTTCACCCTGCTGGGTCGCCGCGCCGGCTTTGACGGTACATTGCCCGTAGGACGCGTACAGACGCCAACCCTGCGTCTGGTGGTCGAACGTGATCGCGCCATCGCCAGCTTTGTTGCCCGGCCGTTCTGGACCGTGGACGTCGTACTGCACATTGGCGGGGCTGAATTCCAGGCGCGCTGGCAGCCCCTGCCTGCACACTGTGATGACGCCGGACGCTGCATAGATCAGGCAGCAGCCGAGCAGGCGGTCAGACGCCTGGCTGCAGCGGGGTCAGTACAGGTTGAGCGGGTCGACGTTGAACGCGTGACAGAGGGGCCGCCGTTGCCGTTCGACCTGGGCACGCTGCAGGAAGTCTGCTCAGCCAAACTCGGCCTAGGCGCGCAGGAAACCCTCAGTGTGGCGCAGGCACTGTACGAAACCCACAAGGCCACCACCTACCCCCGCAGCGACTGTGGCTACCTGCCAGAGAGCATGCTGGACGAAGTGCCGCGCGTACTGAAGGCCTTGGCCGCAGCCGAGCCGGGGCTTGGCCAGCGCTTCAAGGAGCTTGATCCGACACGACGCTCCCGCGCCTGGAACAGCAGCAAAGTCACCGCCCACCACGGCATCATCCCCACCGCCGTGGTGATCCCGCTGGATCAAATGTCCGAGCACGAGCGCGCCGTGTACAAACTGATCCGCGCCCGCTACCTGGCGCAGTTTCTGCCTCACCACGAATTTCTGAAGACCCAGGTGCAGCTGCGCAGCCAAGCCGATCAGCTGGTGGCCCGCGGCAAGCAGATCCAGGGACGTGGCTGGAAGGCCGTGATCGACGAAGCCGACGCCAGCGAACCGACCGAGCAAACGCAGCGGCTCCCCACCTTGCAGGAAGGTGCGTCGGTTGGTGTGCGAGACGCCAAGGTCAACACGCAGCGCACCCAGCCGCCCAAACCCTACACCGAAGGCACACTGGTCAAAGCGATGAAAACCATCGCCAACCAGGTGGCCGACGTGCGCCTGAAGCAAACGTTGAAAGACAGCATTGGCATCGGCACCGAGGCCACCCGCGCCGCGATCATCCAGGGCCTGATCGATCACGGCTACCTGGCCAAGAAAAAGCGCAGCCTGGCGGCCTCTGCGGCCGCCCACACGTTGATCGAGGCTGTTCCGCGTGAGGTGGCTGATCCGGTCATGACTGCGGTATGGGAACAGGCGCTGGCACGGATCGAGACCGGTCAGCTGAGTGTCGAGGCGTTTCTCGCCAAGCAATCGGCTTGGGTCACCCAGGTGGTGCGCAGCCAGACCTCGTTGAACCTGCAGCTACCCCGTTCGAAAGGTCCCGCCTGCCCCGTGTGCCGCAGCCCCATGCGCCAGCGCAAAGGCCGCACCGGCAACTTCTGGTCCTGTGTGCGCTACCCGGACTGCAAGGGCACCAAGGCAGTGAAGGACAGCGCAGCACCCGCCAAGCCGAAGCGGACCTGACTGCTTGACGCTGGGCCCAGTCGCTGGTGTAGTGAACAGGCCCCTCGCCGTTTGGCGACCCTAGGCCGATTCGCTCCGGGCAGCTCGGCCAGACTCGTTGAGTTCGGAGCCTCTTTCACCGCGCTGTATCACTGTTCCGGATGTTCAAGGTTCCCGAGACGGATGACCCGTGCGACCTGCTACAGGCTGTAGGGGTCATCCGCTTCGGCGACGATGCTCAGCGCCGGTGCCCGCCGGCGAAAAAACGGGCGCCGTTTGTGCGCGGATGCGTGCCAGTTATCCCGACCCAGGCCACGACAAGGGTCGGTTGATCAGGGTGACGCGACAGCTGAAGTGAAGCGACGACTTCGCTGTCAATGGACCGGATCAAAGGTGGCCCTTCTGTTCCTAGCCTGACGACCGTTGGGCTATTTTTTCGCGCGCTTGGGTCCACTGCGCGCCACCCACCTCCACGCCTCTGAACCCAGTCAAAATCGCCGTTGACGGGCGCTGCGCACCGTTCTATAGATGAATTGCACCGCGCTGTCGTTGACAGCACCAGGTAGCCGGAACCTCCAAGGCTACGCTCTCCCCAGAGTGGTTCCTCCCAAAGTGCGACTAGCGCTCGGCGGCTCGCACGGTTATCGCTCCCCGCGATGATGAGCGCTCTTACACCACTACTGTTGCACCTGACCTTCCCTTGCGGACTCACCCCCGCCAGGGCCGGTGAATATCCGCGTTTCTCGCAAACAGGAGATTCACCATGACCATAGCAAACACTGCTGCCCCCACCACCTACTTCAACCTGCACACCCAAGGCATTGGTTACTTGAACCGCGTGCGCGAGGTGCCAGTGCGGCGCGGCCAGCCCTTTATGGCCTGCGACATCGCCGCCTTGCACGGCGCGTCTGATGACGTCGAATACACCCGCTTCGACTGCAAGGTCGCTGGCGGCGAAGCCGAACGGCTGATCCGCGAACACCTCAAGCATGTCCATGCCGAACGCAAAGTGCTGATCGCGTTTCGCATTGGCGACCTCTGGGTCGATGCCTTCACCTACCAAAAAGGTGAGCGCAAAGGCCAACCCGGTGCCAGCCTCAAAGGTCGGCTGATCTTCATCGAGTGGATCAAGGTCAACGGTCAGCTCACCTACAAAGCGCCAGCTCGGCAGGATGCTTCCTCGGCTGAACCGCCGTCCGAAGCGGCAGAAGAGCATGCGCCGAATCCTTCACACAGTGCCGATCAGGCTCAGAACCAGGCCACACAGCCTGCCTGAGACTGACGCCTACCACAGAGGCGCTCGCATGAGCGCCTTTTCTCACCTCCGGAGGCTGCCATGGAGAGTTACTGGCTCTGTGAGGATTGCCTGCACGCCGTGGCCTACGATGACTTCAGCGCGCTGTCGCTGTACTACAGCGCGGCCGAAGTCGACCAGCGAATCGCGCACATGCGTAAGGAGCTGCGGGTGTTATTGCCACTCAGCGCCGATTTCGATCCGGACACCGGCTCCGGCATCGACCCCTTCTCCACTCCCCCCTGCGAAGCCTGCCATTCCCCGTTACACGGCCCCCGTCATCGCTTCACCCGCCTGTGACCGCCTGATCCTACAACCCGGGGCCTCCTCCCGGAGCGCTCCTGCACACGAGGTTCCGCTCATGAACAACCCACTGACCCTGGTCGAGCCTCTCGACCCGGCCCTGACCCTGCGCGCCGACGAAGATGCGTTGATCAAAGAAGCCCTGCAGTTGCTGGATCAACGCTACTTCCAACGCGGCGAAGTGCTGGTCACTCCCGCCGACGCCGCGTCTTACCTGAAGCTGCGCTTGGCGCCTTACCACCACGAGGTATTTGCCCTGCTCTACCTCGATTCACGCCACCGCGTGCTGGACTTCGAGGTGTTATTTTTCGGCAGCATCGACGGTGCCTCGGTCTACCCTCGCGAAGTGGTGGTCAAGGCACTGGCACATAACGCCGCCGCCGTCATTCTCAGCCATAACCACCCCTCCGGCTGCCCTGAGCCCAGCGACGCCGACCGCGTGCTGACGACACGTCTGATCGAAGTCTTGGCGCTGGTCGAGGTCCGTGTTCTGGACCACATCATCGTCGGTGAAGGTCAACCCCTGCCCCTGGCCAACTACGGCTGGATCTAGCCTTCCTCCTTGAACCAGCCACCGCCTGCACGGGGGTGGCTTTCCCTCTTCCTTGGAGCGCCACCATGCTCACCTCAACCCCCAACCCCTTCGCCCGCGGCTTCCATGCGTTCTCCTGCGAGCGCGTCGTCCAGATCCACTACGACGACCAGTACCCGCCCTGCTACCGTCCCCTGCACACCGCCCAGCTAGACTTGGACGACGATCACATCAACTCTCAGGCCTGCGTGTTCGATGACGACTGCGCCGTCATCACGGAAGGTCAGGATGCCTCGGGCTTCCTTCACATGCAGTTACCCGCGGACGGTGTGGTCACTACCGTGCTGTACCAAGTCACGGCCGAGCAGCTCAGTGGCCCAGTACACCTCGGCGACCTTCCCAGCCAGGAAGCGGCGGACCACCTGATGCAGCAGCTGTCCTTTGCCACCGGCCAGTACAGCCGCAGCTGGGAGATCAGCTCATCCCACTTGCCGGCCAACGAGTATGCCTACCTCGAGCAGCTTGCCCATAGCGAACGACCGGCCGGCTTCTTTGAATGCTTCCAGTTGGTCAGCAACCGCTCCGTCGGCTGTAAGCTGTACTCAACACCCTGGCACAGCAGCGGCCAGTTGGAGGACCTCGGTTGCTCAGCGGCGGACGTCTGCACTCGCCTGCTGGATGAACAGGTACCGCCAGTGTTGATGACCCTGTTGTTGCTGGCCGGCCAGGCCGACACGCGCTTCCTGGTGTTCGATCCGGATGCAGCCCTGCTGCCGGGACTGCCGGTGTTTGCTGACGATTGACGCAAGGCGCCCCAGAGGGCGCCTTTTTTGTGCCTTCAGCCCGATAAACCGGGCGGGCAATTTCGGTTTTTCAGTGGGTGTAGCTCGCACGCGTTGCCAAGGTGTCGGCACCTTCTCTCGAGACCTGCTCATGCACACGCCCGCATTTTCTTACCTTGCTCTGCTACTCGCGCTGGCGGGCTGCAGCATGCCGCCAGCCATCACCCCACCGGAGGCACCAGACAAAGCCGTACCAGCTCCGATCACGCCGCCCAAGCCGTTGTCAGAATCACCGGCGTGGGTCCGCCAAGACCGCTACACCCTGGTCAGCACGCGACCGACGCTGGAACAACGCCAGCCATTGTTCCAGCTCATCTCCGTGCAGATTTCACCGGCGCTGCATGCGACGGTCGGTGATGCGTTGCGCCACGTGTTGCAGCGCTCGGGCTACTCCCTCTGCACCAACCGCGCCGAGGTCACCACCTTGTTCAGCCGCCCCCTGCCGGCCGTGCAGCACCGACTCGGGCCGATGGCGCTGTTGGACGCCCTGACCATTTTGGGCGGCCCGGCCTGGCGGCTCGTGATCGACCCGGTCGAACGCAGCGTGTGCTACGCGCTTCGCGCACCGATACCCGCCCCACCTTGCCCGCCCCTGGAGATTGCGCCATGAAGGTCCATCATTTTCAGGCCCTGGTGCTCGGGGCCCTGTGCCTCGGTGCCGCCGTACTGGCCGCCGTGACCTACAACCACCAGCAACAACTGACCGGGCTCCTGGTCGCTGCGGAAAATGCGCCAGCCGATCCAGTCCCGGCGCTGCGTCAGGACCTTGATGCACTAGGCGCCACCTTCGCGGCACTTCCAGCGCAAGTGAAAGCGCTCGGCGAGCACCAGCGCCAGCAGGATGCGACCTTCACAACGCTGAGCAAACAGCTGGATGAAGTGAGCGCTTCGCTCAAGGCCATTGGAGCGGTATCTCCGGGTCCGACCAAGGCCGATCTGGCCGCGCTGGAACAGCGACTGGGCGACGCCGAAACCGCCATCCACGCCCTCGTGGCTCGACCGGTTGCGCCATCTGCACAACCCGAGCCTGCAGCCCACGCCAAACCGGCCGCCAAAACCCAAACCCCGGCGCCGCCATTTACCTTGCTGGGTGTCGAGACCCGTGGCGATGTCCGGTTTGTCTCGGCCCTGCCAGCCGGCGCGCATGTCCTGTCGACCGTCCACCTGCTACAGCCCGGTGACAGCTTTAACGGCTGGCAGCTCAAGGTCCTTCGCCGGAATCAGGCCGTATTCCAGGTGCCTGGCCTCGGCGAACGTTCGCTGCCCCTGCCGTGACGAGGTGCATATGGTCCGGTTCACCACCCTCTCGCTGCTGCTACTCCCCATCTGCCTGATGACAGGCCCGGGATGGAGCGAACCCGCCATGGTTGAAACTCAGCTGCAGTCCAGCGAGCAGGCCCCGTTGCAGCAAGCGCGATCCGCAGCACAGGCCAAGGCCTGGGGCCTGACCGATGATGAATGGGCCAAGTTCGAGCGCCTGCAGAGCGGTCCCCGTCGGTACTGGTCACCGCAACTCGACCCGCTGACCACCCTGGGCGTGGAAGCCGACTCGGACCAGGAGCGTCAGCGCTACGCCGAGCTGCAGGTGCGCCTCGAAGCCAAGCGTGCCGAACGCGAACTGGCCTATCAGAAAGCCTACTCTGCGGCCTGGACGCGGCTGTTCCCGGGACTGTTGCCGGTACAGGGGATGAGCGATGCCGCAGCCTCATCGAGCAACCCGCGCTATGCGGTGTTTGTGGAGGATCCGTGTTCGACCTGTGAGGCTAGCCTCCGCCAATGGTTGAGCACGGGCGCCCACCTAGACATCTACCTGGTCGGCAGCCAGGGCGACGATGCACGCATTCGACAATGGGCGCGTACGGTAGGCGTTACCCCGGCCCAGGTCGGCAGCGGCCAAGTCACCCTCAATCACGACCGCGGTCGCTGGTTCGCCCTCGGCGCC
The DNA here is from genome assembly GCF_042709235.1 of Pseudomonas sp. LS_2. Taxonomy (NCBI): domain Bacteria; kingdom Pseudomonadati; phylum Pseudomonadota; class Gammaproteobacteria; order Pseudomonadales; family Pseudomonadaceae; genus Pseudomonas; species Pseudomonas sp. LS_2. The sequence continues at coordinate 49,114 of NZ_JAVAYC010000004.1, read as the reverse complement.
AGCCGCCCCCTGCCCGCGCGCTTTCAACAGGTGGAAGGGAAATGGAAACGCGTCGACTGACCCTCGCCCTGGCCCTGATGGGGGTGACTGTCGCCCAAGCAGGCGGCCCCCCTCCACCGGCATACCAGTTGGCCGCCGCCCAGGCCGGCATCCCAGCCTCAGTGTTGTTCGCCATTGCCCAGCAAGAGAGCGGCACGCCGTTGCGTGGGCAGCTCATCCCCTGGCCGTGGACTTTGAATGTAGCCGGTACGCCACAGCGCTTCGCCACCCGTGACCAAGCCTGCAGCGCACTCACCGTGGCGCTCAACAGGCATGATCCCAAGCGCATCGATGTCGGCCTGGGCCAGACCAACCTGGGTTATCACCCGGAGCGTTATCCCACCGCCTGCGATGCCCTCGATCCGCGCGCCAACCTCGCCGTCACCGCCGATCTGTTGCGCGAGCACTACGCCGACGCCGGTGACTGGGTCATTGCCGCCGGCCGCTATCACCGGCCTGCGGGAGGGGCCCCGGCGGCGCGCTACCGCACGCAGTTCAGCCAGCACTGGCAGCGCGTTGAAGCCACCACGCCCAGCCGTGGAGGACCACGCTTATGATTGATGTTCGTCGGGGCAGGCTGATCAGTTGGCTGGTGTGGTCGCTGGCTGCCAGAGCATTGCTTGTACCGACACCTCCTGCAATGGCCACCGAATCGGCCGCGCCGGTTGAACGACCCGACCCACGCACACTGAGCTGGGTAATGCCGGTGCACAGCGCGCGCCTCACGCCGGGTGATGTGTCCCGCAGAGCGTTGGACCTGCCAGGCATAGCCCCACTGTTCCTGGTTGGGGCGGACGCCGCCTCATTGGCGTGGCTGACGCAGCACGCGCCGGCCTTGAAGCAGTTGGGGGCCAACGGCCTGGCCGTTGAGGTCGCAGATGCCGCGGCGCTGCAGCGCATCCAGGCGGTCGCGCCTGGGTTGGCCATCTGGCCGGTGAGTGGCGACGACATCGCCGAGCGGCTGGAACTGAAGCACTACCCGGTATTGATCACACCGACTGGTCTGGAACAGTGAGGTACCGCCATGGGTGACCATGCGATGGAATCCCTGCTGCGCCCTGCGGTGGAGCTGTACACCGTGGGGATCTGCGTCGGCGCCAGTGCACTGTGCCTACATTCGCCCTGGGCGGTGGCCCTGTCGCCGGAGGTCGGCGCCGGCATGGCCCTGGCCTACACGGCCTTCGGTCTCAAGCGCCTCAACGAGGCCCGCATTGTCCTGCGCTATCGGCGCAACATCCGCCGCCTGCCCCGCTACTCGCTGACCAGCCGGCAAATCCCGGTCAGCAGCAAGCGCTTGTTCATGGGCCGAGGCTTTCGCTGGAGCCGCCTGCACACCCAACGCTTGCAGGAGGCGCAGGACCCCGCGCTCGCCCGCTACGTTAACCAGTCTGCGGCCTACCAGTGGGCCCGGCGACTGGAGCATGTGCTGGAAAAAGCGCCGCCTGGGCTCTCCCTCCTGCCCCGGATGACCGCCTGGGACAGCCCACTCAACCCGGTACGACCGCTGCCGCCGGTGGGCGGCTCACCGCTGCTGCATGGCGTCGAGCCCAATGAGCAGGAAGCTTCCATGCCACTGGGCGAACGCGTAGGCCATACCCTGGTGTTGGGCACCACCCGCGTCGGCAAGACGCGCCTGGCCGAGGTCTACATCACCCAGGACATCCACCGGCCGAGCCAGGAAGTGGTGATCGTCTTCGATCCCAAAGGTGATGCCGACCTGCTCAAGCGCATGTACGTGGAGGCGCGACGGGCAGGCCGTGAACACGAATTCTACGTCTTCCACTTGGGCTGGCCTGAGATTTCCGCACGCTACAATGCCATTGGCCGTTTCGGTCGCATCTCGGAAGTCGCCACCCGTGTCGCTGGCCAACTGAGCGGCGAAGGCAACTCCGCAGCGTTTCGTGAGTTCGCCTGGCGCTTCGTCAATATCATCGCCCGGGCCCTGATCGAGCTGGGGCGACGCCCGGACTACCTGCAGATCCAGCGCCATGTGGTGAACATCGACGCGCTGTTTATCGAGTACGCCCAACACTTCTTCGCCCGTCATGACCCGCAGGCCTGGAAGACCATCGTTGATCTCGAAGCTCGCCTCAACGAGAAGAACGTGCCACGGCACATGATCGGCCGCGAGAAACGCGTGGTCGCCATTGAGCAATACCTGACCACCAAGCGCCTCTTCGACCCGGTGATGGATGGCCTGCGATCGGCGGTGCGCTACGACCGCACCTACTTCGACAAGATCGTCGCCTCGCTGCTGCCGTTGCTGGAGAAGCTCACCAGCGGCAAGACGGCCCAGTTGCTGGCCCCTAACTATGCCGACCTGGCCGATCCACGACCGATCTTCGACTGGCTCCAGGTCATCCGTAAACGTGGCATCGTCTACGTCGGCCTGGATGCACTGTCCGATGCCGAAGTCGCCGCCGCAGTCGGCAACTCGATGTTTGCCGATCTGGTCTCCGTCGCCGGGTACATCTACAAACACGGCATCGACCACGGCCTGCCGGGCTCCTCCAGCGCGGCCGACAAGGTGCCCATCAACCTGCACGCCGACGAGTTCAACGAATTGATGGGCGACGAGTTCATCCCGCTGATCAACAAGGGTGGCGGTGCCGGTATCCAGGTTACCGCGTACACCCAGACCTTGAGCGATATCGAGGCACGCATCGGCAGCCGGGCCAAAGCCGGCCAGGTCATCGGCAACTTCAACACCCTGCAGATGCTGCGCGTGCGGGAAACCGCGACCGCGGAACTGCTGACCAATCAGTTGCCCAAGGTCAACGTGCAGACGCGTACCCTTGTCTCTGGTGCAACGGACACCGCTGACCCTGACGCCCGAACCGACTTCACGTCGTCCTCGCAAGACCGCGTGACCATCACCGCCGTGCCGCTGATCGAGCCCGCGCACATCATCGCTTTGCCCAAGGGACAGATGTTCTCGTTCCAAGAAGGCGGACAGCTATGGAAGGTTCGGATGCCGCTACCGAAGCCGGCCAGCGACGATGCGATGCCGGCGGATCTGCAGGCCCTGGCTGCAAGCATGCGCGAGTCATACAACGCCAATGCGGGGAATTGGTGGAGCAGTGCTGGCGGTGCACCAACGGTCGACTTCGATCCCGAGATGCCTCCTCCTGGGAGTAAACGCGCGCCGTGAGCAGCTGCGTGCCCGCGAACACCGTGGAGCCTTTATGCCTACCGCCCAAAACAACCCAATTTCCCCACAACGACGACCGGGTTTCATTTTCGGTACGTTTGAGCTCTGCCTACGGTTGCTAGGCCTGCTATTTGCTTCCTTGCTGTTCTCAATTCTGTTGGAGTTAATGGGCATGTTGTGGTTCTGGCCCGAACAGGGTTGGCATCATAGTTATGCCATGTGGCTGAGTGAGCTTGGTTGGCTCAGCAGTCACTTCAAGTGCTCGCTGCTCGTGCAAGAACCGGCTCTCGAGGCCGCGAGAATCCTTGAGCGCCTCAGCGATTGGGTTGTGGTCCAATCCGGCTGGGCACAGTCCGATATCAACCTGAAACTACTCAGTCGCGAGGCCTCGCTGCAAGGACAGCTTGCTCAAACGTATGTCGCTGGCCAAGACTACTTGCTGGCATCCCTATTCACTGTCTTCACTTTCGTAGTGCGCTTAGCCGTGCTCACTTTGGCCACCCCCCTCTTCTTGCTTGCAGTGCTTACCGGCCTAGTGGACGGGTTGATGCGGCGAGATCTGCGAAAATTCGGAGCGGGCAGGGAGAGCAGTTTTATCTATCACCGAGCCAAGAGAACACTGCTGCCGCTGATAATCAGCCCTTGGGTAATCTATCTGTCGCTTCCTTGGTCGCTGAATCCAAATTGGGTTTTACTACCATGTGCTTCGTTGCTTGGTTTCATGGTGGCCATCACCTCTACAACATTCAAAAAATATCTTTGAATGGCTGCAACCAAAAGCTGCCCTACAGAGGGGATGCGTACTCAGCCAGCAGCGGGCGCTTATGGTCCAAACGCGAGGATGCTTGATGCACTCCGCTCAGCTCGGTGATCGCTTTGGTGGTCACAGTGCAGTGGACCAAGGCAGCCGAGGTTTACGTGCTCGGCGGAAGCCGAAGAAAGCGCTTTCGGAAAAGCGCGGGTGAAATTCCAATACGCTTGCAGAAAAGCCGCCTGAACGAATTACTGTCTTCGTAGCCCACTCGGTTGGTGATTACTTCAAAACCTAGGCGTGTGGTTTCCAGCAATTGCTTGGCCTTTTCCAGACGCAGAGCCTGGAGGTAGTTGAGTGGCGTTTGGCCAGTGGCTTCTTTGAAGCGGCGCTTGAAGTTACGCACACCGAAGCCGAAATGATCGGCTAGCTGGGCGATACTGTTGGGTTCGGCGAAGTTGGCCTCCATCCAGTCCTGCACTCGCATGACCGCCTCGTCTGTATGACCACGTGGCATAGACCAACTGATATAAACGGTCTGCTCGCTGCGCACGCTGTCAACCAACAAGTAACGGCCACACTGTTGTGCCAGTTCAAACGAGGCAAAACGGCGAACCAGGTGCAACAGCAAGTCCATGGCAGCACTCGCGCCGGCACTGCTGATTATACGACCGTCTTCGCAAAGGATACGGCGCTCATCCAGGCAGACCTTCGGGTAGTGCCGGCGTAGAAAGTCAGCGAACGCCCAGTGAGTGGTGGCCTCTACACCGTCGAGCAAGCCGGCTTCGGCGAGCATAAAGGCGGCGGTGCACATAGAGGCGATGATTGCGCCCTGGCGGTGCTGGTGACGCAACCAACTACCGTATTGTGCAAAAGCCGGCAGTGCCTCGCGCAAGCTGAAGAGAAAACCAGGAATCAGCACGAGGTCTGTTCTATCAATCGTATCGAGCCCTGCATCCACGGGCATGGGTTGCCCTAGGGCATTGCTCACAGGCAGACCATCCAACGAGGCGACGCACACAGTAAAGGGCTTATCGGCAGGAGCCGCCAAGCGGTTTGCTGCATCCAGTACCTCTATTGCCAGAGAGGCAGAAGCTTGTGAGCTGTACTCGGCCAGGAGAAGCGTGACGTGCATGAAAATCCTTTTGCGCAATTGGCATGAAATTAGTCATTTCTGCATCTACCTTACCCCGAACACTGCGCCTAGAGTGCGGCACTCACCCGCTCTAACAGGTATTTTTTGCATGAACTTATGGTTTCGCCTTCTCCTGATGCTATTGCGCCGACCGTGGCGTCGCCCTGTGCACGGTCTCGCCACTACGGTGGTGCATCTACGCGTCTGGCCACTGGATCTGGACTTCAACCGGCACGTTACCAACGGCCGCTACTTCACTCTGGCCGACGTTGGCAGAATGGATTATGTGCTTCGCAGCGGCGCGTTTCGCGTGGCACTCAAACACCGCGCAATTCCGATCGTGGGCGATGTGTGGGGCAAGTTTCGCCGAGAGCTCAAGCTATTCGAGCGCTTTGAAATTCATACGCGCATGCTTGGCTGGGACCACAAGTGGAGCTTTGTCGAACACCGCTTTGTCAAAAATGGCCGAGTAATTGCGGTCGTGGTCATGCGCGGGTTGTTTCGCGGTACAAAAGGCACTGTCGCACCCGCCGAATTTGCGGATGCAATAGGCCTGGATAAGCAGTCGCCAGCACTGCCTTGCTGGCTGGCTGAATGGTCGGCCAGTTGCGATGGTTTGAGCGCCGGACTGCGCGAGGCAGAGCAGTCAGAAGAGCCGCAACCAGCGAAATGAGCGTGAGGTGTTGACGGGAAAGAAATTTTGATGGGTTCTAAATGTTCAACCGCTGGCCGGTTGCTGTCCTTTTGCGAGAAACCGCATGGGTCCAGAGCAGACACTCGCAGGATGGCTGAGGTAGCCACAGGGCCTAGTTCGAGAGTGTATGGTAGAGTGGAATCAACTGGCCTGAGCGGGTCGCCTCCCCAACTTAAGTCACCGCCAAATGCACCTGCTCGCTCCACTCCTCAGGTATCTTCATGACGTTAAAGTCATCGTTTGCGCATGTACTTCGAGCACTACGCAGTCAGCGCAACATCACCCAACGCGGTTTTGCCGATACGACCAGCCGCACCTATTTGTCCAAGCTCGAAACGGGTAGATCGAGCCTCACGCTGGACAAACTTGAGCAGCTTAGCGAGCGATTGGAAGTGAGCCCTTTGACGCTGGTGGCTTTGACGCTGAGCGAGGATACTGGGCAGACTGCAAATGAGTTGCTGGTCAGGACTAGGAACGAGATTCGAGCACTTGAGTCGGAGGGTCGAATACCGGGACTACAGGCTACTCTGGGGGATGACTTATCTGCGACTCCTACACCGATTAGTTTACGCAGTCCTCGAGCAACAATGACGCCACGCACTCCAGGGGCACGCCAGACGGAGCTGTCATTCACCGACTGATAGCTGGCGAGCCTCTTGGGTGCTCGCTGCAGCGTTCGTAATCTTGCAGCGACAACAGGTAGGTATCCCGCTTAATGTCGCAACTTCAAGCCCTTCCACACCAGAAAACGAAAGGCCGAGAATCCATTTAACTCGTGCCTCAACTCGCCCGCGCAGTAATGGTGGTGACCAGAGATCACTCTGGAGACCGCCATGAGGATGCATGCCTTCCCGTTGCTTGTGATTTACCTGGCAACACTCCCAACTGTCGCGCAAGAAAATCGCGAGCGCTCGGATCTGGGACTCGTGCAACAACAGCTCACTTCCATCGAGCTGTTGGCCGATCGTGCGGGACGCGGCTCGGATGGTATCGATGGAGCGCGCTATCGCTTCGACTATGCGAGGTTTGCGGCAGACCTAAAACGTGCGCGTGAAGGCATCCAAAAATACCTATCGCCCTCCCGCGCGCAGCCTGCCGACCTAGTCGAGCTGGCCGGTCAGTACCGTGTTGAAGCACCTCACTCGAGCCTCTTCGATGAGCATGACTGACGCCCAACTCAGCGCATTTTCGGCCGTTGCCGGGTTTTCCCCGCAGCTCAGTTCCGTGTTGTGGCGCTCCTCGGTGCTGGTGCTCGCGTTGCTTTGGTGCGCCTGGGCCCTGTGGACCGGCTACCGCGGTTGGGCGGCCGGCAATCTCAATTTCGGTACGCTCGGCGGCAGCGCGCTGCGTCTGGCCCTCGCCTTGATCGTGCTGATGTTTTTCATGCTGTCGTAACCAAGAGACCTTGCCATGAATCTCTCCCGTCGTTGTCATCGCCCGCTTCTCCTGCTGCGAACTACCAGTTCGAAAGCCCTATTCGGCGGCTTGGTACTGCTGAGTTCGACGCTGGCTTGGGCTGATCTGCCGACCATGGAAGCACCATCCCGCGGCGAGGGCTCAGGCCTGATCGACACCATCAAGAACTACGCCTATGACGGCGGAATCCTGCTGGGTCTGTTGATCGCTACCCTCGCCTTCTTGGGTGTGGCTTGGCATTCGCTTTCGGTCTACGCCGACGTGCAGAACCAGCGCAAGACCTGGAAGGACCTCGGCGCCGTGGTCGGTGTCGGCGCGCTATTGGTGGTGGTGATCCTGTGGTTCCTGACCAAAGCCGCCACGATCCTGTGAGGTTGCCATGTCCGACGTCCCTGCCACTCTCCCCGACGGCACGCTGACCTTCCTGCCGGAACGCCTCAACCGCGACCCAGCCGTCCTGCGCGGTCTCACCAACGACGAGATGTGGGTCGCGTTAATCGTCGGTGCCGTACTGGGCCTGATTCTCGGCGCACCGCTGGCGGTGGCCACCGCCTCCATCGCCACCCTCCCCACCTGCATGTTCCTGTGTATGGCGCTGGTGCTGCTCGGTGGCGGCAAGCTGCTGCGCCGGGCCAAACGCGCCCGCCCTGAGACCTGGTTGTATCGACGCCTGCAGTGGCAGCTGGCGGTGCACTGGGGCATCGGCGCTCATATCCTGATCCTGCACTCAGGCCCGTGGACCGTCCGGCGCACGCGCCGGCCTGCGAGGACCACCCCATGAGCCGCTTCCGCAACAAGGTGGATGCGCAGCAGGCGCATATTCTGAGCCTGCGCCTCGCCGTGGTAGTTCTGGCGTTGCTGTGCACTGGGCTCTGGTACGGTTGGCAATCCGCCCCTTCCGAACTGACCATCAACGTGCCGCCGGACCTTCGCTCCGGCAGTACACGCAAATGGTGGGATGTGCCGCCCGAGAACATTTATGCCTTCGCCCTGTACATCTTTGGCCAGCTAAACCGCTGGCCCACCGACGGCGAAGTCGACTACCACCGCGCCATCTTCGCCTTGCAGCCCTACCTGACCCCGGCCTGCAAAACCTTCTTCGATGGCGACTTCGAGTACCGCAAGGCGGCCGGCGAACTGCGCGGCCGCGTGCGCGGCGTGTACGAGGTGCTGGGTCGTGGCTACAGCGATGATCCCGACCTGCGGGTAAAGCAGCTGGATAAGCACAGCTGGCTGGTCAGGCTCGACCTCAATGCCGACGAGTACTACGCCGCCGAGCCAGTGAAGCGCGTGGTCGTGCGCTACCCCCTGCGCGTGGTGCGCTTCGACGTCGACCCCGAGCACAACAAATGGGGCCTGGCCCTGGACTGCTACGAAGGCACACCGCAGAAGCTGACGCTGCCTGGAGGTGCATAATGATGCGTGTCTTGATCCTGATGCTGGTCTCGATCGCTGGATGGTGCTCCGCCGTGGGTGCCGTTGAGGTCAAGTACTGGGACCGTCTGCCACTGGCCGTGCCGCTGACGGTGGGCCAGGAACGTATCCTGATGCTGGATGAGGATGTCCGCGTCGGATTGCCCAGTGCGATCACCAGCAAGCTGCGCGTGCAGTCGGTCGGCGGCACGGTGTATCTGCGTGCGTCGGAAGCCATCCCCCCTACTCGACTGCAGCTGCAGTCGGTGAAGTCGGGGGACATCATCCTGGTCGACATCGAAGCGTTCGAGGGCAGCGAGGCGCTGGAGCCGGTCAAGATCGTTGCTCAGGCCCAGGCACCAGACGTGGACACAGCGAAGGACGCAGCACCGGCAGCGACGCCAGTACCGGTTGTGCTGACCCGCTTCGCGGCGCAGAACCTGTATGCGCCGCTGCGCACCGTGGCGCCCTTGCCTGGTGTGCGTCAGGTCCCACTGGGCGACTTCTCTGGGTTCAGCACCCTACTGCCGACCGAGCACGTGGCCATCAAGGGGCTCGCCGCCTGGCGGCTGGGCGACTACTGGGTGACGGCGGTGAAGATCGTCAACCGTGGAACGGGTAAGGTCACGCTGGACCCGCGTCATCTGCAGGCCACGCTGTATGCCGCCACCTTCCAGCACGAGTACCTGGGGCACGCTGGAACACCTGAAGACACCACCGTGGCGTACCTCATCACCCGCGGCGGCGACCTGAAGCATGCACTGCTGCTGCCACCGCCTGCACCGGAGGCAGCCGATCATGAAAGCTAACGGTTTGCTGAAATGGCTGGTACCAGCGGTCCTGCTGGGGATCGTGCTGATCATCGGCAAATCCTGGGTGGCGGCGCCGGACGCTCCACCTGCCCATGATCCCGAAAACACCGCCCTCAGTCCAGACCAGGCCAAGGCCCTCGGCATTGCCGGCGACACGCCGCGCGACACCGTGGCCACGCTGATCGGCCAGGTCAAGGCGATGCGCAGCGAGATGCTATCGCTCAAGAAAGGCAACGAGACGCTGCAGACCGAGAACAACCGCCTGCGCACGCGCGAAGGCAACATCGACAGCCGGATCCAGAGCACGCTGACCAGTGTCACCCAGCAGGTCACCGAGCAGCGTCAGCAGGCCAACGATGCCCGGCAGAAAGCCGAGCAACAGCACCGCGAGACCCAGGGTCTGCTGTCCCGGCTCAAGGACCAACTCACCAACAAGCCGGCCGTGAAGTCCGACGTACCCGTGGGCTTCGGTCTCGAACCGGGTGACGAGCAACAATTCTCCGGAGCACAACCGCCAGCGGATGCGCTGCAGTGGATCGAGCCATCCAATGCACGTGCCGGCCAGGAGGGAGCCAGCAAAGCTGAGGGTCCGTTATCGACGCTCACCTCGAAGTTCAAGGATCTACATGGCCTGGACAACAACGCCATCGACCGAGGCCAGGACCATTTGCGCGCCGTGGCCAAGGGCGAGCGCGACCTGGAAAACACTCACGATAGGGCCGAGGGGGCCAAGCCGGTCTACACCCTCCCCGAGAACTCGACCCTGATGGGCTCGATCGCCATGACCGCCCTGATTGGCCGGGTGCCGGTGGACGGCACGGTGAACGATCCCTACCCGTTCAAGGTGCTGGTGGGACCGGACAACCTCACCGCCAACGGCATCGACCTGCCTGACGTCGTCGGCGCGGTCATGAGCGGTACAGCGGCCGGCGATTGGACCTTGTCCTGCGTGCGCGGCCAGGTCGAGTCGATCACCTTTGTCTTCAGCGACGGCACCGTCCGCACGGTGCCACAGCCACAGAAGGTGGTCAGTCGCAACCGCAGCAGCGCCCAAACCTCGGACTCCGAAAAAATCCGCGGCGGCCTCGGCTACATCTCCGACCCTTACGGCATTCCCTGCATCGCCGGCGAGCGTCGCTCCAACGCCCAGCAATACCTCGGCAGCCAGAGCCTGATCACCGCAGCCGGTGCCGGCGTCGCCGCAGCGCTAGGCAGCGAACAGACCAACACCTCATTCATCAACTCGGCCAGTGGCAGCCTGGGGCTGTCCCAGAACAGCGGCAACAGCGCGCTGAACTCAGTTATCAGTGGTGGCATCGGCGACATTCGTGACTGGATCAACAAGCTCTACGGCGAAGCCTTCGCCGCCATTTACGTTCCGCCGGGGGCCAAGGTGGCCTTGCATCTGGATCACGAAATTAGCATCGACTACGAACCCAAAGGCCGGAGAGTGAACCATGAACGCCCATCCGTTTCGGTACTGGACCTGGATTAGCCTACTGCTGTGCCTGCACCTGGCAGGCTGCACCACCAGCAAGGACGAAATGCTGCCCCACGGCGACCACACCATGCTGGATATCTGGAACAGCGGCGGCGCGATCGGCACGCAGCAGCAGTTGCAAGAGGCCCGCGGAGAGCTGCGCCGACCGGTGCTCGATCCCGAGCGCCTGATCAAGGACCAGAGCGGCTACACCCGCACAGCCGCCAACGAGATCCGCGCCCAGTTTCCACGCCTGCCTAATCCCGACCTGGTGATGTACGTCTACCCGCACCTGGCCGGTACCCAGCAGGCGCCGGTGCCCGGCTACTCGACCGTGTTCCCGTTGTACGAAAAGGTCCAGTACGCACTGCCCGGCGAACGCCTGGACGATCTGTGATGGACGAGGATGCAGATCGCACGTCGCCGCGCTGGCAACCCTGGCGGGCGTCGCAGCGTCGACGCGCCACGTGTGCGGATGAGGCCGCCCAGTACGCACACAACCCCAGCTTCACCGACCACTTGCCCTGGGTCGAATACCTCGAGGAGGAGCAGTGTTTTCTGCTGGACGACAATCGCTCGGTGGGCGCCGTGTTCGAGTTGCAGCCGATCGGCACCGAAGGTCGTGAGCCCGAATGGCTGATGGCGGCGCGCGACGCGTTGGAAGATGCGCTGCAGGACAGCTTCGATGAGCTCGACCAGGCACCCTGGGTGGTGCCGTTCTTCTGTCAGGACGACAGTGATTTTTCCCCTTACCTGGAGCGCCTGGAACAGTACGTGGCACCACGGGCGACAGGCACACCGTTCACCGCCGCTTTCCTCGCCTCGATGCAACACCACCTCGATGCCATTGCCAAGCCAGGCGGCTTGTTCGACGACCATGTCGTGTCGCACCTGCCCTGGCGCGGCAGCAATCGACGGATTCGGCTGGTGGTCTATCGCTGGCTCGGTGACCAGGCCGACGACGAAGGGCAAAACCCCGCTCAGTTGCTGGGAAGGACTTGTGACCGCCTAATGGCATCGTTACAGGCCTGCGGGGTCAATCCTCGTCGGCTGAACGGACGTGACTTCTACGCCTGGTTGCTGCCTTGGTTCAACCCAGCCCCCACCGTCACGGGCGAATCACCAGCGGCATTCTATCGACGCGTGCCCTACCCGGAGATCGATGACGGCGATGGGCTGTCGCTACCGTTCGACCACGACTTTGCCGAGCGACTGTTCTTTCAGGAGCCACGCTCGGACAGCGAGCAGGGGTTGTGGTATTTCGATCAACAACCGCACGCGGTGATGGTGGTCGACAAACTGCGCAGGCCACCCCACATCGGCCAGCTGACCGGCGAGACCCGCAAGGGCGAGGCGCTCAACGCCCTGTTTGACCAGTTACCCGAGCAGGCCGTCATGAGCCTGACCTTGGTCATCACACCCCAGGATGTGCTCGAGGAGCAACTCAACCGCTTGGCGCGCAAAGCCATCGGCGAAAACCTGGCCTCGACCCAAACCCGCCAGGACGTGGAAGAGGCCCGCGCGCTGATTGGCCGCCAGCACAAGCTATACCGCGGCACCTTGGCACTGTACCTGCGTGGCGCCGATGAGCCGCAATTGCGCCAGCGCTCGATCCAGGCCGCCAACGTACTGCTCGGCGCCGGCCTGCAACCGGTGCGCGAAGGCGATGAAGTAGCCGCCTGCAACAGCTACGTGCGTTGGCTGCCGATGGTCTACAACCCCGCGCGGGATAAACGCAACTGGTACACCCGGCTGTTATTCGCTCAGCATGTCGCCAACCTCCTGCCGCTGTGGGGGCGTAGCATCGGTACCGGCAACCCAGGGATCACCTTCTTCAACCGAGGTGGCGCCCCGCTGTCGTTCGATCCCCTGTCCCGCTTCGACCGTTCCATGAATGGCCACCTGCTGTTGTTCGGCCCCACTGGCGCCGGCAAGTCGGCCACCCTGGTCTCGATCCTGATGCAGGTCATGGCCGTGTACCGGCCGCGCCTGTTCATTGTCGAAGCCGGCAACTCCTTCGGCCTGCAAGGCGACTACTTCGCCACCCTCGGGCTTAGCGTCAACAAAGTCCAGCTCAAACCAGGCAGTGGCCTGAGCTTGGCCCCCTTTGCCGATGCACGCCGGCTGATCGAGCGGCCCGACCAGGTCGCCAGTCTCTCGACCGAAGACCTGGATGAAGACGCTTCGGGCAGTGACGAGCAGCGCGATGTGCTGGGCGAGCTGGAGATCACCGCCCGCCTGATGATCACCGGGGGCGAAGCCAAGGAAGAGGCCCGCCTCACCCGGGCTGACCGTAGCCTGATCCGCGAATGCATCTTCGACGCCGCCAGGCATTGTGCGGCCAGCGATCAGCAGGTCATGACGCGCCATGTGCGTGACGCCCTCCGAGCAGTAGCCAGCGACGCCCACCTGCCCGACAAACGTCGTGAGCGGGCCCAGGAAATGGCCGAGTCCATAGACCTGTTCTGCCAGGGCTTCGAGGGTGCGCTGTTCGACCGACCAGGCACCCCTTGGCCGGAAAGCGATGTCACGATCGTCGACCTCGCCACCTATGCCCGCGAGGGCTATGAGGCGCAGATGTCGATCAGCTACATCAGCCTGATGAACACCGTGAACAACCTTGCCGAACGCGACCAGTACCTCGGTCGTCCGATCATCATGGTCACTGACGAAGGCCACATCATCACTAAAAACCCGCTGCTGGCGCCCTTCGTGGTCAAGGGCACCAAGATGTGGCGCAAGCTCGGTGCCTGGTTCTGGTTGGCAACGCAGAACCTGGCCGACTTCCCCGATGCGGCGCAGACCATGCTCAACATGATCGAGTGGTGGATCTGCCTGAACATGCCGCCAGCAGAGATCGAAGAAATTGCTCGTTTCAAGAAGCTCACGCCGGCACAAAAGACCCTGCTGCTGTCGGCGAGCAAGGCCTCGGGCAAGTACACCGAGGGCGTGGTCTTGTCGAAGCAGCTGGAAACGCTGTTTCGCGCGGTACCACCAAGCCTGTACCTCGCCCTGGCCATGACCGAGCCCGAGGAAAAGGCTCAACGCTGGCGGTTGATGGAAGCGCATCAGCTGTCCGAGCTCGAGGCCGCGCTTCGGATTGCGGCGGAAATCGATCGCCTTCGCGGCATGTCCTGAACCTCGGAACACACGATGTTCTGGGCCTGCTGATGAATAAAAAGCGTCAGGAGTACACTTGTACTACAGCGGTTACTTTGGACTAAACGCAGCCTCCCTGGCGACTGAAGAAACCGAATGTACGAGTCTCGGTTTGTCCGTCCCCCTCCTCTGCTTGATCCGCGATGCTTCAACCCGGCGCATGGATGCACACCGTTGCCCTTTGCCGAGCGCTGCCGATGAACCTGAATGTCCCATGCCGAACGCCACAGCCGAGCAAACCTGGCAGAGGTCGCGCCTTCGTCGCGATCGCGTTGCTCATGGCTGCCGAGCAGTGCCTGGCGCTGACCACCCCCGCCATCATTGCCTCCGTCACATCACCGCAGTGTCTGGAGTACCGCGTCGTCGGGATTTGCTATTGGCTGCTGTGCACGCCCTTCGGCTGCACGGTGCGAACCTCGCCCAAGGTCCGGCACTTCATTCCCGAGCTGGTGGTGTCGAGCTATGCCGATACCGGCAGCAATCCCTGGGGCGAGATGTCTGCCTTGTCGGCGCCAACGCCCCTGTCGCAAGGCGGGGGCAACCTGATCACGCCCTCGCTGCAGCGCAACAACCTGCCCCGTTTCAAGAATGTCGACGGCATCGGGCATCCCGGCGGCGCTGCCCTGACGGCCCTGGCGCAAAGTTTCGGCTATGCATGTCCGAGCGGGGCGGTGCCGCTTGCGCCCTACTACCTTAGCACGCTCGATCCGCTGGCCTGGCGCCATGCCATCCCCGAGTCCGTTTACCTGCGGGCACTTATCCCAGGCATGCGTGAGATCGGTAGCCAGGCCCTCGGCAATATGTGGGGCAACGTCTACCCCCGCCAGGGTTTCTTGGTACAACCCGACGACTTCAAGGCCGCCGCAGTGATGGCGCAGCGCGCTAGCGACTTCATCACCCGCGTTGGCCAGCCACACGTGTATCTGCCGCTGCAGCCGATGCCATCGCCTGGCTATTGGCCGCCGCAGCCAGTGATAGAAAACAACATCAACAACCACCGTTGGCAGTTGCTCGCACCGGTGGTGCAAAGCACCTGCGCCATCTTCCCTAGCCCAACGATCCAAAGTGTCGAGGGCGCCTATGCCTGGTCGTTGTGGCGCCCGTACAGATGCTGCCAACGTATGGGCCAGACCTTCCTGTTCAGCATCGACTTTGATGGAGGCCAATGATGAACACCCTCTCGCTCGGGTTGGTATGTCTCTTCGTGTGCGCCGCCGGCCACGCCGCCGAGAGCGGCTACCACTTGGGCGATCAGGCCCAGGTGTTGGACGACCGGGTGATGTACACCATTGGTGGCGGATCGGCAGCGGGCGCGCCCTCCTCGCTTTACCGCCCCAGCGGACTCGGCGTGGGGCTGTCCTGGCGGGCGAACATGATGTGCGGAAACATGAACCTCTCCAACACCCTGCAGAACCAGCTCAACGGTGCCACTCAGGGTTTCCAGCAGATCATGGGCAACGTCATCCAGAACGCCACCCAGGCGGTAATGTCGCTGCCGGCAATGATCATCCAGCGCGCCAACCCTGGACTGTATGAACTGCTGAGCAACGGGGTGCTGCAGGGGCGCATCGACTTTGACCGTTCGAAGCTCACCTGCCAGGCGATGGCGGCGAAGATGGCTGACAAGGTGGACCAGGCCGGTTGGGGGGCGCTGGCGCAGAACCAAGAAATGCAGCACAACCTGGAGCAGTCCGACGGTGATGCCGTTACGGCGGTGAAAGACACCGAATCCAACAACGGCAACAACGGCGTCAGCTGGGTCGGTGGGCACAAGGCTGGCGGCCATGGCCAGGCGCCAATCCGGGTGACCTCGGACGTGGTCAAAGCGGGTTACAACCTGCTGCACAACCGTTCGGTCGAAGACGCCTCGGCGATCGGCTCAAGTTGTCAGAGCGGCGCGATCTGCCAAGCCTGGTCGAGCCCCGTCGAGGCGACTGAGTGGGCCACCCGGGTGCTCGGCGAAACCGAGGTGGAGACCTGTGACGATTGCGAGACGCTGCGCGTGAGTGCGGGTGCAGGACTGACGCCACTGATCCAGGAAACCTACACCCAGCACCTCGAGGGCTTGCAGCGCATGTTGTCGGGCACTGAGGAGCCCACACCGGAGAACCTGGGCAAAGTCTCCAGCCCGTTGCTGCAGGTCTCGCGCGGTGTCATCGAGGGCCTGCGCGATGACCCCGACCAGAACCTGCTGGCCCGACGTTTGGCCAGCGAGACCGCGTTGTCAAGCGTGATCTACAAAGCGATGCTGCTGCAGCGGACGTTACTCGCCGGTAGTCGTGAGCCCAATGTGGCGTCGGCGCAGCCCGCCACCACCGCCCTCGACAGCAACGTCGAAACACTGGAGCGCGAAATACGCTTGCTACAAACCGAGTTACAGGTGCGCCAAGCGCTGGCCACCAATACCGCCAGCCTGGTCCTCGATCGCCACGCCGGTGGCGCCGATGCCTCACGCAATATCGACCAGCGTGATCCACGCCCAGACCGCCTGCAGCGAGCGGATCAGGGAAGGAGCACGCCATGATGCCGTTTTCTGCGAGGAGCAAGGCCGTTCTAGTCCTGATGATCCTCGGCGCCATGATGGCCTCGTTGCTGTTTGCCTGTACGGCGCTGCAGCTGAGCGCCCCTCAGCTGGACTGGTTCGAGGGAGCACGCCGGTATACGCCCTATTTCGCCTGCTGGCGCGCCCTGTTGTACGTCCTGATCTTCCTCGGCTGGAGCGCAGCACTCCGCTTGCGGCCGCACCCGGAAGACCAGCAACAGCTCTTGCGCCTGGGCCTGATCGGTTTCGGCTCGATCGTCCTGGTCGAACTCTCGCGTGTGTGAGGTGCAGCCATGAACATGAGCACCAACAGCTACCTCGAGTATTACCTGTCGCTGCTGGCCTGGATCATCAACAACGGCATCTGGAACACGCTGGCGGACACCGGACTGTTCGCCGCGCCGTTTGGGGCGATCATCCTCCAGGAGTGGTTATCCGCCCGCCAACAGGGCGCCGACGAGGGCAACAAGGGCTTGCTGTCGATCCCCCGCGTCGAGAACCGGTTGTGGATGAGCTACGTCGTCATCCTGTTTGGCTGCATGCCGTTTTTCCCACTCAACCTGTCCTCCGTAGCCTTCGACGATTCGGCGAGCCGGCGCTGTGGTATCTCGATGGCAAAACCCGCCGACACGGCCTGGGGAACCACCTTCAACACCATCGGCGAGAAATCAGCAAATGTGCCGGTGTGGTGGTACTTGGTGCATGCCATGAGCAAGGGCATTACCGCTGCAGCGACGGCGTCCATCCCCTGCGCCCCCGATATCCGTGAGATGCGGATGGAAATCGACAGCTCGCGGATCAATGACCAGGTGCTGCTGCAGGAAGTTGCTGACTTTACCCGCGACTGCTACGGCTTTTCGCGCTCGCGGTTGTTTACCAACCGTCCCGAGCTGGACGAATCGCAGAGCTACGATGCGTCCTGGATCGGCTCAACCTTCTTGCTCAACACGCCTGGCTATTACGACACGGACCGCTCACGCACGCCCCGGGTTGATTGGCCATATGACGAAACGCGTGATACCTCCCTGCCCCGGCTGAACAGCGGTGCGGGTTACCCTACCTGTAAGCAATGGTGGAGCGATATCACGGTCGGTTTGCGCGACCGCCTGGTCGCCGAGGTCGATCCCAGTCTGCTCACGCAACTGCGCGGCTGGCTGACCGGGCGGAGCTCCACTGAAATCGAAGATGCCACCCTGCGTGAGCTAGTAAGCCCACGGCAGCAGTCATTGAGCATGACGCCTGGTCAGGTGTTCCAGGACTACGGCAGCAGTGCCCGAGGCGGCTCGTTGACGCAGGGGCTCAACAATCTGGCGACCAACACCGGCCTGGCCCTCGGCTCGTTCAGCAACTTCCCGGCGATGAATGCGCTGCGCGCTGCATTGCCGATGGTTCAGGCCTTTCTGATCATGGGTACGATCATCTGCCTGCCGCTGGTGCTGCTGATCAGCACCTACCAGCTAAAGGCGTTGATGACGATCACCTTCGCGCTGTTCACGCTGCACATGCTGACGTTCTGGTGGGAGCTCGCCCGCTGGATAGACTCGAGCATGCTGGACACGCTGTACCACCAGGTCTCTGCCACGGACCAGGCGCTCTTAACATTGCCAACGGCAGGGTTCATGGATGGGACGGTAACCGCGCAGGTGATCGAGTACGTGATGGGCGCAATGTTCATTGTCTTACCAGCTTTGTTCGTGGGCACCATGAGCTGGGCAGGCTATGCCGTTGGTAACGGGATCCAGAGCATGTTGGCAAGCGGGGGCAAGAATGCAACTGACGCCGCAAGCAAAGGCACAGCGCAACTGACGAGTGCAGGCAAGAAATCAATCAGGTGACTTAAAGTCGCCTATGTAATGGCCATTGCTATCGTAATCGCCGATGTAGAGGTCAGCTCCCAGCGCATCTGGGACTGATTCTTCTCGATTTGCCATAGGTTCGGCGGTGTACCACCAACTGCGAATCAAAGTAACTACCAAGTTTGTGATGATCAGCAAAGAAAAAGTGAGGGCAACGGCAGCAAGACCAAGCAGGCAAAGCAACTTTCCACCTGCAATCACCAAAAAATGATTACGTGGACGTTGAGACGAGCTTTGATAGCTAACTATCTTGGAGATCAAAATTCGCCAGACTTTACCAAGGCCAAACCCCATACGGCCTGAAAATGAATGACTAGGGACCTGCTTCATCTCACACCTCCACAGGCTGATAGCCCGTTGGATCCAAGATTTTAGTCTACTCCTTTCCTACCCACGAACAGCACCGCTCATCGTTCAGCAGCGGACTAATACATCGCCTTGGACCGATATGGACACGAACCCTAAATCTGCATCTGGCCCACCGTTGACCGAACCCAGCTTGCCTGATATTTAGTAAGTGCAATCGCTGGTTTCCAGCACCCCAGGTAGCCATAACCTTTGAGGCTACGTCACGCTTGTGATGGTTGTCCCTAAATGCGATTCGCGTTTGGCAGCTCGCAAGATCACCTTTCCCCGGTGATGGACGCCTTCTAACCCTTCGGGCTCACCGAGCCCGCGCTCTCAAAGCCCCCTACTCAATCCATTCCAGTGCTGGGAATTCTCCCAGTCGGGTGGCATTCCTCCGCACCTTCTGGAGGATCTCATCATGCTGCGTTTTACAGGCACTGAACTTCAAGCCGTGTTGGCCGAGGCCGGTATCAATGGTTGCAGAGTGATACTGGTCAAGGACCACGGTGTCTACCTCATGTCTGAGATCGGCGAAAGCAAGCCAGATGGCGGCGGCCGTAAACGCGTGGCTTACGCCACTGGCTGCAACCCTGAGGTCGACAACTTCGACAACTGGTGGAATCGAGCCCACGATGAATTCGGCGGCGATGATTTTGCCGAGTACTTCGACCTTGATGATCCCGTTCTGGAAAGCTTACGCGGCACCAACGGGTCGCTGGTAGTTGAAGCCACATCCACCCACTTGTACGTCACTGCCGAGATTGCCCTCTCTGGGAATTCCTGAATGCTCTCGTAACACCCTCGATGTCCCAGGGATGCACGAGCTAGTGCCTCTCTGGGATATCGCCCACTTCAATCTTTACGCCGACAGCAGCCGTTCATCTGGACCTTTCGAATGGAAAGCCTTTGCTGGAAGCGGGTGGAAACTTGCCCTGTTCGGTACCCTTTATCGGGTATTGACCCCACAGACAAGCGCGTTTTAATGCCTAGACACGCCCAGTTCACAGTGTGAGGTGTGGCGATGGGGCTTCCCCCGAGTTGTTCGTGAAGCCATCGCCGGATCAGCTCCCGGGAGGCACCAGTGTCCAGGAATAACCGCTCCTTACCCGCCATTGTCCTGAGCCCTGGCGTATGGCAATTCATCGCCGAGGTCGGTACGGCTACTGACACAGTCGCGCAATCAGGACAGCGCTTGCAAGCCGTACTGGGCATCGCTCTGGCTTCGGTAGATCAACACTTGCGCCAATCGCTCAAGTTGCTGCTCGGTCAGCCCTTCCTGTGCGACTCACGCTCCTCGGCGGCAGTCACTCACTTTCAGGTAACTCACATCACGCCAGAAACCGGCCCTGTTTTTCTGCACATCCGGTTGCCACATGAGATCGGTGTGGACATCTCATCGGCCTGAACACCCGCACTACCACTGTCCACTTACCCCACCGGGAACCCTTCCCGGCCGGGCAGCGTTCCCCTTCTTTGACTGGAGAACGTCATGTCCGATATTTACCTGGGCGTCACCAACAAGATTGTTAGTGCCCTGAGCCAAGGGGTCATCCCCTGGATCAAACCCTGGACCACTTCAGGCTCAAGTGCTGACGCACCTTTCCCCATTAACGCGATCACCCGGCGACCCTATGCCGGCATCAACATTCCACTGCTGTGGGCCGAAGCCGGCCTGCGCGGATACCGCCAGGATCGCTGGCTCACCTACAACCAGGCGCGCAAAGCTGGTGGTCACGTACGCAAGGGCGAGCAATCGACCCTCGCGGTGCTGTACAAACCCATGAGCAAGGAAGCGCACGACGAAGACGGTCAGGTCGTCCTTGATGAGCAAGGCAACGTCAAAATGGTGCAATTCGCGCTACTGCGGACGCATCGCCTGTTCAACATCGAGCAGACCGAGGGACTACCCAACGAAGAGCAGCACCACGATGAGAGTGAAGATCCGGTGGCGTTCATCGATCATGCACCTGCCGAGCGACTGTTGGCCGCCAGCGGCGCACGTATCGAGCATCGCTACGGGGATGACGCATTCTATCTACCGATACGGGATCTCATCCAATTGCCCACCAAGGCCCAGTTCGTGGACGTCGGCAGCTACTACGCAACCGCGTTACACGAATTGACGCACTGGTCGGGTCATCACGCCCGCCTCAACCGGGAAGGTATCACGGGCGGGCACGCGTTTGGCTCTGCAGCCTACGCCTTCGAGGAGTTAGTCGCGGAGATGGGAGCAGCATTTCTCTGCGCCCTCACCGGCACCCAGGGCGAGTTGCGCCACGAGGAGTACCTGGCGTCCTGGTTGAAAATCCTCAAAGAAGACAAGCGCGCCATCTTCCGCGCCAGCGGTCAGGCACGTGAGGCGTCTGAATACCTGTTGGCGCTGCAGTTGGATCAGGCCAGCGAGACGACCGAACGGCTAACGGCGTGACTTTTCACTTCAAATAGAAAGGCCCCAACCGGGGCCTTTGTTTTGCCTGCAACGCCGAGCATCGGCCGCTGCAATCAAGCAAGCGATTACTGCAGCCAGCTCTCGACGACATCCGAGCCGTGCTCCTGCTTCCACTGCTTGAGAATCTTGTGGTTGCCGCCCTTGGTTTCGACGATCTCGCCGCTGTGGGGGTGCTTGTAGCGTTTGACCTCACGCGGCTTGCGCTGTACGCCGGTGGCGGCGCTGGAGGTGGCCACGCTCACGCCCTTGGACGGGTCCAGAATGGTGATGACGTGGCGCAGGCTCATGCCGTACTCATCCAGCAGAGCCTTGAGCTTTTGTTCAAACTCGATTTCCTGCTTCAGGCCGGAATCGTTTTTCATCGCGTCCAGCTGTTGAAGTTGAGCAGCCAGTTGAGCTTCCAGTGCTTTGAATTCGGCAAGTTTGGACATGTGAAGTCTTTCCTAGGGTTGGGGCATGTGTGGCGATATTACCTGAGGCACAAGTACGAGCCGAGCGTTAATTCGCTCTTCAGCTAATTTTTCATCCTTCAACATGTGCACATTCTATGTGACTAATCAGTCCTGCAAGAACTGGCAAAGGTGGCCCACTAGTTCACGAGGTGCAGCACTGTTGCCGATCTTGAACAGCATGTCGCGCTGACTGCGTGGCAGCTTTTTCGCGCAACGCGTAGCGGCCGATCGAATAGCAGCATCCGTCCCAAGAACTCGGTCAGCCAGTAGCACGATCAAAATGGCATCGCTCAACGTCATCAGGCCACATTCCTCGAAATAATGTCGGACAGTCTACCTCCCGGGAAAAGGACAGGCCATTCCGATATCACAGGTAACCTGATGCGCCAGGCTTCGAATTTTCGCACTCGCGAAAAAGGCCAAGGCGGTAAAGGGTAACGGTGGCAATGGAAGGGGGCACAAGGGTAAGAGGCCTATCCGAAAAAGCAAAAGGACCTCCTAAATGCAAGGCAGGTACCGCGATGAAGCGCTGGTGGTTCAAACATCAAAAAGGCAATGCCGCGGAGCCCACGCTCGCTGCAGCGCCCGAGGGGTTTATCCTCCCGCTCTCCTCTGAATCCCTGCTCGGTGCCGACCACCGCAAAAAGCTGCTGGAGCGCATCTGGGAATACACTGCGCTATCCCGGTCTCAGTTCGATCAGCTCTACCTCGACCCGATCCGCCGTTACGCCAGCTATGTACAGCAACTCCCTGCCAGCGAAAGCCACCACCATGCCTACCCGGGCGGCATGCTGGACCATGGACTAGAACTGGTGGCCTGCAGCCTGAAGCTGCGCCAGTCGTATCTGCTGCCCAGCGGTGCTGCCCCAGAAGACCAAGCCGCGCAGGCCGACGCCTGGAGCGCAGCGATTGCCTACGGCGCCCTGCTCCACGACATTGGCAAGATTGCCGTCGACCTGCAGGTGGAGTATCAGAATGGTGAGGTGTGGCACCCCTGGCACGGTCCATTGACCCAGCCCTACCGCTTTCGCTACATAGTCGGCCGCGACTACAAGCTTCACGGCGCCGCCACCGGGCTGCTGTACACACAAGTTTTGACATCCCGCCAGCTCGACTGGCTCAGCAGCTATCCAATCCTGTGGGGCCACCTACTGTTTCTGCTGACCAACCACTACGAGCATGCCGGTACCCTCGGGGAAATAGTGCTGCAAGCTGACCGGGTCTCCACCGCGCAGAATATCGGCGCCAACCCCACCAAGGCCCTGCAGGCCCCCAAAAACTCGTTGCAGCATCACCTGCTCACGGGCCTGCGTCACCTGGTCAAAAACGAGTTCAAATTCAACCAGCCCGGCGCGTCCGGCTGGCTCACCGAAGACCATCTGTGGCTGGTCAGCAAGATCGCCACCGACAAACTGCGCGCCCACCTGTTGGCTCAGGCAGTGGATGGCATCCCCTCCTCCAATATCGCCCTGTTCGATGAGTTGCAGTCCCATGGATTGGTGGATGCAACACCCGAAGGCAAAGCGGTATGGCGCGCGACCGTCGCAGACGATAACTGGCAACAGCGCTTTACCTTTCTTCGTCTGCAGCCAAGTCTTATCTGGGCCGATGACCCTCGGCCAGACTGCTTTAGGGGCAAGGTAGAGCCGATAACAGACGGTTCCCTGCCGACCGGTGAAACCTGCGAGTCTGCTTTGGATCTACCGCAACCAACGCCGGAAGGAAAGCAGCCCGTACCCGAGCACCCGAACCAGGATTTTGACTATCTCGACGATTTGCTGGACATGTTGCAAGTGCCAAGCGAGCTGGATACTGGATCAAGTACGGGAAGCCTTCAATCCGCCGCTGCGGCACCCCAGGAAGCCGCGGGGCTTGCCTTTCTTGAGTGGCTGCGCGACGGAATCCATACTCATCGCTTGGTGGTCAACGACAGCAAGGCCAAGGTTCACACAGTGAATGGAATGCTCTTCTTAGTCACCCCTGGTATTTTCCAGCTGTACATCACTGAGCATCCGGAGAGCGCCAATGGCCACGGAATGAAAAAAGATTGGCGGAGCATTCAACGCCATTTTGAAAAAATGGGCATCCATCTAAAACTGCCAAATGGGCAAAACATCTGGACCTGCAGTGTCCAAGGTCCGCGCAAAACCAGTTTACTCAACGGCTATCTGATTCGAAACGTCAATATAATTTGTAGCACCCCTCCAGCCAGCAACAAATTCCTCACACTGCATCCAGTGCAAGTTCAGCCAAATGAACACCACCACCTTAAATAACCGCCGCTGGGTAGTGCGTCACGAAAGGGGCAAATCCATCTCTTCCGTGACGACATGCTAGTTAAGGAATGGCTCAACCGGAACTACCACACCAAACTTCTCCAACTGCATGAACTTCGCACCCAAAATCTCCGCAGGAATTTTCCGCTGCAAAAGCCCAAAGAAATTTTCGTCGTGAGTAGAAATAATAACTTGCTTATCGAACTGGAGGCAGATGCTCCGTAACAGATCGATGGTCGAGAGAATATTGATGGAGTCCATTGATTGAATAGGATCATCAATCATAACTACATCGATCGGATTCCCATGATCATCCTTGGCGTGAAGCGCGCTGGCCAAAAACACACTAAGACTGAGGATATTTGACTGAGCAGCACTGAAATACAGAATTGGCGAAATTAAAATTCCGTTCTCGTCACTCACGACAATATTCAATCCGGGGCTAGAAGACTCAAAATCCGGTTTGAACTCCACCTTTTTGAATGAAGGGTGTGGGTCAATCTTCCTGTAGATAGTATTTATAAGATCTTCGTAAAAGAAATTTTTAATCAATGTCTTCAGTTGCTCGATCACAGACTCCCGCTCTGCACTCAGAAGCGCGTCCACCTGATTACGCTGATCTAGCCGCAATTCCAGATCAGCCAACTCACTTTGAAGGGATAAGCGCTTGAGGTAGGGTTTGAAGGAAGTCATCAGTTCCAAAAGCAGCTTGAAACTGTTTTCCGTGGATTCAAGTTGCTCGGAGCGCACGCGACGGGCTTGCAGCTCGCTATTAATCAGCGCTTGGACTTGATCTAAACTATCCTGCAAGCGAACAACAACGAAGGTAGCAAGACTTTCATAGAACGCGTTAATAGCGGACTGAGCGCGTGCCAACTGCAGATCGACCCCTTCCTTCTGAGATCGAAGTTGAGCAAAATTCACCCATGTGCCATCGGACACCATCTTTTGCTGGAGTGCAGTGCACTGAGCTGCAAGCTCATTAACTTCGGCCTTGGCGCTAGCAAGTTGCGCTTCAACTTTACTCTTCTCGGATTGGCAGTGCTCAGACAACTGGGCTGAACTGACACCATTATTGACCAGATACTTAGAGACCAATTGGTAAGATGTTTGCGACTTGAGGGTACCGGCTTCCGTTGTAAGCGCCTGCAAATCGGCATCAATTTGTGAAATTCTACGAGTAAGCTGTGAAATTTCTTCAGACAACTCAGCTTGACGATTCACAAATCCGGAGCGCTTGACAGAAAGCTGAGCAATTTCGGCGTGGGCTCGGGTTATAAGCTCATCTTGGGTGAGACTCCACACAATTTTATCAAGGGTATTGAATCTATCTTCTAAGGCACGCTTCTCCACCTCTAGATCAGACTTGTCTCGATCAATGAACTCCAGCCTTGCACTCAATTCTTTGATTTTTCCGCGAAGATCAGCCAAATGCTGGCCATGTGCCTCTTCCGCAATTCGCGTGATAGATTTTACTTCTTCCAGCAGATTCTTACGACGTGCTTCGGACTGTGCGAGCAGGTCCGCGTTTTCCTGGCTCAGCCGCGACAGCAACGTCTGAGACCTAACTTTCTCTCTGAGTTTTTCTGCATCGTAGTGGGTTGCGCTACATAGCGGGCAGATATTGGACGGCCATGCACTAAGGTAGTCCAGGCCGGTTGAGATCAAACGTTCGTGCACGCCCATCTGGTCAGCCAAGGCTGTCTGAGTTGCGTGCACAGTTTTGTCATGGAGGTCAATGGATTCCAACTCACCAAAACACTTGGTCAAGCGCTCAATTTTGTCCTGACCTAGATATTTAGCACCTTCAGCTGTAGACAGAATAAAGTTATCAGTAAGTTTGAAACCAGAGATCTGTTTCAGATCGAGTTGAAGGTGCTCCAACTTTGCTGCATCCAGGCGAGCCGCAACTTCTTTTTCAGCCATTTGCTGAGTGATCACATCAATGCGCGCGCGATTGGATTTTAGCTCAGCATATACCGGTCCAGCATTATCAATAGAGTTCCTTAGAAAGGCAGAGCGATCATCAGCCGCCTTGAGGTCCTGGTTAATATCATCTAAGGATTTTGCTAATCCCGAAAGTTCTGCGGCATGGCCTGGACGGCTCTCTCCCAGTATCAGTTGGCGTTTAGCGATATCATTGAGGCGTGACTCAGACTGGAAGAACCCAACAGAATGATTAATTACACTAGCAATATCCGCGGAACGCTGACTTGCTGCCCGAACATCACTTGAACTTTGTTCATGAGCACTCAGAAGCTCTTCATAGCGATCAGCATCTTTTACGCCATGATCAAGCCGGCCAGAAATCGCCTTTTGGCCAATGATGAATTGGCTGTGGAGTTCAATCTCAGGGAGTTTTATCAGTCTATCTGTAAGAGCTTCAATCGACCGAATATTTGCTTCGCGCTCTACGCTCAATTCATGCTGCCGGGATACAAGATGTGCACTCAACGCATGCTCTGTTTGAGCGGAAAAATTCTCGTCCGCCAACGCGATGTTTTCACCAGCAGCATTGAGTTGTGTGGCCACCGCATTGAAACCATCAAAGATGGAGAGATCAACAGGCTGATTGAGCTCAGCAATAATATCCTCGCGCTGCAAATCCAAAGCCTGAAGCTCAACTCGGTTGTCTTGGATGAGTACCGTTAATTCCTTACGTACTTTCTCAGTCTCCCCACCGAAGCTTTCCATAAACTTCGTGTAGCGTTCTTGCGGCTTCGCCTCTCGAAGAAACCTGTCGATCTCATCTTGGCTCAAGATGACGCGCCGAAAATATTCGTTCTCGCGACCTCTTTCTCCAAAACGTAAGTCACGCCCGTTTGCACGTATTCTCCCAAACTCTCGCGCAAAAGGAAGTGGAAGGGTTGTTGAAACAACCACCCGAGTTTTAATTTCGTCGTCATCGATATATTTGTTTCGGAGGATCTCCTGTCCTTTGCCTGCATCCTTAGTCGCGCGCGCAGCACCCTCATAATTAGCTCTATTGTAGTCTCCACCTAATCGCTCCAAATGATTCGTGACCGCCCATTCGACTGCATCATAAAACGAGCTTTTACCGAATCCATTAGGAGCAAATATCGCCACGAAATTAGAGGGCAGATCATCGGAATTTGTGAAATCAAATGTGCCTTCTGACTTTAGTTTATAAGCGCGAAACGCCTCAATTTCAACTTTTTTAATTTTCATTTTTTTTCAGAGATTCTATGATTTCGTTAATCATTGACGCGCGTTTTTCCTTGGACTCCGTCTTTTGATCTAACGGCGCGCCACGTACGAACTTCTCCAGTGACAGTAACGGCTCCCGGGATTCCGCAACACGGGGATCCAGCGTTAAGTCTGCCCCTAAGAGCTGCTCTTCCAAATGATCAGTCAATTGCTCAAGGGTTGGCCATTTAGAAAGCCCATCGATTATTATTTTCCGAGAAGCATATTTGTTATTCTCGATCTGGTATTTATCCCAAATCGGCACAGTGCCAATCGTCACAAAAGCGATATAGACGTTCCAGGCAGCAAGA
This sequence comes from Pseudomonas sp. LS_2, assembly GCF_042709235.1. Taxonomy (NCBI): domain Bacteria; kingdom Pseudomonadati; phylum Pseudomonadota; class Gammaproteobacteria; order Pseudomonadales; family Pseudomonadaceae; genus Pseudomonas; species Pseudomonas sp. LS_2. Next base: position 21,623 of record NZ_JAVAYC010000004.1, on the reverse strand, counting down.
TTCCCGGGAGGTTGGTGGTGGACCGATACAAGATTTTGGATTACACGCCAGTTTCTCACGATAGCTGACGGCTCATGACACAAGCAGGCAATACACGAAATATAGGATAACGCATCATCAGACCGAAACATATGAAATGCCATGCCATCGAACTCGGCGGCGAGAAAATCGAAATTGCAATCTTTAATTAATAATTTCATCCAGATTCTTCCTGAGCTCCAGCAACTGAATATTCCCTGGAGCCAAATTTCGGTACTCATCCTCTCTTTCGATGACGCAGCTGTTGCGCAACCCCTCAAGATGAGTCAGCTTATAACTAGTATAAATCTCACTCTCAACTTCATCGATAGAAAATGGTTTACCTGGGACGACTGCTATGTTGCCAATAACATTCTTAAGCATGAAATCTTTAGGAACAGGCTTTGCGGCAATATCAGGCGAGGCGACTACGAGGGTGCCATCTTTGTCGAGTAATTTACGAGCTATCTTAAGAATCTCATCCAATCGGCGAAGCCAGTTGGTGGAGTCGGCGGTGTACAACAGACGACGCTTCTTATCAATTCGACTGATGTAGCCATTATCTGCACTTCCAGTACCGTCCATTATTGCGGATATCACAACAAATTCCAGATATGCAACCCACAACTCCCGGGCTTCCAGCACGCTGGATTCTCCTGAATCTAGCAATAACTGGGTATCATAGCGCGTCATGATTTCGTAGGGTGGAGGCATTCCGCCCTTGATCAATGAATCTGCAAAAGCAAGCAATGCAGATTTTAAGTTCTGAACATTAATTGGATCATACACATTAAACGCGAAAATCCGATCTCGCATCCTCGAAAAGCACTCAAGATGTGGAGGAACCATTGGCGCACTAGAATGAAGGGTGAGGAGTTGATTGTAACGAGCGAGCCCATGACACTCGACGCGACCATACTGGTGATCCAGACAAGTGGCCTCCATTTCAAACTCCACGCCCACCAGATACGGACAATCATCATCAATGTGGTAAACGCCCCCCCCAGACATCCCCTGAATGACCTCCTTACTCGGAATTCCCGCCAGTTCCATGGTTATAAGGTCATTGACCACGCTGGCTGCTTGACCAGTCCGATGCTTGATTGGTGTTGCACTAGCCCTTTCCGCGTTTGGAAGACCCACAAAAGTAAGATTGGCCATGGGAGGCAAGTTAGCAGCAGTCCAAGATTTTTGAGATAGTCCTGCCTGATGTGCGATTTTTAATATTGCACAATCTAAAGGTTCCTGCTGGCCCACCTTGGGAAAAACCATGACCCCCAGCACTTCAATGGCGTTCTGATTATGATCGGTCACCACGTTTTTAGCGGGTTCCTCAAACACCGTGTGCCTAGCCGTGAGCACGTAGGAAAACTCCAGCGTCATGGCATTCATCAAAACACCGCTTCCGCCGTTAACCATCACGCAGTACGACTGCATAATTTCCGAAACTGTTTTATTAGTATCTAATTTCATCTTCGAGCACTTCTAGACGAGAAGAGTATTCTTCAATCTCATGAGCCAGCAGCAAAGGGGCAACCACATGATGATAATTGAAATACACTTTACCCTGCGTATACTTGATAATTCTGGCCACCGTCCTTTTATTAGGAAGACCATGCCTAGACCCATCAGTAGATACGATGTAAATCGGCGAATACAGCAATCCCAACAAATCACTACTGGTATTGTATTGACTTCCATGATGCGACAGCTTAACAAGATCCAGTTGAATCTTATTGGTTTCGCTGTAGCCACTAGCCCGCAAGCTTTCGCACACTACGCCATCGTGTGCATCACCCAGAAAAAGCATACGCCGGTCATCAGCTTCGAGTATGAATGCTATAGAGCTGCCGTTGTAAACAGAGGTATCAGATTGAAATTTATCGTCTGACCAGATATCTTGAAGCGTTAAATGATAGTCAGTTTCGTGCGCCGATGTCTTTCCAGCATCCACTTCAGGGGGCCATACATGCAACAGTTTTTCAAGCTGTTTCCTGCCAGGCGATAACACCTTGAGTGTGAAGGGGCCCGCTTGATGTGTCTGCCCTTCCATAATAATGGGAGCCCGAGAACAGCCCATCTTATCAAGCAATTCCTCAAGATCTTTCCCTTGCTTGACTGTTGTTTGCGGATCATCGTCAAGCAACTCGATGTTATTTTCGGGTATTTCAGGCACGTCAAAATGGCGTGTAATCAATCGCGAAGAGTTAAACCAAATGGATTTGACCATATCGCCTAGATAACCTGGCTTCTCAAAGGCTTTGATGAGCCCATTGATATGATCGTCATCAATGTGGGTGAGAATCGCGAGATCGATGCGCTGCCCTTTGGCTTTCAGCTCATCAAGGGAGTTGCATAGCGCTCCGGCATAACGCTGCCGAGGCCCATGCCTGAAGGTGGTAGACGTGCCGCCATCTATCAGCAGATTGAACACCCCGCCAGGCCCCTCATGGCTGACCAGGATGCAGTCTCCATGCCTCGCTTTGAGAACGCGGACAACGATAGCCATCAAAACTCCCTGCCAGGCTGTCAAAATGACAGTAGCATAGGCGGTGCGCGGAAAACTTCCAAGGCTGGACAGATCAGTACAAAGTTGCCCCCTCCTCCCCGCGTTTGCTCCAGCGCTAGGGATACGGCTCCGTATGTGAGGCGAATCGGATGGACATGTAGCACTTCCTCGACGCAGTTATCGATCGGTATTTTCGCAGTTAGAAATACTGACCTAATCTCAAAGCCGCGACGTTGCGCATTTAGTGTAACAACTACCGCACACCGATCAGTGGTTTCAATACTTCATCAACGTTGCCAGGGATCACGACACAGCATGGTCAGACCGAACAAAACCATCCAGGTCAGGAACGGCAGCTTCAGCTTGAGCGCGAAATCACCGGCTAGGCCGATGATCGCCACGAAGTACACGGCGATCCCCGGGAAGATCTCGATCAGGGTGAACAGCACACCACTTGATCAACACCACCCAGACCCAGCGACAGAATCCCGAGTACGACTTCGACATGCCCTGCATGCCGAAATGGGCGTTGAATAGTTTCTTCAGGGGTAGAGCGGGCTGGTGCCGCCGTAGACCATACCGATGGTGACGGTCAGCATTGCGAGGCGGGCGGGCTGTCGGCTTGGGCGAGGGTTTCAACTGTTGCGATCTGGCTCACGGGTAGCGTCTCGTTCATCTCGAGTGCGGGTGGGGGCGGAAAAAACGGCGCTAGAATCCGCACACGGCGTAAAGCTAGGGAGAAAGGAAGCGTAAAGAATGCAGCCTTTGTGGTGCCACTCTGGGGCCTCCCATCTTTCCAGATGGCATGACCAGCCCCAGGCGATCAACCTACCCCTGTGGGGTAGCGGCCGGCGCTTCATGGCTGTCGTCAGCCGAGTCCAGACGAAGATCCAGAAGATAGTGGTAAATATGGACAGACGAGCCGTTCACCGGCCGCGTCTCCCGGTAGCCCCTCAAATGAGGATGCTCTTTATCCAGCGTGAGGGTACCCCGACTGTCAAACCCAGCATAAATGGTTTCATTGACCCACCGCTCGTACTCAGAACACAAACACCGGAAGTCGCCGGTCGAGTAGACGACAATGGCAATAGAGGTAACCCCCAACGAGTTGTATCCTGCGACCTTGTTAAGGTGGTCTTCGACAGTCTTGCGCTCAAAACGGCGCAGGCGGAAGGCCTCGACAATCGAAATGCAATTCGTGCCTACGTAGATGCCTCCATCAATTTCCCCTACTCCTTTTTTCGAGGCAGAACTGCCCACCCTCGCTTGGTCTTTCACCGTCCAGCTCAAGTAATCCAAACGATGGCCCAGCAGCGAAGTCAACCAGTCATTGATCATGTTTTCCTGGTCTATCGACATTGGTGCGTTACCGTCCGTGGGGCGGTACAAGTTGTTCTTTCGCGTCAGAAGCTCCTGGGCCACTCCGTACAGATTGTTTGCAAGGAAAGCTTCCAAAGTATCGCCCTGCTCTGCCTGACCAAACACCAGGCTTTGCTCGAGCGGTGGCAATGCGCGGATTTCCTGCCACATGACCCTTGCCTGCGTGTGGTTGGGCTTGATGTACAGGTCAATCACATAAGGAGAATGTTTCAAGCGCAAGGCGTTGTTCTTGCTGAGATCCCTTTCCAGCGCTTCGAATGCCTGCTTCTGCTCGGCAGGTAGTTCGATATGCAGCTTTTCGACCTCATGTAAATACGTCAGCGCCTCCTCCACCCGCCCTTGTTCTTGAAGGTACGCACAACGGACATGCGTAAGCTCGCATGACAACAGAAAGCGCTCCGGCACTTCACACCAGAGACCATCAAACTCTTGCCACTGCTTGCATTCCAACAGCAGCCCCAGTGCCTCCTCAAAATCCAAGACACCCACGTGCTGCGACTCAACAGCTTGATAGACCTCGCGCCACTGCACATAGCGTTGCCAGCTCTCGCTACCTACCTTGTTCACCCCCTCTCGTTCTGCGAGGGCACGACTCGCCTTGAGCCTTCCTGTCGCATAGGCGATCTGCCGCCGCTCCTTCAGCAGGGCATCGAACAGGTAGAACGCACGCTGGGCATCGACCCTTAGATAACAGTTCGCCTTTAACTGCCGGGCATACCGAGAGGCCTCATCACTGACCTCCGTTGTGGCGTCGAGGAACGCGTCTAGCTTGGCAATCCGTTCCTTATCGTTGAGGGCCACGTCGTCGGCAATCGCTTTAAGCGCAATCAACTCGTCCAGCGGCTCAAATGAGACAGAGGAATGGCTGCGCTTACAGGAAGCGCCATACTTCACCAGACGCTGTGCAAGCTTTAACTGGCCGGCGTTTGCCGCCATCACTGCCACACGGGAAATCTCTGGAATCCAGACAATCCTTTCAGCCTCGAAGTCCAGCGTGGCCAACTGCACGAGAATACGCGACTTTCTTGCAGACGATCGCGTCGCCTCATACAGCTCAAGCCACCCGCCAAGGGGCGTTGGCCGCTCCTGCAGTACACCGAGGAACTTCGTGAAGTCATCTTCCGTGAACACGTTGCTTGCCTGGCACACCCGCGCCCAAAGCTGGACCTTGCTGTGACCAACACTATCGTTGAAAACTTCGAATACCCCCGCCAAGCGATCGGCGGCAAATCCAAAATCCTGAATCAAGCAAAGCAAGGCATCGAAAACATCTTTCTTGCATTTAAGTTCAGTATCGACGACAAGCCGTAGTAAAAAACGCAAATGAGTCCTTACCGCGCCAAATAGCCCCCTGTGACTTTCTTCAGTGGCCCCAGTGTCATGTGCGAGTAGATCATCAAAGGCATGAATCACTCTCCGACGCAGGCGCTCATTGCAACAGCGCAGCAGCCCACTCCAGTCAAAGCTGTCGAACACGGAACCGTCATCCATGCCGATACAAGCGCTAGTGAAGCGCTGCTTCAGATGCCTCAGGTAGTCCTTTGCCAATACCGTGGCAACCTGTTCGACACCCGCTTTTTTGCGCGCATCGCTACCTGTGTACCCCTCTGACAACACCTCGATGCACCAGAACGAAAACATCCACTCAGCAACTGGTAGCTCGTCATATCCTCCCACCAGTCGCTTGCGCCTGGCCACCAAAAAATCAGCAGCCAGATGGCAATGGTCTTTGAACAGACGCGAGGCCCTGCCGTCTTCAGGTCCGCGATACTCCATACGCTCGACTGCCTGCTTCAAGCCCGCCAGCAGCCCCTTGCCCTCGGCATGAGATGCGGTCTCACGCTCCGCCATCCAGGCGAACACCTCGGCGATCGCCAGTACGGTGTCCATGGCCACCTCGGCGTCAATCGGCTCATCGTGGGCGATGGCATACACCTCCAGGGCCTGGGCGAATACCAGTTGCTGCCACGCCCTGTCGTAGTCGTAACGGTCTGACAATCGCTGAGAGCCACGGTGCAACCACTCATGGATCTGGATTAATCCGATGTGACTGGTCGCCCTGTTGCGCAACAGAAAGCACGCATATCGTGAAGAGTGAATTTTCCTGAACAGTATCTCTGCCAGATGCGGCGCCTGTGTCGAGTGCTGCAACAAAAGGCGCGTGTAAGGAAAACTGTCGCGCCGTGCACCCTCTTCGCATTCATACTTCACGATGCCTGCCACGAGATGATGAGTCGTTTCGTAGTCGTAATAGTTCCTCGCCTCTTTCCACCACTGGAAACAATCAAAAACACGCTCGTTCGGCAGGCGCCGATAACACTCGATCACGTCGTCCAGTTGGGACAACTCCAGTGCTGGGCAATAGGCCTCCTGCACGCTCGCAACGGAGCCGGTAAGCACCTCATCTGAATCCCGCCGTGCAGGTCGCACGATGGCATTCATGCCATTCGCGGACAACGCGATATCCGCCGCGCATTGCTCCCAAGTGTCCTGCAGGGAGTCATCAGCCATCACGTACTGAAATGCACAGGCTAGAAAATCCTCGCGCGCATGTGCGGAGCGGAATTTCAGGTGAAAAACATACGGCCGCCCGCAAGCCAGCACCATTTTTAACCACCATTCCTCGAACGCAACCTCCGGCTTCGCCCTTGAGGCCCTCAACTGCTCCCACAGCAGCGTGCCGACCCCGACAAGGTCTTCATCCTCGAAGGAAATCTTGTACCCACCGTGTGACGCAGACAACTTGTGGCATGCTTGCAGGTGGCCCACTTCGGTGACAAAGCACTCATCGACGCGCACATGCGGCGCCACCCATCCGTCGCCACCGTGTTTGATGTCATAAAGAGAAGCCACTGTCGCAAGCTGTTGCTTCAGCTTTTGCGGCATGTCGTCGGCGACGGGAACCGGCCTGACCACCTCCAGCAGCCCACTTTTGAAGGTCACCACACGCTGCTGCTCAAGTTCGACCAGCGGCACAGAGTCTTTCAACGGCTGCCAGCCCTCCTCGTCATGCAACCAGGTCGCCTGTCCTTGCAAAAGGCCGAGCACCGTGGCGCGGTTCAGTACGCGAGGATAAACAGTGCCGGCCGCCAGCAACCCAGCGATATAGCCATGCAGGGGTGTGACGACGTCGGGGGCGCCCCGGTTCGGACGTTCGTAAAAGTCGATCTTTTTCTCGAGATCTTGAATGAGACGAGCCGTATCCACCCCATGCTTCCTTACACCACTAAAATAGCCGGTCACGCTACCACTCCAGGGGGCAGGGGCGCATTTGAATTTCGTGCGCGCAGCTAGATGAAGGAATCTTCTTCTGCCCGTAAGTCCCCTGGTCACCGGCTGGGCGCCGAATCGCCAGGTTTAGCGTCTTCCTCGTGCCTTGAGAGGCGTGGCGGGGTTGCATAGCATCGCGGTCCCTTAGGCCGCTATTCCCCATGAGAGAGCCGGCGCTGGCGCAACAAAGACAGTTACTTGTATCACTGCTTAAGGCGGCGAAAGATCGCCAGGGCTCACCGCTCAGCGAGACTGAGCTGCTAGAGTTCCGAGATAAGGCACCGCCTCAGCAGTGCCTTAGCGCCGCCTTTGCGTTTAAAAAAGCGGGGGTATGAAGACATCGTGCCAGAAGAGTGCGGCCGGGAAATGACTAGGCGCTGCGTACCAGCTCCTGTGGGACGAAAGCTGTCGGTAAGGGCCAAGCATATCTCCCACCTGCGCCGTTTGCGACAAACAGCCCCCGTCCTGACGGGCGTCATGAGGCTCCCATTAAAGCAACACGTCCACCAGAATCCGCAGAAGACCAGAGGAAGCCGAACAAAAAATGGGGGACCAGATGGGGGACCAAAAGCGGCTAAATACAAAAAAGCCCCGAATAATCAGGGCTTTAATGAGAATTGGTGGCGGAAGCGTAGAGATTCGAACTCTAGGATAGTTGCCCATCGACGGTTTTCAAGACCGTTGCCTTAAACCACTCGGCCACGCTTCCAGCTGTTTTGCGGCGGCAATCATACCGTAATGAAACAAGCTGTCAAACTCTCTGTGTCGCGGGTTGCGAAGGCTCTGTTATGCTCTTTGCAACCATACGTTTCGAACCCGGTTTCAAACCCACAGGATCCAAAGGAGTGTCGCCATGCGCGAACAGGATTACATCGTACAACACGGCCAGCAGGTCGAGCAGCAGGAGGTCAGCAAGGTCCTGCGCAACACGTACAGCCTGCTGGCGCTTACCCTCGTCTTCAGTGGTGTCATGGCCTTCGTCGCGCAGCAGATGCGGGTCGGCTACCCCAACATCTTCGTGGTGCTGATCGGCTTCTACGGGCTGTTCTTCCTCACCGCTAAGCTGCGTGATTCGGTCTGGGGCCTGGTCTCCACCTTCGCCCTTACCGGCTTCATGGGCTTCATCCTCGGTCCTATCCTCAACCGCTACCTGGGCATGACCGGCGGCGCCGAAGTCGTGAGCTCCGCCTTCGCCATGACCGCCCTGGTGTTCGGTGGCCTGTCGGCCTACGTGCTGGTCACCCGCAAGGACATGAGCTTCCTCAGCGGTTTCATCACCGCTGGTTTCTTCGTCCTGCTGGGCGCCGTTGTCGCCAGCTTCTTCTTCCAGATCAGCGGCCTGCAACTGGCGATCAGCGCCGGCTTCGTCCTGTTCTCGTCGGTCTGCATCCTGTACCAGACCAGCGCCATCATCCATGGCGGTGAGCGCAACTACATCATGGCCACCATCAGCCTGTACGTGTCGATCTACAACCTGTTCGTCAGCCTGCTGCAACTGTTCGGCATCATGGGTCGTGACGACTGATTCACCTGCAGTACCGAAAAGCCCGCTTCGGCGGGCTTTTTCATGGGCGTTTGCCAGGCCCCTATCCCTATCCCCTCGTGGCCCGTAGAATGCGCTCCTTTTTTCTTCCGGGGCAGCTTTCCCATGAGTTCACTCGAACACGGCCCAGAGGCGCAAGCGCCTGCCAATGAACTGGTCCTGGGCCTTGAAGACCGGCCGCGTCCATTGATCGGCCTGCTCGCGGCATTGCAGCACCTGCTGGCGATCATCGTGCCGATCGTCACCCCTGGCCTGCTGATCTGCCAGGCCCTGGGCGTATCGGCGCGAGACACCAACCTGATCGTCTCGATGTCGCTGGTGATCTCGGGCATCGCTACCTTCGTACAGTGCCGGCGCTTCGGGCCATTTGGCGCCGGGCTGTTGATCGTCCAGGGTACCAGCTTCAACTTCGTCGGCCCGCTGATCGCTGGCGGCGCGCTGATGGTCAAGCAAGGCACCCCGGTCGAAGGCGTGATGGCGGCGATCTTTGGCGTGGTGATCGCTGGGTCCTTCGTGGAAATGGGCGTTTCGCGCATCCTGCCGTTCATCAAGCGCCTGATCACCCCGCTGGTGACCGGCATCGTGGTGCTGATGATCGGCCTGACCCTGATCAAGGTCGGCCTCATCAGCATGGGCGGCGGCTTCAGCGCCATGGCCAACGGCACCTTCGCCAATGGCGAGAACCTGCTGCTGTCTGGCGTGGTGCTGGCGATCATCGTGGTGCTCAACCGCATTCCACTGGTATGGATGCGCAGCTGCGCGATCGTCATCGCCCTGGCCGTGGGCTATGCGCTGGCCGGCTACCTCGGCCGCCTGGACTTCACCGGCATGCATGAAGCGGCGCTGTTCCAGGTGCCGGTGCCGCTGCACTTCGGCCTGGGCTTCTCCTGGGCGCTGTTCATTCCGATGCTGGTCATCTACCTGGTGACCTCGCTGGAAGCCATCGGCGACGTCACCGCCACCAGCAAGGTATCGCGCCAGCCCGTGGAAGGCCCGGTGTGGATGCAGCGGATCAAGGGCGGCGTACTGGTGAACGGCGCAAATTCGCTCCTGGCCGGGCTGTTCAACACCTTTCCCAGCTCGATCTTCGCCCAGAACAATGGGGTCATTCAGCTGACCGGCATTGCCAGCCGCCATATCGGCATCTGGATCGCCCTCATGCTGGTGGTGCTGGGCTTGTTCCCAAGCGTCGCCGGGGTGATCCAGGCGGTGCCGGAGCCAGTGCTGGGCGGCGCGGCCATGGTGATGTTCGGCGCGGTGGCGGCCTCGGGTATCAATATCCTCGCCAGCACCCGCCTGGACCGCCGGGCGCTGCTGATCATCGCCGTGTCCCTGGCGCTGGGCCTGGGCGTGGCGCAAGTGCCCGAGTTCCTCGCTCACATGCCGGAAGCCCTGCGAAATGTATTGGAGTCGGGCGTGGCCACCGGAGGCATCTGCGCCCTGGTGCTGAACTGGTTCCTGCCGCAAAGCCAGGAGCAGCGACAAGCCTGACCGCGCCCCTACCCGCACAAGCCCGCGTCCACAGGCGCGGGCTTTTTGCTTTATCATGGCGGCATTCTTTTACGCGAGCGTTCCATGAAATTCGCCATTGCGGTGTTTTCCCCGGCACATGCCCCCTCCTCGCGCCGCGCCCTGCGCTTCGCCGAGGCGGCGCTGGCCGGTGGGCACGAGATTACCCGCCTGTTCTTCTACCAGGACGGTGTGCACAGCGCCTCTGCCAACATCGTCGCGCCCCAGGACGAGCTGGACGTTGCGGCGCAGTGGCGCACCTTCGTCGACGACCATCGCCTGGATGCAGTGGTGTGCATCGCCGCCGCCCTGCGCCGCGGCGTGCTGGACGAGACCGAAGCCAGCCGCTACCAACGCCCGGCGGTGAATCTGTCAGGACCTTGGGACCTGTCGGGGCTGGGCCAACTGCATGAAGCCGCGCAGGTTGCCGACCGCCTGGTCTGCTTCGGAGGCGATTGAAATGGCCAAATCCATGCTGATCATCACCCGCCAGGCGCCCTGGAATGGTCCATCGGCCCGCGAGGCCCTGGACATCGCCTTGGCCGGCGGCGCGTTCGACCTGCCGCTGGGTATGCTGTTTCTCGACGATGGGGTGTTCCAGCTCGCCAGCGGCCAGCAACCCACCCAGCTGCAGCAGAAGAACCTGGCTGCCAACCTGCAGGCATTGCCGATGTTCGGCGTCGAGGAACTGTTCGCCTGCGGCCATAGCCTGCGCCAGCGCGGCCTCGATAACGGCGACCTCGAGCTGCCGGTAGATATCCTCGATGACACCGCCCTGGCGGCCCTGATCGCCCGCTTCGACCACGTGGTAACGCTTTGATGACAACCCTGCATGTAATCAGCCATTCGCCCTTCGGCGACGAGCGCCTGGCCAGCTGTCTGCGGCTGCTGGGCCCCGACGACGGCCTGCTGCTGTGCGGCGATGCGGTGTACGCCCTACGCGCGGGCAGCGAGCCCTGCATCCAACTGCGGGCTGCAAACCTTGAGGGCCGCCTTTACGCCCTCGAGGAAGACCTGCAAGCCCGGGCGCTCCACGAAGAAGACCAGCGCGGCGAGCCTGCCCAAGTGGTGGACTACCCGGCGTTCGTCGAGCTGTCACTGCGTTTCGACAAGGTCAACGGCTGGCTATGAACGAACTCATCATTGAGGACCGCCAGGTCGCCTTGGACAAGGATGGCTTTCTGGTCGACCTGCAAGACTGGTCGCACCCTGTCGCCGAGGCCTTGGCCCAGCGTGAAAGCATCGCCCTGACTGCAGACCACTGGGAAGTGCTGGAACTGCTGCGCCAGTTCTACGCCGAATACCAGCTGTCGCCCGCCACGCGCCCATTGATCAAGTACGCCGCGCTCAAGCTCGGCCCGCAAAAGGGCAACAGCCCGCATCTGAATCGCCTGTTCAACGGCACCCCCGCCAAACTCGCCGCCAAGCTGGCGGGCCTGCCCAAACCGACCAATTGCATATGACCGAACCTCGCCCGCTGCTCCTGGAAACCCCGGCCGAACACCCGTTCGCCGAATTCGTGCGCATTCTCGGCAAAGGCAAGCGCGGCGCACGCGGCCTTACCCGCGAGGAGGCCCGCGCCGCCATGACCCTGCTGCTCGAAGGCAAGGTCGAAGACACCCAGCTCGGCGCTTTCCTGATGCTGCTACGTCACAAAGAGGAAAGCGCCGAGGAGCTGGCCGGTTTCACCGAAGCGGTACGCGCCCACCTCGAGGCGCCGCGCATTGCCGTGGACATCGATTGGCCCAGCTACGCCGGCAAGAAACGCCACCTGCCCTGGTACCTGCTGGCAGCACGCTGTCTGGCCGGCAATGGCGTGCGCATCCTGATGCATGGTGGCGGCGCCCATACCGCTGGACGCCTGTACAGCGAGCAACTGCTGGCACTACTGGACATCCCCCTGTGCCGCGACTGGCAAGCGGTAGCCTCGGCCCTGGATTCCCGTAGCCTGGCCTTTTTTCCCCTGCAAGACTGGGCGCCACAGCTGCAGCGGATGATCGACCTGCGCAATACCCTCGGCCTGCGCTCCCCCATCCACTCGCTGGCCCGCGTACTCAACCCGCTGTCGGCCCGTTGCGGCCTGCAAAGCATCTTCCACCCTGGCTACCAGGCTGTGCACCGCGAGGCCAGCCGCCTGCTCGGCGACCCTGCCGTGGTGATCAAGGGAGACGGCGGCGAGATCGAGATCAATCCCGATGTGACCAGCCACCTGTACGGTACGGCAGCCGGCGAGGCGTGGGACGAGGAATGGCCGGCCCTGAGTACCCAGCGCCATGTCAAACCCGCATCGTTGCAGCCGGGGCAGCTGCTGGCCCTATGGCGTGGCGAGGCCGAAGACAGCTATGGCGAACTGGCCGTCGTGGCGACCATGGCCCTGGCCCTGCGCGGCCTCGGTCACAGCCGTGAGCAAGCCTTCGAGACAGCACGTGGGTATTGGGCAACGCGAAAAAGCATCGAGTAACCCGATAGAAACCCCGCAGTCTTTGCGCTATTCATTCGAACGGTTTCCCCTAGACTGTGCTCCAACGACAAACAATCGGGTTTCGAGGAGCACAGCATGGGCCTTTTGATTGAAGGCCGCTGGCATGACCAGTGGTACCAGAACAGCAAGGACGGCGCCTTCCGCCGGGAAAACGCGCAGCGCCGCAACGCCCTGCCCGCCGCCGAGGCCGGCCGGTACCACCTGTACGTATCGCTGGCCTGCCCTTGGGCCCACCGCACGCTGATCATGCGCGCCATCAAAGGCCTGGAGCCGTTGATCGATGTCTCGGTGGTCAGCTGGCTGATGCTCGAGCAGGGCTGGACCTTCGACACCCAGCAAGGCTCCACCGGCGACGCGCTGGATGGCTTGCAGTACCTGCACCAGCGCTACACCCAGGACGACCCGCACTATACCGGCCGCGTTACCGTGCCCGTGCTGTGGGACAAACAGGAAAAGCGCATCGTCAACAACGAGTCGTCCGAGATCATCCGCATTTTCAACAGCGCCTTCGACGAACTGACCGGCAACCGCCTGGACCTCTACCCCGAGCCGCTGCGTGCGACCATCGATACACTCAACGAACGCATCTATCCAGCGGTGAACAACGGCGTGTACCGGGCAGGCTTCGCCACCACCCAGCAAGCCTACGAAACGGCATTCGACGAAGTGTTCAGCGAGCTGGACCACCTGGAGCGGTTGCTGGACCGTCAGCGCTACTTGGCTGGTGAATATCTGACCGAGGCGGATGTGCGCCTGTTTACCACGCTGGTGCGCTTCGATGCGGTGTACCACGGGCATTTCAAGTGCAACCTGCGGCGGCTGGCCGACTACCCGAACCTTTCCAACTGGCTGCGCGAGCTGTACCAGTGGCCGGGCGTGGCGGGCACCGTGGACATGGAGCATATCCAGAAGCACTACTACCTGAGCCACAAGACCATCAACCCGACTGGCATCGTGCCCAAGGGGCCATTGCAGGACTTCGGCCTGGCCCATGATCGGGCGCGGTTGGCGGGCAAGGGGATTTGGCAGGCATAAAGCGGGGGCCGCTTCGCGAAGCGGCCCCAACCATCAATCAGTCTTGCTGCGAACCTTCAAACCACGCCAACTTCTCGCGCAGTTGCACCACCTCACCCACGATCACCAGGGTCGGCGCATGCACCTCATGGCGCGCCACCAGCCCTGGCAAGTCTGCCAAGGTACCGGTGAACACCCGCTGGTTGCGCGTGGTGCCTTGCTGCACCAGCGCCGCCGGGGTGCTGGCCGCGCGGCCATGACGGATCAACTCGGCACAGATGGTCGGCAGGCCGACCAGGCCCATGTAGAACACCAAGGTCTGCGCAGGTGCCACCAGGTCATGCCAGGGCAGGTTGCTGGAGCCGTCCTTCAGGTGCCCGGTGACGAAACGCACCGACTGGGCATAGTCGCGGTGGGTCAACGGGATGCCACCATAGGCGGAACAACCACTGGCCGCCGTGATACCCGGCACCACCTGGAAGGGAATGCCCTCCTCGGCAAGTTGCTCGATCTCCTCGCCGCCTCGACCGAAGATGAACGGGTCACCGCCCTTCAGGCGCAACACCCGCTTGCCTTGCCGAGCCAGATCGACCAGCAGGCGGTTGATCTGCTCCTGGGGCACGGCGTGGTCGGCGCGGCGCTTGCCGACATAAATACGTTCGGCATCACGCCGGCACATATCGATGATGGCCGGGGCCACCAAGCGGTCGTACAGCACCACATCGGCCTGCTGCATCAGACGCAATGCGCGGAAAGTGAGCAGGTCCGGGTCGCCAGGGCCGGCACCTACCAGGTACACCTCGCCACCCTGCTGCACCGGCGCGCCATCGACCATCGCCTGCAACAGACGCTCGGCCTCCCCGCCCTGGCCCGCCAGCTGGCGCTCGGCGATCGGCCCCTGGAACACGTTCTCCCAGAAGCCGCGACGCTGGTTGACGTCCGGGTACAGCGCCTTGACCTTGTCGCGAAAACGCGCAGCCAACCCGGCCAGTTCGCCGTAGGCCGAAGGAATCCAGGCCTCCAGCTTGGCGCGTATCAACCGCGCCAGCACTGGCGCGTCGCCACCGCTGGATACCGCCACCACCAAGGGTGAGCGATCGACGATAGCCGGGAAGATCACCGTGCACAGGGCCGGCGCATCCACCACGTTGACCGGCAGGCTACGTGCCTGGGCATCGGCCGAGACCTGGGCATTGAGCGCCGCATCGTCGGTGGCGGCAATCACCAGGCGGCAGCCGTCCAGGTCATCGACCTGGTAGCCACGCACCAGCACCTCGCCGTCTTCCTTGGCCAACGCAGCCAGCTGGCCGTCGATCTCCGGCGCCACCACGCGCAGGATGGCCCCGGCGTCGGCCAGCAGGCGCGCCTTGCGCAAGGCGATCTCGCCGCCGCCGACCACCAGCACCCGGCCACCACGCAACTTGTGGAACAGCGGCAGGTAGTTCATTTAGCGAATGACCTCGACGCCACCCATGTAAGGCTTGAGCACTTCAGGCACGCGGATCGAACCATCGGCCTGCTGGTAGTTCTCCAGCACCGCCACCAGGGTACGGCCCACGGCCAGGCCCGAACCGTTGAGGGTGTGCACCAGCTCCGGCTTGCCGGTTTCCGGGTTGCGCCAGCGCGCCTGCATGCGGCGGGCCTGGAAGTCGCCGCAGTTGGAGCACGAGCTGATTTCGCGGTACTTGTCCTGGCTCGGTACCCACACTTCCAGGTCGTAGGTTTTCACCGCGCCGAAGCCCATGTCACCGGTGCACAGGGCCAGCACCCGATAGGGCAGCTCCAGCAGTTGCAGCACGCGCTCGGCGTTGGCGGTCAGGCCTTCCAGGGCTTCCATGGACTTCGAAGGCTCGACCACCTGGACCATCTCAACCTTGTCGAACTGGTGCTGGCGGATCATGCCGCGGGTATCGCGACCGGAAGCACCGGCTTCACTGCGGAAGCATGGAGTGTGGGCGACCAGCTTGATCGGCAGTTGCTTGGCATCGACGATTTCGCCGGCGACCAGGTTGGTCAGCGACACTTCGGCAGTCGGGATCAGGTAGAAGTCGGCCTCGCCTTCGCGGCTGATCTTGAACAGATCTTCCTCGAATTTCGGCAGCTGGCCAGTGCCTTGCAGCGCCGGAGCCTGCACCAGGTATGGGGTGTAGGCCTCTTCGTAGCCATGCTCGCCGGTGTGCAGGTTGATCATGAACTGCGCCAGGGCGCGGTGCAGGCGGGCGATTGGGCCGCGCAGCACGGCAAAACGCGCGCCGGACAGCTTGGCAGCGGCTTCGAAGTCCAGGCCACCGCTGATTTCGCCCAGGGCGACGTGGTCCTTGATCTCGAAATCGAACGCCTTCGGCGTGCCCCAGCGGCGCACCTCGACGTTGTCGTCTTCGCTGGCGCCGACCGGCACGCTGGCGTCCGGCAGGTTGGGGATGGTCAGCAGGATGCCGTCCAGTTCGGCCTGGATACCATCCAGTTCCACCTTGCCAGCGGCCAGTTCATTAGCCATGCGCTCGACATCGGCCATCAGCGGAGCGATGTCCTCGCCCTTGGCCTTGGCCTGGCCGATGGACTTGGAGCGGGCGTTACGCTCGGCTTGCAGCTGTTCGGTACGGGTCTGCACCGACTTGCGGCGCTCTTCCAGGGACTCGATGCGCGCGACATCCAGGCTGAAGCCACGTGAGGCCAGGCGGTCCGCCACTTCCTGGAGTTGGCCGCGTAACAGTTTGGAATCGAGCATATCGTTCTCTCGTTGTATGTATGTGTTGGTTCAGAATCGTGTCAGGGCAAGGCCTGCCCAGGTTGCCAGCAGCCCGCCTAGCACGCTGATACCGGTATAGCCCAGTGCCAACGGCACGTGCCCGCTTTCCAGCAGGCGCACGGTATCGAGCGAGAAGGAGGAAAACGTCGTCAGCCCGCCCAGGAAACCGACGATCAGCCCGGCGCGCAGTTCCACCGGCACCAATGGCTTGTTCAGAAACAGGCCATAAAGCAAGCCGATGAGCAGGCAGCCCACCAGATTGACCGCCAGCGTACCGAGATAGAAGTGGCGTGGCCAGTGGGCCGTGACCCAACTGGCGGTAGCGAAGCGCAGCAGGGTGCCAGCGATACCACCTGCACTGACGGCGGCGACAAGTGCGATCACGGTTTTCTCCGTTGGCGAGGGCTGGTGCGATCAAGCTCGGCCAGGTGGCGCAGCTTTTCGCCGATCTTCAGTTCCAGGCCGCGTGGCACTGGCTGGTAGTACTGGCGCGGCTCGAGTTGTTCGGGGAAGTAGTCTTCGCCGGCGGCGTAGGCATCCGGCTCGTCGTGGGCGTAGCGGTATTCCTCGCCATAGCCGAGCTGTTTCATCAGTTTGGTCGGGGCATTGCGCAGGTGCAGCGGCACCTCGAGCGAGCCGTGCTCGGCCGCCTCGCGCATGGCAGCCTTGAAACCCATGTATACGGCGTTGCTCTTCGGCGCGCAGGCAATGTAGGTGATGGCCTGGGCCACGGCCAGTTCGCCCTCGGGGCTGCCTAGCCGCTCCTGCACATCCCAGGCCGACAGGCACAGGCTCAGTGCCCGCGGGTCGGCGTTGCCGATGTCCTCGCTGGCCATGCGCACCACTCGGCGGGCAATGTACAGCGGGTCGCAGCCGCCATCCAGCATGCGTGCATACCAGTACAGCGCTGCATCGGGGTCGGAGCCGCGTACCGACTTGTGCAGGGCCGAGATCTGGTCGTAGAACGCCTCGCCGCCCTTGTCGAAGCGACGGCGGCTGTCGCCGAGCAGGCTTTGCAGCAGCTCGACGTCGATTTCGCCGCCGTCTTCGGCCAGGTCCGAGGCGTTTTCGAGGAAGTTGAGCATGCGCCGACCATCGCCATCTGCGGCAGCCATAAGCATCCGAAAGGCCTCGTCACCCACCCTCAACTGGCGTTTGCCAAGGCCGCGCTCCTCTGCCAAGGCACGGTCTACCAGCTTGCGCAGCGCGGGCTCGTCCAGGCTCTTGAGCACGTAAACCCGCGCACGCGACAGCAGCGCATTATTCAATTCGAAGGAGGGGTTTTCCGTGGTGGCGCCGATGAAAATCAGCGTGCCGTCTTCCACATAAGGCAGGAAGGCATCCTGCTGGGACTTGTTGAAGCGGTGCACTTCATCGACGAACAGGATCGTGCGCCGGCCATACTGGGCGGCCTGCTGCTTGGCCACCTCTACCGCCTGGCGAATCTCCTTGACCCCAGCCAGCACCGCCGACACCGTTTCGAAATGAGCATCGCAGAACTGTGCCAGCAGCCGCGCCAAGGTTGTCTTGCCCACCCCCGGCGGCCCCCAGAAAATCATCGAATGCAGCGCACCCTGTTCCAGCGCCTCGCGCAGCGGCTTGCCGCGAGCCAGCAGGTGCTCCTGGCCGACATACTCGTCCAGGTTGGATGGACGCAAGCGTGCGGCCAACGGCTGGGCAACAGGTTCGCTTCGAAACAGGTCCATGGTGCCTCTCGTTACTCCTGGATGACGTCAGCGCCTTCCGGGATCTTGAACTGGAACTTACTCTTGGCGATAGGCTCGTTGGCCTTGACCCCGTTGAACAGGATATTGGTGCGCTGGCCCACGCCGTCGATCAGTTGCATGTCGTTGATCAAGCCACGGCGAAACGATACGCGCAGCGAGTCGAACAGGGTGTCCTTGGTCTTGGGCTTGAGGGTGAAGTCCATGACCTCGCCCTGCTCCTTGGAGACGATGTCGAAGCTCTGGCTGATCTTCGATACATCACCGGAAAGCAGCAGCGCCGGGGTCTGGCTCAGGCGCTCGTCAAGTTTCTTGACCGTGGCTTGTTCAAGGTCAGGATCCCACAAGGTGACCTTCTGGCCGTCAGATACCACCACCTGCTCCTGCGGTGCATCGGTGTGCCAGTAGAACAGGCCTGGGCGCTGGACCGCCATCTCGCCGCTGGTCTCCTGCAGGCTCGTGCCGCCAGCATCCAGGGTCAGCTGGGAGAAGCGGGCGGTGATGGTCTGGGACTTTTCCAGCAATTGGGTCAGGCGCTGGACGTCCTGCTCGCCGGCATGGGCAGACAGGCTGGCCGCAGCCAGGGCAGAAACCAACAGCATGCGAATCGCGCGCATGGGAATCCTCATTGAACGTAGAAAAGCCGGGCGCCGCCGTTGGCGCCCGGCAGGAGTTTCATCAATCGCGCGGGCCGCCAGGGGCAATCACTTCGCGCGAACCGTTGCTGTTCATCGGGGTCACGACACCGGCCATTTCCATCGCCTCGATCATGCGGGCGGCGCGGTTGTAGCCGATCTTGAGCTTGCGCTGCACCGCCGAGATCGACGCGCGGCGGCTTTCAAGCACGAACTGCACGGCCTCGTCATACAGGGCATCGGCTTCCGGATCATCGCCATCGCCACCGCCACCACCGCCGCCATCGAAGCCGCTGCCGGCCTCTTCGACGCCATTGAGGATGTCGTCGTTGTAGTCCGGCGCGCCACGCAGCTTCCAGGCTTCCACCACGCGGTGAACTTCGTCGTCGGAGACGAACGCGCCATGAACACGGATCGGCAGGCTGGTGCCCGGCGGCATGTAGAGCATGTCACCGTGGCCGAGCAGCTGCTCGGCACCGCCCTGGTCGATGATGGTCCGCGAGTCGATCTTGCTCGACACCTGGAACGCCATGCGGGTCGGGATGTTGGCCTTGATCAGGCCGGTGATGACATCCACCGACGGACGCTGGGTGGCGAGGATCAGGTGGATACCCGCCGCCCGCGCCTTCTGTGCGATACGAGCGATCAGCTCTTCGACCTTCTTGCCGACGATCATCATCATGTCGGCGAACTCGTCGACTACCACCACGATGGTCGGCAGGGTCTTCAGCGCCGGCGGCTCGTCTTCCATGCTCTCGCGGCGGTACAGCGGGTCATGGATGACCTCTCCGGCTTCCTGGGCGTCCTTGACCTTGCGGTTGAAGCCCGCCAGGTTACGCACGCCCATGGCAGCCATCAGCTTGTAGCGACGCTCCATCTCCGCCACGCTCCACCGCAGGGCGTTGGCGGCGTCCTTCATGTCGGTGACCACCGGGCAGAGCAGGTGCGGGATGCCCTCGTAGATCGACAGTTCGAGCATTTTCGGGTCGATCATGATCAGCCGCGCATCTTCGGGGCTGGACTTGAACAGGATCGACAGGATCATCGCGTTCACGCCCACCGACTTACCGGAGCCGGTGGTACCGGCCACCAGCAGGTGGGGCATCTTGGCCAGATCGGTGATCACCGGCTTGCCGCCGATGTCGTGGCCCAGGGCCAGTGTGACGGGCGATTTCTGTTCGTCGTACTGTGGCGTGGACAAGACCTCGGAGAAACGCACCATCTGGCGGTTCTCGTTGGGAATCTCGATGCCCACGGTAGTCTTGCCGGGAATGACCTCCACCACACGCACGCTGGTCACCGCCAGCGAGCGCGCCAGGTCCTTGGCCAGGTTGGCGATACGGCTGACCTTGACGCCGGCCGCAGGCTGGATCTCGTAGCGGGTGATCACCGGGCCTGGGTGAATGGAGTCCACCGCCACCTCGACGCCGAATTCCTTGAGCTTGATTTCCAGCAGGTGGCCGACGCCGGCCAGGGACTCGGGCGAATACTCGATCTTCTTCTGCTCGGCCGGGTCGAGAATGGAAATGGACGGCAGCGTGCCTTCCACGGCGCTGTCGACGAACAGCGGCGCCTGTTTTTCCTTCATTACCCGTTTGCTGGGCTCCGGTGCCTTCACCGGCGTCGGCATGATCACCGGGGCCGGTTGCGTTTCGCGCTGCACCACGTGCTTGGTCAGGGCATCATCGCGCTCGATGATGCGCTCGCGGGCCTTGACCTGCTCGCGTTTGTCCACCACCACCGGGGCGACCACCTCGTCGACCTGCTCGTCCACCTCGCGCAGCTGCGCCACCAGGCGCTTGCGCTCATTGCGTGCCTCCCACCAGCGGTTGGCCGCGCCCTGCACCAGCTCGACCAGGTCGAGGGTGATCTTGCCGGTGACGTCCATCACCTTGAACCAGGACAGGTCGGTGAATACGGTCAGGCCGAACAGGAACAGGGCAATGAACATCAGCGTACTGCCCTGCACGTTCAGCAGGTTGCGCGCCAGGTCGCCAAGGCTCTCGCCCAGGGCGCCGCCGGCCGAGAACGGCAAGGTTTCCGGCGGATGGAAATGGATATGCGCCAGGGCCGCGCCCGACAGCACCAGGAACACCAGGCCGATCAGGCGCCAGGAGAACAGCCAGCCGCTCCACTGCCAGGGCTGGTGGCGTTCGCGGAAGATCTGCCAGGTCTTGATCGCCAGCAGCAAGGGGAAGATGTAGGCGAAGTAACCGAGCACCATGAACAGGATGTCGGCGAAATAGGCACCGGCACGACCAGCGGCGTTCTGCACCTGGTCGATGTTGCTGGTGTGGCTGAAACTGGGGTCTTCCTTGTCGTAGGTCAGCAGCGCCATCCACAGGTAAAGGCACAGCGCACCGACGGCGATCAGCGCGCCTTCCTTGAGGCGATAATGCAGTTGCTGGCGCCACAGCGGCACGGGCAAGGGGGTCGGGGTTGTGGTGGATTTCTTCAAAACGCGTCTATTCCTGCGCTCGCTGCGCGTTAAATAGGGTCCGGGCCGGTCGCCGACTGGCGAACCACTACTTTTAACATTACTGCCCACCTGCCGCCATGACGGTACGCCGCACGGCGCATGAACGGAGGAGCGATTTCCATGGGTGCAATTTGAGCACGCATTTTGTTCTGTGACAAAGGCTTATGCTGTATTTTTGCACAGGTATGACAGCAAATGTCCGGGTTGGTGCCGGATGGCGAATGAATCGTGGGAAATTCCCTTATCAGCAGTCAGATCACCCAGCATCGGTCGTCAGAGCGGGCTTAGCCTCGATATTCCAGGCTGAGCTG